>NZ_BAAARK010000007.1:0-355113 GCF_039532155.1 Streptomyces lunalinharesii
GCGCCAACTCCACATACGCCACCGCAGGCCACACCCGACGCCCAAACACCACATGATCAGCCAAATAAAACTCACCCCCATCCCGCCTGGCCACATACCGCTGCTCAAACAACGACGACACATTCGCATCCACCAACGGATGCAACCCACCCACACCAGCCGCGGCAGCGGGCGCACTTGACCCCTCGGCCGACCCGGCCGCGCGCACCGGCTCGTCCATCCAGACGCGGCGGCCCTCGAAGGGATAGGTGGGCAGCGAGATCCGGCGACGTCGCTGGTCGGCGAAGTGCCCGGACCAGTCGACGGTGCCGCCGGCCAGCCACACCCGACGCACGGTCTCCAGCGGCCCCTCCGCGCCCACCTCCAGCACCACCGCGGCACCGTCGTCCGCCGAACGCCCCTGTGCCGTCAGCGGCTTCACCGCGAACCGTGGCCTGCGCCGCCCCTCGGGACGTCCTTCCGCGAGTCCCTGCACGAACGCGTCCACGGCGCCCGGGCCCTGGTCCAGCAGCGCCATCGCGTCCTTGAGCGTGAGCGAACCGGCCACGCACGCCGCGGCCAACCCACCCGTCCCCCGCCCGTACGCGACGGCGGGCACCAGGCCCCGCTCCAGCCACACCCGGCCGCGGGCGTACTGCACCGCGAAGCCCGTACCGGCCGCGCCCCGCTTGCCGGCCCCGGCCCGCCGCGCAGCCTGGTAGTACCTCTTGAACGGTTCTTCACTTGAGCAAAGTTCGGCGGCGAGGGCCGCCGCGTCGGCCAGCTCGTCCCGGAAGACGAAATGCAGCGGAATTGCCGTCCGTACCGCCTTCGGTGCGGAATTCCCAGCCGCCTCGGAATTCTCTCGCAAAGCCGCTTCGAGGGCTTCCGCGGCAGCACCGGCATCGCCATGGGAGAGCACCGCGCGACGGTACGGATACTGCTGTCGGCCGACCGCCAGCGTGTAGGCCACATCGGCCGCGGAAAGGTCCGGATGGGCCCGAAGGTGGCCCGCCACATTCCTGGTGATCGCCTCCAGGGCGGTGGCGGTCTTCGCCGACAGGACGAGTATTTGCTCCGGCGCCCCGGGATCGGTGAGAGCGCTCTCCGGTGCCTCTTCGAGGATCGCGTGGGCATTCGTGCCACCGATTCCGAAGGAGCTGACCCCGGCCCGACGCGGAATGCCGTCGCTTTCCCACGGGCGGAACTCGTCGACGACCCGGAACGGGCTGTTCGCGAAGTCGATTTCGGGATTGGGGCGATCGAAGTTGATCGTGGGGGCCAGCGCCTTGTGGCGCAGCATGAGGGCGGTCTTGATGACCCCGGTGACGCCCGCGGCGGCATCAAGATGTCCAAGATTGGACTTTACCGAGCCGATGCCGCAGAAGCCCTTTCGCTCGGTGGCCGCACGGAATGCCTGACTGAGTGCGGAAACCTCGACCGGGTCGCCCAGTCGGGTCCCGGTGCCGTGCGCCTCGACGTACCCGATCGTCTCGGGGTCGATGCCGGAGACGGCGTGCGCCTCGGCGACGACCGCGGCCTGCCCGTCCTTGCCCGGCGCGGCGTAACTGACCTTCAGCGATCCGTCGTTGTTGGTCGCCGTGCCCTTGATCACCGCGTGCACGGTGTCGCCGTCGGCGAGCGCGTCGCGCAGCAGCTTGAGCACCACGACGCCCACTCCGTTGCCCAGCACCGTCCCGCTGGCCCCGGCGTCGAAGACCCGTACGTGGCCGTCCTTGGACAGGATGGCGCCCTCTTCGTACAGGTACCCCTTCTCCTGCGGAAGCTTGACGGTCACCCCGCCGGCCAGCGCCATGTCGCACTCGCCGTTGACCAGTGCCTGGCAGGCGAGGTGGATGGCCACCAACGAGGTGGAGCAGGCGGTCTGCACGGTGTAGCCGGCGCCCTTGAGGTCCAGCTTGTACGCGACCCGGGTCGCCAGATAGTCCTTGTCGTTTCCGACCATGACGGCGAAGTGGTTGGACGTCGTGGTCTGGTCCACGTTCGGCAAGACGTTGTTCTGGAGGTACGTGTTGATGGCCGCGCCGGCATACACGCTGATGAGTCCCGGGAAACGGGAGGGATCGTATCCCGCGTCCTCCAGTGCGGCATGGCAATGTTGCAGGAAGAGCCGCTG
Organism: Streptomyces lunalinharesii; assembly: GCF_039532155.1. NCBI lineage: Bacteria > Bacillati > Actinomycetota > Actinomycetes > Kitasatosporales > Streptomycetaceae > Streptomyces > Streptomyces lunalinharesii. Next base: position 2,117 of record NZ_BAAARK010000007.1, read on the forward strand.
CTGAGGGTCGATGATCTCGGCCTCGGCGGGGGTGAACTCGAAGAAGGCCGTGTCGAAGAGGTCGACGTCTGGTATGACGCCGTGCGAGCGCACATAGCGCGGGTCGGCAACCAGGTGGGATTCCCGCCCGTGCGCCAGGAGTTCGTCTTCGGTGAAGTGGGTTAATCCCTCGCGCCCCGTGCACAGAAGGTCCCACAGTTCCCCGACGCCGGTCGCTCCGGGGAAGCTTCCCACCATACCGACGATTGCGACGTCCGGGGTCTGCTCGGACTCTTCTTCTGGCACGAACGACACAGCCACCCTGCTATCCCCCATTTTCGCTGGCACACGAGCTCGTTCAAGCTGAAAGTCTTTGGCGATGTGGTGCACTACGAAGGCACGGGGGATGGTCACCACCCCGGCTCGGGCAGCCTATACATCGATTCCGCCGTTGCGCCAGGACTTTCCGATCACATGAACGCTCTGCTGTCACCACGCCACGCCGACCGGACCGGCCCCCGCCGGATGCGGCGCGATCCGGACCACGCGAGGGCGGAACGCGCAAGGGTCGGAAGGCTGAACTTCGGTGACCCACCGGCCCGTTCGCCCCGCGAGCGGACATCGCCCCGGCCCCCCGCAGTCACCCGGAATCCCCAGGCCAGCCACCCCATCGCCCCCGCACCGAGCCGGCCCCGGCCCCCGCACCGCACCCCGACCGCGCCCCGCCGACCGCCCCAACTCTCCCGCAAGTAAAGGAAGTTGATCGACCTCTTTTCGCGGCCGAATCCATGCCTTATGATCCATAGCCGTACGGCAGGCAGGCCCGACGCCACCATTCCATTGCGATTGCAATACCTAGCCATTGCACAGCACACCGCCGCCGTACGTTCCGACCGGGCTGCACCGCCGGGGAGCCCGCCCCCAGGTCCCGTCACTCCCTCGCACGAGCGCTGCCACGATGCGGTGCGCATCCCTCCGACGGTCCGCAACTGCCGGGGTGACGGCCTGCGTTCCGGCCCTCCGGGCCGTCCGACACTTCACGGAGGCATCATGAGCAACAGCTCCCTCCCCCACGCCGACGCCTTCACCCCCGAGAGCCTGCGCGACCCGCACGCCCTGTACGCGAAGATGCGCGACCAGGCGCCGGTGCAGAAGGTGGTGCTGCCGCAGGGATTGGCGGTCTGGCTGCTCACCCGCTACGACGACGTCCGCGCCGCCCTCTCCGACCCACGGCTGCGCTCCGACAAGTCCGACGTGGACGGCGTGCTGCGCAACCACCTGGTGAGCCAGGAAGCCCGGGAGAGCTGGGTCGACGAGCTGTCCGGCAACCTCCTGAACACCGACCCGCCGGACCACACCCGACTCCGCCGGCTCGTCAACCGCGCCTTCACCCCGCGCACGGTCGCCGCGATGCGCTCCCGCATCGAAGAGGTCACCGACGACCTGCTCGACGACCTGCCGCGGGGCAGCGAGGTGGACCTCCTCGCCTCCTTCGCGCTCCCGCTCCCCATCATCGTCATCTGCGACCTGCTGGGCGTCCCGCCGAAGGACCGCGGCGTCTTCACCGACTGGTCCAACGCCCTGCTCTCCTCGGCCGACGCCGCCGAGACCGCCGAGGCCGGCCAGCAGATGTTCGCCTTCCTCGGCGCACTCCTCGCCGAGAAGCGCGCCCGCCCGGCCGACGACCTGCTCTCGAGTCTCGTACAGGTCCGGGACGAAGAGGACCGGCTCAGCGAGGGCGAGCTGATCTCGATGGCGTTGCTGCTGCTGGTCGCCGGCAACGAGTCCACCGTCAACCTCATCGGGAACTCCGTCCTCGCGCTGCTGCGCCACCCCGACCAGCTCGCCGCCCTACGGGCCGACCCGGCACTGCTGCCGGGCGCGATCGAGGAGTTCCTGCGCTACGACGGGCCGATCAACACGGCCACGTTCCGCTCCACCGCGGAACCCGTCACCTTCAGCGGCGTGACCATCCCCGCCGGCGAACTCGTCGTGGTCTCCCTGCTGGCCGCCAACCGCGACGCCGACCGCTTCGCGGACCCGGACCGCCTGGACGTCACCCGTCCCGCGGGCGGTCACCTCGGCTTCGGCCACGGCGCGCACTTCTGCCTCGGCGCTCCCCTGGCCCGAATGGAGGGGGAGATCGCCCTCGGCCGCCTCCTGGCGCGGTTCCCCGACATCAAGCCGGCGGTCGCCCTCGACGAGCTGACCTACCGCTTCAGCACCATCATCCACGGTCTGGAGAAGCTGCCGGTCATCGTGTGAGGCATCCGCCCGACGGCAGCGGGTCGAACGTCACCGGCACCGGCCGGCGCCGAGGCGCCGCTCAGGCCACGTTCACCCGCTGCCCTGGCGGCGCCGCCTCCAGCCACGCCAGGAAACCGGTCAGCGCGTCCTCGCTCATCGCCAGCTCCAGCCGCGTCCCGCGGTGCCGGCAGGTGAGCACGATGGCGTCCGAGAGCAGCGCGAGTTCCTCCTCGCCCTGCGGGGTGCGCCGCTGGACCACCTCGATGGAGGCCCGCTCCAGCAGCCGCCGCGGGCGCGGCGCGTACGAAAAGACCCGGAACCACTCCACCCGGTCACCGTTGTAGCGGGCCACCCCGTAGATCCAGCCCTTGCCGCTGGGGTCGCCGCTCTCCTCCGGCACGTTCCACCGGAGGCTGCAGTCGAACGTCCCCCCGGACTTCTGGATGAGCCTGCGCCGCAATCCGAAGACGAACAGGCCCAGCAGCACCAGTACCACGACGATGCCGCTCACAAGCAGAGCGAGGACCATCTCGACCGACCTCCTCGCTTCGCTGTGGGGGTACCCCCGGGTGGAGTCCGGGGGCAGGGAAACGCACCTGCATTGCCTCAGCCGCGGACCGCTCCGGAACTCCGGGCAGCCCGCGGCTGAGGATCGATCTCGTCGGTGACGGGGCTCAGTGAACGCCCGTCACCGCACGCAGCCGGACGTCGGCGCGACGCTCGGCGGCCGCGTCGGCCGCCGACTTCGCTCGCTCCAGGGCCCGCTCCGCGCGCTGGACATCGATCTCGTCCGACAGCTCGGCCACCTCTGCGAGCAGGGACAGCTTGTTGTCGGCGAACGAGATGAAGCCGCCGTGCACTGCGGCGACGACGGTGCCGTCCCCGCTCTCACCGGTCGTACGAATCGTCACCGGGCCCGACTGCAGCACGCCGAGCAGCGGCTGGTGTCCGGGCATGACGCCGATGTCGCCCGACGAGGTGCGCGCGACGACCAGGCTGGCCTCGCCGGACCAGACCTGACGGTCCGCGGCGACCAACTCGACGTGCAGCTCAGCCACGATGGCTCCTCGGGTCTCCACCTGCCTGGTGTGGCAGGTGTTGGGTCAAATACTAGTGGTCGTACGGGCCGGAGGCGGCCAGGGCCGCCTCCGGGACCGGTGGGGTCAGGAGACGCCCAGCTCCTTGGCGTTCTTCTTCAGGTCGTCGATGCCGCCGCACATGAAGAAGGCCTGCTCGGGGAAGTGGTCGTACTCACCGTCGGCGATCGCGTTGAACGCGGTGATCGACTCGTCGAGCGAGACGTCCGAGCCGTCGACACCCGTGAACTGCTTGGCAGCGTGGGTGTTCTGCGACAGGAAGCGCTCGATGCGACGGGCGCGGTGGACGATGATCTTGTCCTCCTCGCCGAGTTCGTCGATGCCCAGGATCGCGATGATGTCCTGCAGATCCTTGTACTTCTGCAGGATCGACTTGACGCGCGAGGCGGTGTCGTAGTGCTCCTGCGCGATGTACCGGGGGTCCAGGATCCGGGACGTCGAGTCCAGCGGGTCGACCGCCGGGTAGATGCCCTTCTCCGAGATCGGACGCGACAGAACGGTGGTGGCGTCCAGGTGCGCGAAGGTGGTGGCCGGCGCGGGGTCGGTCAGGTCGTCCGCGGGGACGTAGATCGCCTGCATCGAGGTGATCGAGTGACCACGGGTCGAGGTGATGCGCTCCTGCAGGATGCCCATCTCGTCGGCCAGGTTCGGCTGGTAACCCACGGCCGAGGGCATGCGACCCAGCAGGGTCGAGACCTCGGAACCGGCCTGGGTGAAGCGGAAGATGTTGTCGATGAAGAACAACACGTCCTGCTTCTTCACATCGCGGAAGTACTCCGCCATGGTCAGACCGGCCAGGGCCACGCGCAGACGGGTGCCCGGGGGCTCGTCCATCTGGCCGAAGACCAGCGCGGTCTTGTCGAGAACGCCGGCCTCCTCCATCTCGTCCATGAGGTCGTTGCCCTCACGGGTGCGCTCGCCGACACCGGCGAAGACGGAGACGCCCTCGTGCAGCTTCGCCACACGCATGATCATTTCCTGGATCAGAACGGTCTTGCCGACACCGGCGCCACCGAACAGACCGATCTTGCCGCCCTTGACGTACGGGGTCAGCAGGTCGACGACCTTCAGGCCGGTCTCGAACATCTCGGTCTTCGACTCGAGCTGGTCGAACGCCGGGGCCTTGCGGTGGATCGCCCAACGCTCGGTGACCTGCGAAGCGGCCTCCGGGTCGTTCAGGATCTCACCGAGGGTGTTGAACACCTTGCCCTGGGTGATGTCGCCGACCGGGACGGTGATGCCCGCGCCGGTGTTGACCACCGGGGCCTGGCGGACCAGACCGTCGGTGGGCTGCATGGAGATCGCACGGACCTGGCCCTCGCCGAGGTGCTGTGCAACCTCCAGGGTCAGCGTCCGCTTCTCGCCCGGGGTGGCCGGGTCGTCGACCTGGACGTGCAGCGCGTTGTAGATGTCCGGCAACGCGTCGACGGGGAACTCCACGTCGACGACCGGGCCGATGACCCGGGCGACGCGGCCCGTGGCAGCGGCCGTCTCAACAGTGGTGGTCATAGTTGTCAGTCACTCCCCGCGGTCGCGTCGGCCAGTGCGGCACTGCCGCCGACGATCTCGCTGATTTCCTGGGTGATTTCGGCCTGTCGGGCCGCGTTGGCAAGCCGCGAGAGCGACTTAATGATGTCTTCTGCGTTATCGGTCGCCGACTTCATCGCGCGCCGCGTGGCGGCGTGCTTGGAGGCGGCGGCCTGCAGGAGCGCGTTGTAGATCCGCGACTCGACGTACCGCGGCAGCAGGGCGTCCAGGACGTCCTCGGCCGACGGCTCGAAGTCGAACAGCGGGAGGACCTCGCCCTTGGGCACGTCCTCCGACTCCGCCGTCTTGTCGAGGCTGAGCGGCAGCAGACGGTTGTCGATCGCCGTCTGCGTCATCATCGAGACGAACTCGGTGTAGACGATGTGGAGTTCGTCCACGCCGCCCTCGGCGGTGTCCTGCTGGACGGCCGTGATGAGCGGTGCGGCGATCTTCTTCGCGTCCGCGTACGTCGGGCTGTCGGTGAAGCCGGTCCACGCCTCCACGACCTTGCGCTCGCGGAAGTTGTAGTACGACACGCCCTTGCGGCCGACGATGTAGACGTCGACTTCCTTGCCCTCGGCCTTGAGCCGCTCGGTGAGCAGGTCCGCGGCCTTGATGACGTTGGAGGAGTAGCCACCGGCCAGACCGCGGTCGCTCGTGATGAGCAACAGTGCGGCGCGGGCCGGCTTCTCCACCTCGGTCGTCAGCGGGTGCTGGGTGTTCGAGCCCGTGGCAACCGCCGTCACCGCGCGGGTCAGTTCACTCGCGTACGGCGTCGATGCCGCCACCTGGCGCTGCGCCTTGACGACGCGCGAGGCGGCGATCATCTCCATCGCCTTGGTGATCTTCTTGGTCGCGGTGACGGAACGGATGCGACGCTTGTAGACCCGGAGCTTGGCTCCCATGGATCAGGTCCCTTCCGTCGTCACTTGCCGGTGCCGGCCGGGGCGTCCTCGCCGAGCAGCTTGCCGTCCGAGGTCTCGAACTGCCGCTTGAAGCCGTCGACGGCCTCGGAGATCGCTCCGAGGGTGTCGTCCGACATCTTGCCGCCCTCGCGGATGCTGGTCAGGAGGTCCTTCTTCTCACGGTGGAGGTAGTCGAGGAGCTCCCGCTCGAAGCGGCGGATGTCCTCGACCGGGACGTCGTCCATCTTGCCGTTGGTGCCCGACCAAATGGAGATGACCTGGTCCTCGACCGAGTACGGCGCGTACTGGGCCTGCTTCAGCAGCTCGGTCATGCGCTTGCCGCGCTCCAGCTGCGCCTTGGAGGCCGCGTCCAGGTCGGAACCGAAGGCGGCGAACGCCTCCAGCTCGCGGTACTGGGCGAGGTCCACGCGGAGCCGGCCGGAAACCTGCTTCATGGCCTTGTGCTGCGCGGAACCACCGACGCGGGAGACCGAGATGCCGACGTTGAGCGCCGGACGCTGGTTCGCGTTGAACAGGTCCGACTCCAGGAAGCACTGGCCGTCGGTGATGGAGATGACGTTGGTCGGGATGAACGCCGACACGTCGTTCGCCTTGGTCTCGACGATCGGCAGACCGGTCATCGAACCGGCGCCCATCTCGTCGGAGAGCTTGGCGCAGCGCTCCAGCAGACGCGAGTGCAGGTAGAAGACGTCACCCGGGTAGGCCTCACGGCCCGGCGGGCGGCGCAGCAGCAGGGACACGGCGCGGTAGGCGTCGGCCTGCTTCGAGAGGTCGTCGAAGACGATCAGGACGTGCTTGCCCTGGTACATCCAGTGCTGACCGATGGCCGAGCCGGTGTACGGGGCCAGGTACTTGAAGCCCGCCGGGTCGGACGCCGGGGCGGCGACGATGGTGGTGTACTCCAGCGCACCGTTCTCCTCCAGCGAGCGGCGCACCGACGCGATGGTGGAGCCCTTCTGGCCGATGGCGACGTAGATGCAGCGGACCTGCTTCTTCGGGTCGCCGGAGCGCCAGTTGTCGCGCTGGTTGATGATCGTGTCGACGGCCAGGGCGGTCTTGCCGGTCTGGCGGTCACCGATGACCAGCTGACGCTGACCGCGGCCGACCGGCGTCATGGCGTCGACGGCCTTGTAGCCGGTGGCCATCGGCTCGTGGACGGACTTGCGCTGCATGACCGTGGGGGCCTGCAGTTCCAGGGCACGACGGCCCTCGGTCTCGATCTCGCCGAGGCCGTCGATCGGGTTGCCCAGCGGGTCGACGACGCGGCCGAGGTAGCCCTCGCCCACGGCGACCGAGAGCACCTCACCGGTGCGCTGCACCGGCTGGCCCTGCTCGATGCCGCTGAACTCTCCGAGGATGACCGCACCGATCTCGCGCTCTTCCAGGTTCAGCGCAAGACCGAGCGTGCCGTCCTCGAACTTCAGCAGTTCGTTCGCCATCGCCGAGGGCAGGCCCTCGACGTGCGCGATGCCGTCACCGGCATCGCTGACCGTGCCGACCTCTTCGCGCGAGGCCGCGTCCGGCTTGTACGCCTGGACGAAGTTCTCCAGCGCGTCCCGGATCTCCTCCGGCCGGATCGTGAGCTCCGCCATCTGGGTTCCCTGCTCTCCTTGTTGGGCCCGAAGTTACTTGCGGCTGTCCGGGGGCTCGTCCCCCGACATCTCCGCCTACGGCCCAACTCGGGCCGCCGTCGTGCTTGTGCTGTTCCCCGGGGCGTCGTCCGGACCGCGGCCGGACCTGTCGGTCCGGCGGGTCCGGGGTGCGGCCGCCGGGTGTGCAGCTCTTGAGTTGGTGGCTGGGTCAGCCGGCCATCCGCCGAGACACCTCGTCGAGGCGCTCCACGATGGTCCCGTTGATGACCTCGTCGCCGATCCGGACCTGCACACCGCCGAGGACCTCGGGGTCCACGTCGACGTTCAGGTGGATCTGCCGGCCGTACAGCTGGGCCAGTGCGGCGCCGAGGCGCTGCCGCTGTCCGTCGCTGAGCGGCGCCGCGGAGGTGACCACCGCGACCATCCGGTCCCGGCGGGTCGCAGCCAGCTTGGAGAGGGCGTCGAGCCCCGCCTCCAGGCTACGGCTCCGCGGCTGTGCGACAAGACGGACGACCAGCCGCTCGGTGACCGGATTGGCCCGGCCGCCCAGCAGCGAGTGCAGCAGTTCCGTCTTGGCGGACACCGTCGCCTTCTGGTCGGTCAGCGCACGGCGGAGCTCACCGTTGGACGCGATGATCCGGCCGAACCGGAACAGCTCGTCCTCGACGTCGTCCAGTCGGTCGGCCCGCTGGGCCGCGACGAGGTCGGCACTGTGCGCCAGCTCCTCGACCGCGTCCGACAGGTCGCGCGAACGCGACCAGCGGTCCCGGACCATGCCGGAGACCAGGTCGAGGGTGGCCTCGCCGACCTGACCGCCGAGCAGCCGACGGACCAGCTCGGCCCGCGCCTCGCCGGACTGCGCCGGGTCGGTGAGGACCCGGCGCAACGACACCTCACGGTCGAGCAGAGCGGTGACGGCAGCCAGCTCCTCAGCGAGCTTCGCCGCGTCGACGGACGCGTTGTCCGTCAGCGCGTCGAAACGCTCGCGTGCGGAGGAGAGTGCCTCGCGGCTCGCTCCATTCATCGGCCGGCCTCAGCCTTCGTCGCGTCCGACGCCGCCTTCGCCTCGAGCTCGTCGAGGAAGCGGTCGATGGTCCGGCTCTGCCGGGCGTGGTCCTCAAGGGACTCGCCGACGAGCTTGCCGGCCAGTTCGGTGGCGAGGGTGCCAACGTCCTGGCGCAGCGACTGCGCAGCCGCCTTGCGGTCCGCCTCGATCTGGGCGTGACCGGCGGCGATGATCTCCTCACGCTGCCGCTGGCCCTCGGCGCGCATCTCGGCGATGAGCGTCGCGCCCTGCTCCTGCGCCTCCTGGCGCAGGCGCGCGGCCTCGTGACGAGCGTCGGCGAGCTGGGCCCGGTAGTCCGCGAGAACCTGCTGGGCCTCGGCCTGAGTCGCCTCGGCATCCTCGATCCGGCCTTCGATCTGCGCCCGACGCTCGTCCAGAACCTTGTTGATGTTCGGGAGGAGCTTCTTGGCAAGGAAGCCGAAGACGATGAAGAAAGCGATCAGGCCGATGACCAGCTCTGGAATCGGCGGGACGAGGGGGTTCTCAGGAACCTCCGCCGCCAAGTTGACCAGGGCGTTCACATCAGTGCCTTCCGTCTGGATGGGTAGTCGATGCGGCTTCGGTTTACTTGTAGACGAAGCCCATGACGATGCCGATCAGGGCGAGCGCCTCACAGAAGGCGAAGCCCATGATCTGGTTGGTGCGGATCAGGCCGGCGGCCTCGGGCTGACGCGCCAGGGCCTGGGTGCCGTTACCGAAGATGATGCCGACGCCGACGCCGGGGCCGATGGCGGCGAGGCCGTAACCGATGGCGGCGACGTTGCCGACGACCGTGGTCTTCGCGGAGTCGCCGGCGGCGGCGAGGTGGTTGACCATCTCGAGAGCAGCGGACATGCCGTTACTTCCTTCTCGTTTCACGTACCGGTGGGGGTTGGCCACCGGACAGCTATTTGGGGTGGGAGGCGGGGTGCTCAGTGGTGCTCGGCGAGCGCGCCCTGGACGTAGTTGCAGGCCAGAAGGACGAAGACGTACGCCTGGACGGCCTGGATGAACAGCTCGAAGGCCGTCATCAGCAGAGTCATGATGAACGAGGCACCGGCGTACACGAAGCCGATCCCGTTCAGCAGGTACCAGCTGGCGATGGTGAACATCAGGATCAGCAGGTGGCCCGCGAACATGTTCGCGAAGAGACGCACCGCGTGGGTGAACGGCCGGATGATCAGGTTCGAGAAGAGCTCGATGATCATGAGCAGCGGCAGGACCCAGCCGAGCGACTTGTCATAGCCGCTGAAGTTCTTGAAGGCACCGACGAAGCCGTGCTTCTTGAACGTGAGGAAGACCCACAGGATGTAGACGATCCCGGCGAGACCCGCGGGGAAGGCGATCACCGACGTCACCGGGAAGGCGGCGACGGGGATGATCGACCAGATGTTCATGATCCAGACGAAGAAGAACAGCGAGACCATGAAGGGGACGTACTTCTCCCCCTCCTTCTTGCCCAACGCGTCGTAGACGAGACCGCGGCGCACGAAGTCATAACCCGCCTCGCCGATCAACTGGAGCTTTCCGGGCACGACCTTGGCCCGGCCGAATGCAGCCCAGAAGAACCACACAACAACGACCGTGCTGAGCAGTGCCAGCAGCATCGGCTTGTTGAACTCGAAGCCGCCGATGGTGAAGAGCGGCTCGAAGACGAAGTTATGAAGCCCGGGGGCATCAAAGCCGCACCCGGAAAAGATGTGGCAATCGGTCTCGAAGGCGAGCATCGTTTCAGCACTCACCGCGAGCTCCTTCAGCGTGGCGCATGGGTACGGCAACCTCGTTGTGTCGGCGCGGCGTTGAACCACGGAGCGGCACTGGACTGGTGTTACGGATTAGGGGGCGGCTGGTCGACACTAGGCCGGACCGGATCACAGGCATCGGCCGCGAGAACTTCCCGTTCCTACGCGTGGACTCCGGGAGCTCAGCCGCCTGCGCCATCAGCGCCGCAGTTGGCACCGGACGATAGCAGGCCTGCCTGAGGCCTTTTATCTCGGCCCTACGTGTCACGTCGGCGACCCCGCCGTCTCCGCCTTCTTGCCCTCCGCGGAGTCGGGGTCCACGTACAGAATCTTCGCCTTCATGTGACCGCGCGTCTGAGCGGCGATCCACACGAGGGTGGCAGCGAGCAGAGTGAGCGCAAATGCCTTGGTGTCGAAGAGGTTTGTGTCCTTGAAGGCGATGAGGAACACCGCCACGAACAGGATCTGCACGGTGTACAGCAGCAGCCCCATCATCTGGAACAACTGCGGAAGCTTTTTCGCGGTCTGCTGCAGGACGATGAGTCCTGCGCCCATCACCAGCACCACCAGCACGGTGCCGACGACGGCGCCGATCGCTCCCGTCGCACCCGCGATCGCCCCGCTCACGGCAACGGCGATGGCGCCGGCGGCAACGGTGGGCACAGCGGCGTGGAGGAGTAGTCGGGCGTCATTCGACTGCATGGTGGCGCTCCGGCAATGGGTGGGGGTGGTGTCGTCAGGGACGAGCGTAGACCCGGCCTGAGGAAGAACCTGAGGCCAATGGACCGTCGCACTACGGCCCTTCGGCTCTATCGCCGGGTTTCGTGAACGGTATCACAAACTATTTGATGAGGTCTTTACCTGGTTCGTGTGGATCCTGTCACACGTGAGAGTGACGCCGCCCATAGGTGCACTGACGGGCCGTCGATTGTCTGGTATGGGGTCAACCATCCCGATTCTTACGGCACGTTCGGGCGACGACGAGGTGCCTCAGTGATGACTCCCCGCCCTCCGGCGATCCACGAAGCGTGACCGGTCGCCGATGGCCGTGGCCCCGTGGATCCCGGCCGGAATCGGCGTCCGACGCTCCTCGTCGACCGCGCCGTCCACGGCGTCCTCCCCCGCCGCCGCGGTCGCCGACAGCGGCTCCCGCACGACCCTGCGGTAGCGCGGCGGGACCAGCCGCTGGGCCCACATCGGGGCCCGCGGGGTGAAGCGCGGCAGCAGGAGCAGCACCAGGCCGACCGCGCTGAGCAGCACGATCCCCAGGACGATCCACATGCTGGCGTCGTTCGCCGAGTACGCGACCGCGCCGAACGCGATCAGCGCCGACCAGAAGTACATGATCAGCACCGCGCGGCTGTGGGAGTGGCCGATCTCCAGCAGGCGGTGGTGCAGGTGCCCGCGGTCCGCGGCGAACGGTGACTGGCCCTTCCAGGTCCGTCGCACAATGGCCAGAATCAGGTCCGCGACCGGCACCGCGATGATCGTCAGCGGCAGCAGCAGCGGGATGTAGACCGGCACCATCGCGTGGGTCGCCTCGCGCAGGCCGCCCGCCTTCTGGTTGAGCAGGTCCGGGTCGACCTGGCCGGTCAGCGAGACCGCGCCGGCCGCCATCACCAGGCCGATCAGCATCGAGCCGGAGTCGCCCATGAAGATCCGCGCGGGGTGCATGTTGTGCGGCAGGAAGCCCAGGCACATGCCCATCAGGACGACCGAGAACAGGGTGGCGGGCGCGGCCGCCTCGATGCCGTAACCGAACCAGAGCCGGTACGTGTACATGAAGAACGCGGCCGCGGCGATGCAGACCATGCCGGATGCCAGACCGTCCAGGCCGTCCACGAAGTTCACCGCGTTGATGGTGATGACGACCAGCGCGACGGTCAGCAGCGTGCCCTGCATCGGCGTCAGCGCGACGGTGCCGATGCCGGGGACCGGGAGGTAGAGGATCGTCAGGCCCTGGAGGACCATCACGCCGGCGGCGATCATCTGGCCGCCCAGCTTGACCAGCGCGTCCACGCCCCACTTGTCGTCCAGGACGCCGAGGATCCAGATCAGCGCGGCGCCGGACAACAGTGCCCGCGGCTCGTTGGTCTCGAAGACGCTCTTGAGGTTGGTCAGGTGCCCTGCCACCAGGAGTCCCGCGCACAACCCGCCGAACATCGCGATCCCGCCAAGCCGCGGAGTCGGCTCGCGGTGCACGTCACGGGCGCGGATCTCCGGCACCGCTCCGGCCGCGATCGCGAACTTCCGCACCGGGCCGGTCAGCAGGTAGGTCACCGCGGCCGTGACGCACAGCGTCAGCAGGTATTCACGCACGGGCTGCCCCATCGAGATAGCTGGCCATCACAGCCCCACACCTTATGCGCGTCCGGCCCCAGGCCGTGAATACGGGGAACACCAGGAAGGACGCCCACCTGCCCACGAACGGTTCCGGAACCCGCCCGAACCGGTCCGGACCCGGACGACTGGCGCTCAGTCCTGATCCGGATAGGGCGGGAACCGACCGACCAGACCGGCGACCGCGGCCCGCACCGCGCCGTCCTCCCGCAGCGCCGCCCCGATCAGCTCGGCGATCCGGCGCATCTCGGCCTCGGTCATCCCCTGCGTCGTCACCGCGGCGGTGCCCAGTCGGATGCCGGTCGGGCAGGGGCCGGCCGCCGCGGGCGCCCCGGCACGCGGCAGCGCGCAGGTGTCCAGCACGATGCCGGCGGCGGCCAACCGGCCGCGGGCGGTGCGCGCGTCGACGCCGAGCGGGGCGGTGTCCGCGGTGATCAGGTGGGTGTCGGTGCCGCCCGTGGCAAGGACCAGGCCCTGTTCGCCCAGCGCCTGCGCCAGCGCCCGGGCGTTGGCGACGACCTGCTGGGCGTAGGTCCGAAACGCCGGTCGGGCGGCCTCCGCGAACGCCACCGCCTTCGCCGCGACCGCGTTCATCTGCGCGCCCCCTTGGGTGAACGGGAACACCGCACGGTCGATGCGCTCGGCCAACCGCCCGCGGCAGAGGATCATCCCGCCGCGCGGCCCGCGCAGCACCTTGTGCGTGGTCGCGCAGACCACGTCGGCGTACGGCACCGGGCTGGGCGCCGTCCGTCCGGCGATCAGCCCCATCGGGTGCGCCACGTCGGCGATCAGGTAGGCGCCGGTCTCGTCGGCGATGTCGCGGAACGCCGCGTAGTCGACGTGCCGCGGATAGGAGATCGAGCCGCAGACCAGGGCCTTGGGCCGCCGCTCGCGGGCCAGGGCGCGGATCGCGTCGTAGTCCAGCAGCCCGCTTCGCGCGTCGACGCCGTAGCCCACGAAGTCGAACCACCGGCCGGAGAAGTTGGCCGGCGAACCGTGCGTGAGGTGCCCGCCGTGCGGCAGGGACATCGCCAGGACGGTGTCCCCGGGGCGCAGCAGGGCGGCGTAGGCGGCCAGCACGGCGGAAGACCCCGAGTGGGGCTGGACGTTGGCGTGTTCGGCGCCGAAGAGGGCCTTCGCGCGTTCCACCGCGATCCGCTCGGCGAGGTCGACGATCTCGCAGCCGCCGTGGTGCCGGGCGCCGGGATAGCCCTCGGCGTACTTGTTGCTCAACGGGGACCCGAGGGCGGCCAGGACCGCCGGGGAGACGAAGTTCTCGGCGGCGATGAGCTGGAGCCCGTCGCTCTGCCGGGCGCTCTCCGCGAGCAGCACGCCGGCGATCTCCGGGTCCTGCCGCAGCAGCGCCGCGAAGTCCGGGGAGCCGGGCGGTCGGGTGACGTCGTCGCGGGCGGCGGTGGTCGCCTGCTGCTGTGCGGTTTCGGCCACCGCGGCCAGGCGGGGCTCGGCTGCCGCGGTGCGGTCGGCGGGGGACGTACGGCGGGATGACGCGGTGGTGGCGGGCATCGCTTGCTCCGGGCCTCGTACGGGACCAGGGGCACGTCGTCTCGTGCCCCCAGGGCCCGTCCGAAGCCTCATCGCCCGGGCAGGGCCCAATCCCAATGTAGGCGCGGCAGGGGGATCGGGCGCGGCGGGCGGGGCATCGGAGTCCCGGAGCCGGCCCACGGGCCGCAGAGGGGCCGTCAGGGCCGTTTCCCGGGCCGTTGCGGGGGCGGGGGCCGTCCCGGCGCCCCGTGGGGCGTTACGCCGGCGCCGGGACGCCGGTCAGCGCCGTGACCACCGGATCGAGCGCGCGGTTGATCTCGTCGCCGATGGAGCGGAAGAACGTGATCGGGGCGCCGTAGGGGTCGTAGACCTCGTCGGACTCCGGGTTGGGGGCGAGCAGCCAGCCGCGCAGCGCGGCGGCCGCGCCGACCAGGGCCCGGGCGCGCTCCACCATCCCGCAGTCCGGCAGGTCCAGGTCGGGCGCCGGCAAGGTGGCCGGATCTATGGCGCGAACCAGCCGGTTGAACTCCTTCAGCGTGAAGGTCCGCAGCCCGGCGGAGTGCCCCATCGAGATGACCTGGGCACGGTGGTCGCGGGTGGCGGTGAGCACCAGGTCAGCCCGGATGACGTGCTCGTCGAGCAGCTCGCGGCCGATGAAACCGGCCGGGTCCGCGCCGTAGTCGGCGAGCACGGTGGCGGCGTGCGTCTCCATGGGGGCACCCTCGTGGCCCCAGGTGCCCGCGCTCTCCACCAGGAGGCCGCAGCCGCGGCCGTCACCGAGCCGCTCCTCCAGGGCGTGGCGGTGCAGCCGTTCGGTGATCGGCGAGCGGCAGACGTTGCCGGTGCTGACGTGGAGGATGCGGAAACAGGCCGTGGAGTCCACCGGGACGGACCCGAAGTCGTCGCCTGGTCCCGCTATGCCACGCCCCGGGGGCGGCATCAATTCGCCACCTCGAGCTCGGGGACGACCTTGCGCAGCTCCTCGGCACTCAGCGCGCCCGCGCGCAGCAGCACCGGCACCTTGCCGGTGACGTCCACGATGGAGGACGGCACGGCGGCGGGCGTCGGGCCGGCGTCCAGGTAGACGGAGACCGAGTCGCCGAGCATCTCCTGGGCGGCGTCGCAGTCCTGCGGCGACGGGTGGCCGGTGAGGTTGGCGCTGGAGACCGCCATCGGACCGAACTCGTTGAGCAGCTCGATCGCGACCGGGTGCAGCGGCATCCGCACGGCGACCGTGCCGCGGGTCTCGCCCAGGTCCCAGGTCAGCGACGGCTGGTGCTTGGCGACGAGGGTGAGCGCCCCCGGCCAGAACGCGTCGACGAGCTCCCACGCCTGCTCGGAGAACTCGGTGACCAGGCCGTGCAGGGTGTTGGGGGACCCGACCAGCACCGGGGAGGGCATCCCCCGGCCGCGGCCCTTGGCCTCCAGCAGGTCGCCGACGGCCTCCGGGCTGAAGGCGTCCGCGCCGATGCCGTAGACGGTGTCGGTCGGCAGCACGACCAGCTCGCCGCGGCGGACGGCCGAGGCGGCCTCACGCAGGCCGGTCGCGCGGTCGGTCGCGTCGCTGCAGTCGTATCGCCGTGCCATTAGCGGTCCTCCTCGTGCGGAACGGTTACGCGGAACGAAAACTGCGGATGCATCGGCTGCATCGGCGCCGGAGCGGGGCGGTTCATGGCGTCGCCCGGCGGGCGGTGGCGAAGCGGGGCCGCTTGTTGAGGTCGGGGTGGTCGGCCGCGTCCGCCCAGCCCAGTTCCTCGTTGAAGATCCACGGCACCTGACCGCCCTGGGTGTCGGCGTGCTCGACGACGACCACGCCGCCCGGCCGCAGCAGGCGGTGAGCGGTCCGCTCGATGCCCCGGATGGTGTCCAGGCCGTCCTCGCCGGAGAACAGCGCCAGCTCCGGGTCGTGGTCCCGCGCCTCGGGGGCGACGTACTCCCACTCGGTGAGCGGGATGTACGGCGGGTTGGAGATCACCAGGTCGACCTGCCCGTCCAGTTCGGGAAGCGCGGTGAACGCATCGCCGTGGTGGAGAACGACGCGGGACCCCTCGACGTTCTTGCGGGCGTACCCCAGGGCCTCCTCGGAGAGCTCCACGGCGTGCACGCGCGAGCGCGGGACCTCCTGCGCCAGGGCGAGCGCGATCGCACCGGAGCCGGTGCACAGGTCGACGATCAGCGGTTCGACGACGTCCATGGCGCGCACCGCGTCTATGGCCCAGCCGACCACCGACTCGGTCTCCGGCCGGGGCACGAACACCCCTGGCCCGACGGCGAGTTCGAGGTAGCGGAAGAACGCCCGGCCAGTGATGTGCTGGAGGGGTTCGCGCGCCTCGCGGCGGGCGATGGCCTCCCAATAGCGGGCGTCGAAGTCCGCGTCGGGGACCGTGTGCAGCTGGCTGCGCTTGACGCCGTGCACGTGCGCGGCCAACTCTTCCGCGTCGAAGCGCGGTGAGGGCACGCCGGCGTCGGCCAGCCGCTGGGTGGCCTGGGCCACCTCCGCGAGCAGCAGGTTCACTGGTCCTCCAGCCGATCCGTCCTGGGTCTTGCAGTCTTACTGTGCGGCGGCGAGCTTGGCCGCCGCGTCGGCGTCGACGCACGCCTGGATGACCGGGTCCAGCTCGCCGTCGAGCACCTGGTCCAAGTTGTACGCCTTGAAGCCCACCCGGTGGTCCGAGATGCGGTTCTCCGGGAAGTTGTACGTGCGGATGCGCTCCGAGCGGTCGACGGTGCGCACCTGGCTGCGCCGGGCGTCCGAGGCTTCCCGCTCCGCCTCCTCCTGGGCCGCGGCCAGCAGCCGCGAGCGGAGGATGCGCATCGCCTGCTCCTTGTTCTGGAGCTGGCTCTTCTCGTTCTGGCAGGAGACCACGATGCCGGTGGGCAGGTGCGTGATGCGGACCGCGGAGTCGGTGGTGTTGACCGACTGGCCGCCCGGCCCCGACGAGCGGTAGACGTCGATCCGCAGGTCGTTGGCGACGATCTCGACCTCGACCTCCTCGGCCTCCGGCGTGACCAGCACGCCGGCCGCCGAGGTGTGGATCCGGCCCTGCGACTCGGTGGCGGGCACCCGCTGGACGCGGTGCACCCCGCCCTCGTACTTCAGCCGCGCCCAGACGCCCTGTCCCGGTTCGGTGGCCCCGCCGCCGCCCTTGGTCTTCACCGCGACCTGGACGTCCTTGTAGCCGCCGAGGTCGGACTCGTTGGCGTCGAGGATCTCGGTCTTCCAACCGGCCCGCTCCGCGTACCGCAGGTACATCCGCAGCAGGTCGCCGGCGAACAGCGCCGACTCCTCGCCGCCCTCACCCGCCTTGACCTCCAGGATGACGTCCTTGTCGTCGCTGGGGTCGCGCGGGACGAGGAGCAGCCGCAGCTTCTCGGTGAGCTCCTCGCGGTGCGCGTCGAGTTCCTTGACCTCGGCTGCGAAGTCCGGGTCTTCGTGGCTGAGCTCGCGGGCGGTCTCGATGTCCTCGCCGGTCTGCTTCCAGCCCCGGTACGTGGTGATGATCGGGGTCAGCTCCGCGTAGCGCTTGTTGAGCCGCATGGCCTCGCGCTGGTCCGCGTGGACCGCGGGGTCGGCCAGCCGCTTTTCGAGGTCGGCGTGCTCGCCGACAAGTTCTTCGACCGCCTCGAACATCGTGTGTTCCTCTGCTGACTGCTGGTGTGGCTTCGCGGGGTGGCTGTGCCCCGTTGCCGCGGTGCGGCGGGCCGGCCCCTCGGCCGGAGGGCAGAGGGTACGGACGACAAAGACGCCGGTCCGGTCCCCCTTGTCCAGGGGCGACCGGAGGCCGGCGCCTTGCGGGTCGCTACTTCTTGGCGGCCTGGGCGGACTTGCCGAAGCGGGCCTCGAAGCGGGCCACGCGGCCGCCCGTGTCCATGATCTTCTGCTTGCCCGTGTAGAACGGGTGGCACTCGGAGCAGACGTCGGCGCGGATGGAGCCGCCGGCGACGGTGCTACGGGTGGTGAAAGACGCGCCACAGGTGCAGCTGACCTGGGTCTCGACGTAATCCGGGTGGATGTCGCGCTTCAAGGGATTCTCCTAGGTTCGGGAGTGCACCGGGTCGTGGCGCGGATTGCGTCACGTGAACCGGGGCTGACGGTCCAGTCTGCCAGGACTGGCCGTATCTCCCAAAACCGGGGTACGGCCACCGCTATTCCCGGGCAGCTCGTGGGGGGTGGCGGCTACTTCACGTAGTTGGACGTGCCGCCCTTGTCACCCGCGGAGCCCTTGATGGCGGCCTTGGGTATGTCCTGGTCGTGGCGGAGCGCGTCCCAGACCTTGCGGCCCTGGGAGGCGAGCGGCAGCACCCGGTCGGGGTTGACCGGGTCGTAGGTCACCGGGAGCGTCACCATGTCGATGCCGTCGGACGAGATCCCGCCGAGTTCCTTGGCCAGGCCGGTCAGCGCGGTGACCGAGTTGAGGTCGGTGTCGGTGGTGACGGCCTTGGTGGCGGTGTCGGCGATGTTGTAGAGCTTGGCCGGGTTGGAGAGCACTCCGACGCTGCGGACCTGCTTCATCAGCGCCTTGATGAAGGTCTGCTGGAGCTGGATCCGGCCGAGGTCGCTGCCGTCGCCGCCGGGGACGCCGTGCCGGGTGCGGACCAGGCCGAGGGCGTCCTCCCCGTTGAGCGTGTGCTTGCCGGGCTGGAGGTGGAGGTGGCTGTACTTGTCGTCGATCGCCTTGGTGGTGGTGATGTCCACCCCGCCCAGCGCGTCGATGAGCTTCTTGAAGCCGGTGAAGTCGACTTCGAGGAAGTGGTCCATGCGGATGCCGCTCATCGACTCGACGGTCTTGACGGCGCAGGCCGGGCCGCCGACCTCGAAGGCGGTGTTGAACATCGCCCGCTGCTGCCCGGGGACGTTTCGCCCGTCCTTGGTGCAGTCGGGGCGGGTGACCAGGGTGTCCCGCGGGATGCTGACGACGCTGGCCTTCTGGTGGCCCTTGTAGACGTGCACCACCATCGCGGTGTCGGAGCGCGCCCCGCCCTCGTCCTTGCCGTAGGAGCTGTTCTTGCCGGCCCGGGAGTCGGAACCCATGACGAGGATGTCCATCGAGCCGTTGTCGAGGTTCTTCGGACGGTCCGTGCCGAGGGCGGCGTTGATGTCGACGCCCGTGAGGTTGCCGTTGAACTTGAAGTAGAGGTACCCGAGCCCGGCGCCACCGAGCAGGACGACACCGACCAGCGCGCACAGCGTGCGGGTCAGGACGCGGCGGCGCCGGCTCGGGGCCTTGCGCCGCTGGCCGGTGGCACGCAGGGGGCGGCCTCGCCCGCCGGCCTGCTGCTCGGTCCCGTCGCTCTGCGCCATCTGTTCCTCAGTCCTTCGTCGGTCGACTGCTCGTGGCCGTCCCCCTGCCACGAGCAGTTGAGTGCCCTGTCAGACGGGAGGCTGTCCGGAAGGGTTGCACAGCGCGTCATGAGCGTCTTCTTAGAAAGCCGTCCCGCCCGGCCTCGCCGCACGCCCACCGGGGCCGCTCTCACCAGGACTTTCGTCCCGACGCTCGGCTCGACAGAAACTGCGTACGCGGTACGGATCTGTGCGAAAGGTCTCAAGCGGGGCACCTCGCGGCGCGGCGCGGGTCACACCCGGGCGCCCGACGGCGGCCGCGGAACGCACCGGGCCCCCTCACCCAGGGGGTGAGGGGGCCCGATCGTGCGTGCGGCGCGGCCGCGGGCGTCAGTCGTTGCCGTTGCCCGTGGTCGGCGTCGTCTTCTGGATCTGGAGCAGGAACTCCGCGTTGGACTTCGTCTGCTTCATCTTGTCCAGCAGCAGCTCGATGGCCTGCTGCTGGTCCAGCGCGTGCAGCACCCGGCGCAGCTTCCAGACGATGGCCAGCTCGTCGCTGCCCATCAGGATCTCCTCCTTGCGGGTGCTGGACGCGTCGACGTCCACCGCGGGGAAGATGCGCTTGTCGGAGAGCTTGCGGTCGAGCTTGAGCTCCAGGTTGCCGGTGCCCTTGAACTCCTCGAAGATCACCTCGTCCATCCGCGAGCCGGTCTCGACCAGCGCGGTGGCCAGGATGGTCAGCGAACCGCCGTCCTCGATGTTGCGCGCGGCACCGAAGAAGCGCTTCGGCGGGTAGAGCGCGGTCGAGTCGACACCACCGGACAGGATGCGGCCGGAGGCGGGCGCCGCGAGGTTGTACGCGCGGCCCAGGCGGGTGATGGAGTCCAGCAGGACGACCACGTCGTGGCCCAGCTCGACCAGGCGCTTGGCGCGCTCGATGGCGAGTTCGGCAACGGTGGTGTGGTCCTCGGCCGGGCGGTCGAAGGTCGAGGAGATGACCTCGCCCTTGACCGACCGCTGCATGTCGGTGACTTCTTCCGGACGCTCGTCGACGAGGACGACCATCAGGTGGCACTCGGGGTTGTTGCGGGTGATCGAGTTGGCGATCGCCTGCATGATCATGGTCTTGCCGGTCTTCGGCGGGGCCACGATCAGACCGCGCTGGCCCTTGCCGATCGGCGTCACCAGGTCGATGATCCGGGTCGTCAGGCCGCTCGACTCGCCCTCCAGCCGCAGTCGCTCCTGCGGGTAAAGGGGCGTCAGCTTCCCGAACTCCGCACGCTGGCGGCCCTGTTCGGGCGCCATGCTGTTGACGCTGTCCAGGCGCACCAGCGCGTTGAACTTCTCGCGCCGCTCGCCGTCCTTGGGCTGGCGGACCGCACCGGTGACGTGGTCACCCTTGCGCAGACCGTTCTTGCGGACCTGGGCGAGCGAGACGTACACGTCGTTCGGACCGGGCAGGTAGCCGGAGGTCCGGATGAACGCGTAGTTGTCGAGGATGTCCAGGATGCCCGCGACGGGGATCAGCACGTCGTCGTCGGCCACCTGCGGCTCGTTGGCGAAGTCCTCGCGGCCACGGCGCCCGCGGCGGTCGCGGTAACGGCCACGCCGGCCGCGCCGACCGCCCTCGAAGTCCTCCTCGTCGGCGTCCCGGCGATCCCGCTGGCGGTTGGCGCCCTGGCTGCCGCCGTCGCCCGCGTCGCTCTTGCGACGGTCACCGCGGTCACGGTCACGGTCGCGGTCGCGCCGACCGCGCTCGCCCCGCTCGCCCTTCTGGCCGCGGTCCTGACGGTCCCCGCGCTCCTGGCGGTCGCCGCCCTTGGCGGTCCGGCCCTCGCCGCTCTCCTGCGGAGCGGTCGCGGTGTCGGTACGGGCCTCGGTCTTGACCGCGGTGGCGGCCTCGGCCTTGGACTCGGTGCGGACGTCGGCGTCCGGGCTGCCCGCGGGGGCGGTGGCCCGACGGCGACGCCGCTCACCGGCCGGCGCCTCGTCGCTGACCGGCTGGCCCGGGATGTCGATCTGCTGCTGGGCGCCCGCCTTCTCCTCGGCCTTGGTGGACTTGGCCTTCTCGGACTTGGCGGCCGACTCGGCACCGTCCTCGCCGGTACGGGCCTTGGAGGTCGTGCGGCGCTTCGGCTTGGTCTCGGTGTCGGCGGGCGCGTCGGCCTTGGCGGCAGTCCCGGAGCCGGCGGCCTGGCGCTCCTTGATGACCTCGATCAGCTGGCCCTTGCGCATCCGCGCGGTGCCCTTGATACCGAGGCCGGAGGCAACCTGCTGCAGCTCGGCCAGGACCATGCCCTCAAGGCCGGTACCGGAACGGCGGCGTCGCGTGGTGGCAGGCGCGGCGGGAGCGTCCGTGGCGGGCGTGGTGGCACTGCCATCGGTGCGCGCGCCCATCAGATCGGTGGTGTCGCTCACGAAGGGGTCCTTCCCTGGAGCGGGCGTCGGCCTGTCTGGCTCGGCGACCGGTTGTGCTGTCCGGCTGGGTCCTTGGTCTAACGGACCGGGCCGGGGCGGTGGTCCCGCCGGAAACGGCGGAAAGATCAATTCATGGCTCCGGCGTGAAGATCTGGGGTCTGACTGTTGTCGACACGCCGATTCCGGAGCGTGCTCACTACTGCTCAGGACAAAAGCTCCAAGCAGTTTGGGAGGCTCCCGGAAGAAAGTGGTCCCGACGGGGGACACGAAGCACCGCGCCACACTGGCGTCGAGTACTGACTTGAGGTTAACACTACCGGATCCAACAAACATTCCCCCTCTCTAGACCGGCAATCGTCGATCACTCGGTGTGATCACCCGGCGAGCGGCAGCACGCACGTGCCGACCGCGTCGAGGGTCAGCCGGTTGGCCGCCCACCCCTCTCCCGCCAGCGCCGCGACCTTGTCGGCCGCCGCTTCTTCGACCAGTGCGAGCACCGTCGGGCCCGCACCGGAGATGACTGCGGGGACGCCGTCCGCGCGCAGTCGGTTCACCAGGCCCGTGCTCTCCGGCATCGCGGGTGCGCGGTATTCCTGGTGAAGTCGGTCCTCGGTCGCGGCAAGCAGCAGCTCGGGGCGCCTGGTCAGGGCCTCGACGAGCAGTGCGGCGCGACCGGCGTTGGCGGCGGCGTCCACGTGCGGGACGGTGCGCGGCAGCAGTCCGCGGGCGGTCTCGGTCAGTACCGGTTTTCCGGGTACGAAGACCACCGGAACGATGGAATCGGCCGGATCCATCCGGATCGCGCGAGCGGTGCCGGTGTCCATCCAGGCGAGGGTGAAGCCCCCGAGCAGGCAGGCGGCGACGTTGTCGGGGTGGCCCTCGATCTCGGTGGCGAGTTCCAGCAGCGCGGCGTCGTCGAGCTTCTGCTCGCCGCCTATGGTCACGGCGCGGGCGGCGACGATCCCGGCGCAGATGGCGGCCGACGAGGAGCCCAGACCGCGGCCGTGCGGAATGCGGTTGGCGCAGACGATCTCCAACCCGCGCGGCTGCCCGCCGAGCAGGTCGAAGGCGGTGCGCATGGCGCGTACGAGCAGGTGACTCTCGTCGCGCGGGAGCGTGTCGGCCCCCTCGCCGGCGATGTCGACGTGCAGACCGGAGTCGGCGACGCGCACCACGACGTCGTCGTACAGACCCAGGGAAAGTCCCAGGGCATCGAAGCCGGGGCCGAGATTGGCGCTGGTAGCGGGGGTGCGCACCCGGACGGCGGCGGCGCGGAACGCGGGACCGGCCATCGCTCGATGACTCTCCTTGATTGATGCTGCGGTACTGCCCCCGAGCGCAGCGCCGTGACACCGAGGCGCCCGGCTGGCTCGTTGGGGACTGTTCTGACCTGCCCTGCGCACCACTGCGTTATGCCGTGGGGAGGGGAGTTGGGTGCCAGCCTATCGAAGGAAGGTTCTGTCGCGACATAGGGCGCACAGGAGGCGCACGATGCGTGTCGCGCGCCACCCCATGCCTCGACGCCGCCTTTGCAGCGTTTGCCCGGACTTTGCGCCCGGTGCGGCACGGGGGACGACGGACGGCTGGCGGGCCCGTCGTCCCCGTGCTCCTGCGCAGGTCCCGGAGGGCTTCCGGGACGGTCAGCCGAGACCGAGGCGCTCGGCGGCGGCGTCGGCGTCGATCGGGACCGTGACGGGCTGCGGCGCACCGGCCACCGCCCAGTCCGGGTCCTTGAGGCCGTTGCCGGTGACCGTGCAGACGATCCGCTGGCCGGGGTCGACCTTGCCCTCTTCGGCGGCCTTGAGCAGGCCGGCGACCGAGGCGGCCGAGGCGGGCTCCACGAAGACACCCTCCTTCGCGGCCAACAGGCGGTATGCCGCGAGGATTTGACGGTCCGTCACGTCGTCGATGAGGCCGCCGGACTCGTCCCGGGCTTGCTCGGCGAACTCCCACGAGGCGGGGTTGCCGATCCGGATCGCGGTGGCGATGGTGTGCGGGTCCTTGACGACCTCACCGCGCACGATCGGGGCGCTGCCGGACGCCTGGAAGCCCCACATCCGCGGGGTGCGGGCGGCGATGCCGTCGGCCGCGTACTCCCGGTAGCCCCTCCAGTAGGCGGTGATGTTCCCGGCGTTGCCGACCGGCAGCACGTGGATGTCGGGGGCGTCGCCGAGCATGTCGACGATCTCGAAGGCGGCGGTCTTCTGACCCTCGATGCGCACCGGGTTGACGGAGTTCACAAGTGCGACCGGGTACTTCTCGGAGAGGCCCCGGGCCAGCGTCAGGCAGTCGTCGAAATTTCCGTCGACCTGGAGGATCTTGGCGCCGTGCACCAGCGCCTGGCCCATCTTGCCGAGCGCGATCTTGCCCTGCGGGACCAGCACCGCGCAGACCATCCCGGCCCGGACCGCGTAGGCGGCGGCCGAGGCGGAGGTGTTGCCGGTGGAGGCGCAGATGACCGCCTTGGCGCCCTCCTCCTTGGCGCGGGTGATGGCCATCGTCATCCCGCGGTCCTTGAAGGAGCCGGTCGGGTTGGCACCCTCGACCTTGAGGTGCACCTCGCAGCCGGTGCGCTCGGACAGCACCTGGGCCGGCACGAGGGGCGTGCCGCCCTCGCGGAGGGTGACGACCTCGGTCGTGTCGCTGACCGGCAGCCGGTCGCGGTATTCCTCGATGATTCCGCGCCACTGGCCGTTCGCAGTGGTGGCGGTGGAATTGGCAGACATGGGTTCCTTTACTCCCCTTCGACCCGCATGATGCTGACGACACCGCGGACGGTGTCCAGCTCGCGCAGTGCCCCGACCGTCGACGACAGGGCGGCGTCG
Source organism: Streptomyces lunalinharesii (assembly GCF_039532155.1). Taxonomy (NCBI): domain Bacteria; kingdom Bacillati; phylum Actinomycetota; class Actinomycetes; order Kitasatosporales; family Streptomycetaceae; genus Streptomyces; species Streptomyces lunalinharesii. The sequence goes on from NZ_BAAARK010000007.1 coordinate 26,639, forward strand.
GTCGCTCGGTGGGTGACGACGACGAGGTCCGCCTCGCCGTCCTTCCCCTGCTGACGGACCGTATCGATCGATACGCCGTGTTCGGCGAAGACCGTCGCGACCTGAGCCAGAACGCCCGGCTTGTCGGCCACGTCGAGACTGATGTGGTAGCGGGTGACGACCTCACCCATCGGGCTGACGGGCAGCGCCGTGTACGCCGACTCCCCCGGCCCGGTGGCACCGGCGAGCTTGTTGCGGCAGACCGCCACGAGGTCGCCGAGGACCGCGGAGGCGGTCGGCGAGCCGCCCGCGCCCGGCCCGTAGAACATCAGCTGACCGGCCGCGTCGGCCTCCACGAAGACCGCGTTGTACGCCTCGCGCACGGAGGCCAGCGGGTGCGTCAGCGGGATCATCGCCGGGTGGACCCGCGCGGTCACCGAGGCGCCGTCCGCGGCCCGCTCGCAGATGGCGAGCAGCTTGACGGTGCAGCCCATCCGCTTGGCGGAGGCGATGTCCGCGGCGGTGACCTCGGTCAGCCCCTCGCGGTGCACGTCGTCGATGGTGACGCGGGTGTGGAAGGCGATTCCGGCCAGGATCGCGGCCTTGGCGGCGGCGTCGAAGCCCTCGACGTCGGCGGTCGGGTCGGCCTCGGCGTAGCCCAGCGCGGTGGCCTCGTCCAGCGCCTCGCTGTAGCCGGCGCCGGTGGAGTCCATCTTGTCGAGGATGAAGTTCGTGGTGCCGTTGACGATGCCGAGGACGCGGTTGACCTTGTCGCCGGCCAGCGACTCGCGCAGCGGCCGGACCAGCGGGATCGCTCCGGCGACCGCCGCCTCGTAGTAGAGGTCGGCGTTGTGCTTCTCGGCCGCCGCGTGCAGTGCGGCACCGTCCGCCGCCACCAGCGCCTTGTTGGCCGACACCACGCTCGCGCCGTGCTCGAAGGCGGTGGTGATCAGCGCGCGGGCGGGCTCGATGCCGCCGATCACCTCGATGACGACGTCGATGTCGCCGCGTTTGACGAGGGCGGTCGCATCGGTGGTGATCAGCTCGGCCGGGACGCCGTCCCGCACCCGCTCCGGGCGGCGGACGGCGATCCCGGCGAGCTCCACGGGCGCACCGATGCGGGCCGCGAGGTCGTCGGCGTGCGTCGTCATGATGCGCGCCACCTCTGAGCCGACCACACCACAGCCCAGCAGCGCCACCTTCAGCGGACGCGTACGCATCATTCGACCTCGTCTTTTCTTCGATCCAGCGGTTTCATGCTCGGTCACACACCAGTTTCCTGGTCATGCACCAGTCTCACGCACCGGACGGCGGTTTCTGCCGTTCGTCCGGATGCCGAGACATTTATTTCATCCGGGGCCCGGACCCGGCGATCCGCCCCTACCCGACATCCAACCGCAGGAGATCTTCCTCCGTCTCCCGGCGGACGATGACCCGGGCCGCACCGTCCTTGACCGCCACCACCGGCGGCCGCAGCGCGTGGTTGTAGTTGTTCGCCATGGACCGGCAGTACGCGCCGGTCGCCGGCACCGCGAGCAGGTCCCCCGGCGCCACGTCGGACGGCAGGAAGGCGTCCCGGACGACGATGTCCCCGCTCTCGCAGTGCTTGCCGACGACCCGCGAGAGCATCGGCTCGGCGTCCGAGGTGCGGGAGGCCAGCGACACGCTGTACTCCGCGTCGTACAGCGCCGTGCGGATGTTGTCCGACATGCCGCCGTCGACGGAGACGTACGTCCGCAGCCCCTCCAGCTCCTTGGTCGTGCCGACCTCGTAGAGCGTGAAGGCGGTCGGGCCGACGATCGCCCGGCCCGGCTCGACCGAGATCCGCGGCGCCCGCAGCCCGGCCGCCTCGCACTCGCGGCCCACGATCTCGCGCAGCGCCTTGGCGATCTCGTGCGGTGCGCGCGGGTCGTCGTCGGAGGTGTAGGCGATGCCCAGGCCGCCACCGAGGTCGATCTCCGGCAGCTCCACGCCGTGCTCGTCCCGCACCTCGGCGAGCAGCTGCACCACGCGCCGCGCGGAGACCTCGAAGCCGGCCATGTCGAAGATCTGCGAACCGATGTGGCTGTGGATCCCGATGAGTTCGAGCCCGTCCAGCTTCAGTGCGCGCCGCACCGCCTCGGCGGCCTGCCCGCCGGCCAGCGCGATGCCGAACTTCTGGTCCTCGTGCGCGGTCGCGATGAACTCGTGGGTGTGCGCCTCGACGCCGACCGTGACCCGGATCTGCACCCGCTGGCGCTTGCCCAGCCGCTCGGCGAGGTGCGCGACCCGGGCGATCTCCTGGAAGGAGTCGAGCACGATCCGTCCCACCCCGGCCTCGACGGCCCGGGTGATCTCCTCGGTGCTCTTGTTGTTGCCGTGCAGCGCGATCCGCTCGGCGGGCATCCCGGCGTCCAGCGCGGTGGCCAGCTCGCCGCCGGAGCAGACGTCGAGGTGGAGGCCCTCCTCGGTCAGCCAGCGCACGACGGCCCGGGACAGGAATGCCTTGCCCGCGTAGAAGACGTCGGCGTCCGGCCCGAACGCGTCCTTCCAGGACCGGCAGCGGGCCCGGAAGTCCTCCTCGTCCAGGAAGTACGCCGGCGTGCCGAACTCCTCGGCGAGCGCGGTCACGGCCAGCCCGCCGACCGTCACCGCACCGTCGGCGTTGCGCCGGACGGTACGGGACCAGACCTGCGGGTCGAGGGAGTTGAGATCGGCGGGCGGCCCGGCGTAGTGCCCGTCGGGCAGTACGTCGCCATGCCGGGGCCCTGCGGGATGCGCGGAACGGCTCATAACGGAAACGGTCCCCTCAAGATCGTTCAGAGGTGCTGATCGGGGCAGTCGTCGGCGCGCCCCGAGGGTGTTCGGACGCGTGCATCGGACATTTCCAGACTCAGGTGGATGGGGTTCAGAGGTGTTCAGGAGCAGAGATGCCGAGCAGGCGCAGGCCGTTCCCCAACACCGTCCCCGTGGCTTCGGCGAGGGCCACCCGGGCGCGGTGCACGGCCAAGGGTTTCTGCTCGCCGACGGGCAGCGGCCAGAACTCCTCCTGCCAGCGCAGATAGGCGTCCGCTGTGACCTCCAGATGGCGCACCACCCGGTCCGGCGCGCACCGGCGCGCGGCGGTCGCGGTGACCGTCGGATACGCGGCAAGACGGCCCTCCAGCGCCTGGAGGACCCGTACGTCCCCAGGGCCGGCGTCGGCCGTCACGTCCCCCGGCTCGCCGACGAACCCCAGCTCGCCGGCGTTGCGCACCATCGCGCGGGCCCGGGCGTGCGCGTACTGCACCCGGAACCGCGGGTTGTCCTCGTGCTGCACCGGCCGCTGCGGCGCCCGCACCGGGTCGTGCGCCGCGGGCTTGAGCAGCACCCACCGCGCTTCGTCCGTGCCGAGCCGCGCCACCAGCCGGGCCAGTTCGTCCTCCTGGGCGTCCGTCGGCCGCGCCGGCTGCGCGGCGGCCCGACCGAGCCGGTCGAGCACCTCGCCCACCACGCGCGCCCGGGCCCGGGCCCACTCCCCCGCGTGGAGCGCCGGCGCCTCGACGATCCGCCCCGGCCCCGCGCCCGTCGTCGCCCCGGCCTCCGGGGCCTCGCCGTACCGCTCGCCGCGGGCCAGCACGTCCGCCACGAGCCCGGCCGACGCGCCATCCCCCAGCGTGAAGTTCAAGAAGCCCGGCCCGGCGATCTCGACCCGGGCGATCCCCGCACTGCCCGCCAGTCGCCGCCGCAGGATCTCGGCCACCTCGCGCGCGGGCCGACCGGCCTGCTGCGCGAGCTGCAGCGCCACGTTGGAGGCGTAGTCCCCGCACCCGGGCCGCGGCGGCGCCTGCACCACGATCCGCGCCGGCACGGGCACGGAGAGCTCCCGCTCCGCAACGGCACCGCGCACGGAGCGCAGGACGGTACGGGAGAGCTCGGCCGGGGTCACAGGACAAGCGTATGGGAGGAACGGGGTACCCACGCGAACGGGTTCCGCGTTGTGGACAACCCACCGCGACCCGCGGTGCACGCGCCCCGCCGCCGACCCTGCGAACCGCCGGCGCGAAGCCCCTCGCCCGGCGCGCGCAACGGCCTCAGCTCGCGGCCCGCCCGCCCCCGCTCCCCGGATCGCCGCGCTCCGCACCGTCCCCGGAAGCGCCGTCCGCCGACGCCCCACCACCTGCCGTGGACACGTCATCCCGCGATCCGGCACCGACGGCACCGTTCTCCGCACCACCGACGCCGGCCCCCTCGGACCCGCCCCCGCACGCCTCGCGCCCCTGGCACTCCCGCTGCTGCCGCCCCTCCCGCACCAGCATCCCGACCGTGCGCACCAACTCCGTCGGCTCGAACGGCTTGGCCAGGAACGCGTCGATCCCCACCGACTGCCCGTTGTCCACCTCGCCCTGCGAGCAGGCGCTGACGATGGCGATCGGGATGTCCCACGTCCGCGGGTCGGACCGCAACCGCGCCGCGGTGTGCAGACCGCCCAGCCTCGGCATCATGACGTCCAGGGTCACCACGTCGGGTCTCACCCGATGCACGACGTCCAGACACTCGGCACCATCAGCCGCGGTCACGACCTCGAAGCCCTCCAGCTCAAGGTTGACCCTGATCAACTGCCGGATCACCTTGTTGTCATCGACCACAAGGATCCGACCGGACAAGCCAGGCACACCTTGAGACTAGGTCTGCGCCTGCACCTGCGTCCCGGTTTTCCCCACTTCCGCCCCCGTGCGAGGGACCTTTCAACGACCACCTCCGACCCGCCCTCGACATGCGGTAAGGCCGACCTTCCTTGGCCCCGACCACCCCCGCCAGACCTTCCACCGACCGGCCACCAAAACGTTCATGACCACCCCATCGGAGCTGGTAGTGTTCTACCCGTCGCCGCAACGAGCAGCGACAAAGCCCCCGTAGCTCAGGGGATAGAGCAACGGCCTCCGGAGCCGTGTGCGCAGGTTCGAATCCTGCCGGGGGCACTTCACTTGAAGTGCCGAAAGACCTCGCCACCAGCGTCAGCGCTGAAGGCGGGGTCTTTTTGTTTCCGCGGAGTTGGGCGGCGAAGGCCCGTCCGTGGCGCGTGGTGCGGCCCGTTCACGCAGCGGAACTCGAAGCGCCCGGCCCGATCGGCGCCCGGGGGCGGGGAGGCCCCCGGAACGTTCCGGGGGCCTGGGACTCGCAGCTCGGGCGGACGGGCCTCACGGGGTGGTGGCCGCCCCTCAGCCTTCTCGTGCCGCCTCAGGCGTCCAAGCGCACCGGCAACGAGTCCAGGCCGTAGACGATGGAGAGTTTGCGGAAGGCGAGGTCTTCGGGGCGGGCGGCGAGGCGCATGGTGGGGAAGCGGCGGACCAGGGCGGGGTAGGCGGCGCGGAGTTCCATGCGGGCGAGTTCGGCGCCGACGCAGCGGTGGATGCCGTAGCCGAAGGCGAGGTGGGAGGGGACCTTGGCGCGGTGGGGGTCGAACTGCTCCATCTCGGGGCCGAGTTCGCCGTCGCGGTCGGCGCCGCTGAGGGAGCACAGGACGACGTCCCCGGCGGCGATCTGCACGCCGCCGATCTCCAGTTCCTCGCGGGCGAAGCGGGGGAAGGCGACCTGCACGACGGTGAGGTAGCGCAGGAGTTCCTCGACGTAGCGGTCGACGACGTCGTCGCCGTCCTTGAGGGCGGCGAAGTGCTGGGGGTCCTGGAGGAGGACCAGGGCGCCGAGCGCGAGCATGCTGGCGGTGGTCTCGAAGCCGCCGGTCAGGACGCCGTCGGCGAGGCCGGCCAGCTCCTCGTCGGAGACCGAGTCGCCGTGTTCGCGGACGATCATGCCGAGCAGGCCGTCGCCCGGGTTCTCGCGCTGCTTCTTGACGACGTCGCGGAAGTAGGAGAGCGATTCCGATATGGCGCCGAAGGAGGCGTTGGCGCCGCTGAAGAGGTCGAACCGGGCGGCGCTGAGGCGCTCGAAGTCGGCGCGGTCCTCGTAGGGGACGCCGAGGAGTTCGCAGATGACGAGGGAGGGGATGGGGAGGGCGAAGTGGGCGACGAGGTCCACCGGGTCGCCGTTGCGGCCGGCCCGCTCCATGGCGTCGAGGCGTTCCTCGACGATGTCGTGGATGCGGGGGGTGAGCCGGCCGAGGCGGCGCATGGTGAATTCGGGGGTGAGCAGCCGGCGCAGGCGGGTGTGGACCGGCGGGTCGGCGAAGCCCAGGCCGCCGGGGTTCTGCTCGGCGCCGGCGCCGGCCTTGCCGATGAGGTTGGTGAAGTCGGAGCTGAAGGCGTCGGCCTTGCCGAGCACCGCCTTGACCTCGTCGTAGCCGGTGACCAGCCAGACGTTGGAGGCTATCGGCACCGGGAGCTTGCTGATGGGCTCGCGGTCCCGGACGGCGGCGAGGTCGGGCACCGGGTCGAGGCCGTCGCGGCGCAGCGGCATCAGCACGGAGTCGGGCAGGAAGGACATGCGGGAGAGGTCGAAGCCCTTCTTCCGCGTTCTCGCCAGGTAGAGGCGGCCGGCCCAGGCGAAGATCCGGGAACGGAGGGTCGTCATGGCGCTCATACTGCCTTTCGTCGCGGGGGACGGTCACCCGCGCTCGGCCGCCCCCGTGGGCCGAAACGGCGCGGGACCTTCACTCGGCGTGCTCGGTGTCGTACGCCATAGCCCCTCGCGAGCGGCGCCATGGCGCGTGTCCATGGCGTCGACCGGTGCGATCGGTCGTCCGCGTCAGCGTGACGAGCTCGGCCTTCTGCTTTTCATTCTGACCGAGTTTACAAACTGCTGTTGACCGCGGTCACGGAACGGCCCGCACCCCACCCCTATGAGGCCCCTGATTCTCCCCCTAGGGGAAGCGGGCCGGCTTCGCAGGGCGGTGCGGGGCGCGGAGAGGGTGGGAGGGAGGGGCCAGGGGTGGGTGGCGTTGCTTGGGGGTGATATGGGCGAATTGAGCGGTTTTGCTTGCTACGTTGCCCGTGTGGATGTGGTGGACCGGGCGAACGGGGCGAGGGCGGTGGGCGGCGGACCCGGGGCGGGTGCGGCCCCGGCCCGGACGGCGGCGCGGCCGCGGGCCAAGCGGCGGGGCGTCGAACTGGCCCTCCTCGTCGGTGCCGTGCTCATCAGCGTCTGCGGCTATCTGGTGGTGGGGCTGGCCAGGTCGCACGCGGTGCCGGCCGGGGCGCTGCGGTACGCGGCGGGGCTGGGCGGGCTGGCGTTGCTGGCGCACCTCGTGGTGCGGTTCGGCGCTCCGCACGCGGATCCGCTGCTGCTGCCGATCGCGGTGCTGCTCAACGGGCTCGGTCTGGTGCTGATCTTCCGGCTCGACCTGGAGACCCGGGACGACCAGGCCGCGCCCGCCCAGCTGGTGTGGTCCGCGGTGGGCGTGACGTTGTTCATCGCGGTGGTGGCGGTGCTGCGGGACCACCGGGTGCTGGCGCGGTACGCCTACGGGTGCGCGGGGCTGGCGCTGGCCCTGATGGTGGTGCCGATCCTCTTCCCGGCGGTCAACGGCGCGCGGATCTGGATCCGGGCGGCCGGGTTCTCGCTCCAGCCGGGCGAGTTCGCCAAGGTGCTGATCACGGTGTTCTTCGCGGCGTACCTGGCGGCCAACCGGGAGGCGCTGGCGCACACCGGGAAGGAGGTGTGGCGGCTGCGGCTGCCGGCGGGCCGGGTGCTCGGGCCGGTCGTCGCCATCTGGCTGGTGAGCGTCGGGGTGCTGGTCCTGGAGCGGGACCTGGGGACGTCGCTGCTCTTCTTCGGGGTGTTCGTGGTGGTGCTGTACGTGGCCACCGGGCGGACCGGGTGGATCGCGGTGGGGGTGCTGCTGGCGGCGGCCGGGGCGGCGGCGGTGGGGACGCTGGAGCCGCACGTGCACGGTCGGGTGCAGGACTGGTGGGCGCCGTTCGCCGGGATCGCGGCGGGCCGGGGGCCGGGCCAGTTGGCGCAGTCGCTGTTCGCGTTCGCCGCGGGCGGGACGTTCGGGACCGGGCTGGGGCAGGGGCACTCGTCGCTGATCGGGTTCGCGATGAAGTCGGACTTCATCCTGGCGACGGTGGGCGAGGAGCTGGGGCTGGCCGGGCTGAGCGCGCTGTTCCTGCTGTACGCGCTGCTCGCGGCGTGCGGCTACCGGGCGGCGCTCGGGCTGCGCGACCCGTTCGGCAGTCTGCTGGCGGTGGGGTTGGCGGCGCTGCCCGCGCTCCAGGTGTTCGTGATCGCGGGCGGGGTGATGGGGCTGATCCCGCTGACCGGCATGGCGATGCCGTTCCTGGCGCAGGGCGGTTCGTCGGTGGTGACCAACTGGATCATCGTCGCCCTGCTGGTGCGGATCAGTGACCGGGCGCGCGGGCCGCAGTGCGACGAGGACGCCCCGGCGTCCCGCACCGCCCCGGACGCCGTCGGGGCGCTCCGGTGATCCGCGGCGTCCGGCACACCGCCGTGCTCTCCTCGCTGCTGCTGGCCGCGCTGTGGGTGAACGCGGTCCGGGTGCAGGTCTTCGAGGCGGACGACTACACCCGCAACCCGGCCAACCGGCGGGCCGCCATCGCCCGGTACGCGCAACCGCGCGGCGCGCTCCTGGTGGGCGGCCGCCCGGTGACCGGCGCGCGGGACAGCGGCGGCCGGCTGCGTTACGAGCGGACGTACACCGACGGACCGCTGTACGCGCCGGTCACCGGCTTCGCCTCGCAGACGTACGGGGCCTCGCTGTTGGAGGGCGCCGAGGACGGCATCCTGGCGGGGACCGACGACCGGTTGGTGACGTTCCCGTGGTGGGACCGGTTGATCCGCCGCCGGCCGCCGGGCGGGCGGGTGGAGACCACCGTCGACCCGGCCATGCAGCGCGCCGCGTTCCGGGGGCTGGCCGGCCGCAAGGGCGCGGTGGCGGCGGTGGAGCCGCGCAGCGGGCGGGTGCTGGCGCTGGTCAGCTCGCCGTCGTACGACCCCGGTGTGCTCTCCGGGAACGGGCGGTCGGTGACGGGTGCCTGGCGGCGGCTCAACGCGGCGGCGGACCGGCCGATGCTCAATCGGGCGCTGCGGCAGACCTATCCGCCCGGTTCCACCTTCAAGGTGGTGACCGCGGCGGCCGCGCTGGACGGCGGCGTGGTCAAGGACCTCGACGCCCCACTGGACGTGCCCGACCCGTACACCCTGCCGGACACCCGCACCCAGCTGGGCAATCCCGCGGAGGGCTGTGCGCACGTGGGGCTGCGGGAAGCCTTCCGGCTCTCCTGCAACACCGTCTTCGCGCGCCTGGGAGTGGCGGTCGGGGTGCGCCGGCTGGCCGGGGCCGCGGAGCGGTTCGGCTTCAACGACCGGGGGCTGCGGCTGCCCTCCCCCGTCGCGCCGAGCACCTTCGACACCCGGATGGAACCGGCGCAGCTGGCGCTCTCCGCGATCGGGCAGTACGACACCGCCGCCACTCCGCTGCAGATGGCGATGGTGGCGGCGGCGGTGGCCAACGACGGCCAGCTGACGCCGCCGTACCTGGTCGACCGGGTGACCGACGCGCACGGCGTGCTGGTCGCGCCCGGGACGCGGGAGCCGACCCGGCAGGTGATGAACCCGGCCACCGCCGAGCAGCTCCAGGAGCTGATGACCGAGGTCGTCGAGCACGGCAGCGGGCGGACCGCGGCGATCGACGGGTTCCTGGTGGGCGGCAAGACGGGGACGGCGCAGCACGGGGTGCGCAACGAGGGGACGCCGTACGCCTGGTTCATCGCGTGGGTGCGGGACCGGCAGAGCCACGAGCCGGTGGCGGCGGTGGCGGTGGTCGTGGAGGACGCGGAGGCCGAGCGGGCGGACGTCAGCGGGGGCGGCAGCGCCGGGCCGATCGCGCGGGCGGTGCTGGCGGCGGGGCTGCGGTAGGTCCCCTCGCCGCGGCGGCGGGGCCCGCCGGCACAATGGCGCCATGGTGCGTGATGCGGAACACTGCCCGGACCCCGCGGCGCGGGCGCGGCTCTCGCTCGCCGAGGTGGCGGCGCTGGCCCGGCGGGTGCACGAGGGGCAGACCGACAAGGCGGGCCGGCCGTACGCCGAGCACCTGGCGGCGGTGGCCGCGGGGGTGCGGGCGCGCGGTGGCAGTGCGGCGCAGATCGCCGCGGCCTGGTTGCACGACGCGGTCGAGGACGGGGCGGTGAGCGCCGCGTGGCTGGACGGGGCGGCGCTGGACGGGGCGACCAAGGCGATGGTCCTGGCGGTCACCAAGCGGCCCGGGGAGCCGGTCGAGGAGTACGCCGCGCGCATCCTGGCCACGCCCGGTGCGCTGCTGGTCAAGGAGGCGGACCTGGCGCACAACGCCGATCCGGCCCGGCTCGCGGTCCTGGACGCACCGACGCGGCGGCGGCTGACGGCCAAGTACGCCCGGATGCGGGCCCTGCTGGGGCTGGGCTGACGGGTCGCGCCGGCGGGGCGTCGGGGCGGCTCGGGCGCCCGGCGGCCTCGGTGACCGGATCCGGCCGGCCCGGTTCCACGCATCGGACGCCCGCCCCGAAAGGTGTCGTACACAGCTAATCTGCCGCGATGACTCCCACGCAGCCTTCGGAACCGCAGTCCCCGGCCGCCGGGCCCGACGCCCTGCACGGCCCGGCGGGGCGGGTGATCGCCGAGCTGACCGGCGTCGGCGTCCGCCGCCACACCACCGACCAGGTCATCCTCGACGGCATCGACTGGACCGTGCGCTCCGGTGAGCACTGGGCGCTGCTGGGCGCGAACGGCGCCGGCAAGACCACCGTCCTGCGGTTGATCGGCGCGCAGATGTTCCCCACCGTCGGCACCGTCGAGGTGCTCGGCCACCGGCTCGGCCGGGTGGACGTGCGGGAGCTGCGCGCCACCATCGGCCTGGTGTCCGGCGCGCAGAAGGTGCCGCAGGACGCGACCGCGCACACGGTGGTGCTGACCGGCGCGACCGGCACCGTGCAGCCGCTGTGGCGCACGTACGACGGGGCGACGCGGGAGCGGGCGCACGAGCTGCTGGCCGAGTTGGAGCTCAAGGAGTTGGCGGACCGCCCGTACGGCGTGTGCTCGGGCGGCCAGCGGGCCCGGATCCTGATCGCCCGTGCGCTGATGGCCGATCCTTCGCTGCTGCTGCTCGACGAGCCGTTCAACGCGCTGGACCTGCCCTCCCGGGAGGACCTGATCGACGCCCTGCACCGGCTGGCCGCGGGACGGCCGGAGCTGGCGACGGTGACCGTCACCCACCACCTGGAGGAGCTGTCCCCGGCCGTCGACCGGGCCGTCCTGCTGCGGGACGGGCGGGTGCAGGCGCTCGGCCCGGTGGCCCAGGTGTTGACCAGCGAGCGGATGACGGCCTGTTTCGGGCGGCCGATCGAGGTGTCCCGGCACGAGGGGCGCTGGCTGGCCCGGTCCGGGCGGCCGTCGGTGTCGTAGCGGCGGGTGGCGGGGGCGGCGCCGTCACGTGCCGTCCGCGGCGTCCCGCACGCCCGTCAAGAAGCGCCGGACCGTGGCCCGTTCCTCCGCGTCGAAGGTGTCGAGCAGGCTGCGGACGCGGGCGATCGGCGGGCCGAAGAACGCCTGTCCCAGGGCGATCGCCTGCGGCTCCACGGCCAGCAGGACGCGCCGCCGGTCGCGGGTGTCGCGGACCCGGCGCAGGTGCCCGAGCCGCTCCAGGCGGTCGACCAGGGCCGTGGTGCCCGCGGAGTTCAGGCCGAGTCGGGCGCCGAGCCGCCCGGCGGTGAGTTCCTCGCCGGCCCGGGCCGCGTCCAGCAGCGCGATGAGCGCCCGCAGGTCGGTGGGGTGCAGGCCGTTGCGGGCCGCGAACCGCGCGCCCGCCAGGTCGAGTCGGACCGTCACCTCGCGCAGCAGGTGGACCAGGTCCATGCCGTCCGGTTGCGGTTGTGGTTCCCGCGCCACCGCCACGGTGCTCCGTCCCTCCCGCGCCCGACCGCGCGCTTTGAACCGTCGACCGCCGCCGGTCGGGCGGCGTACGCTCCTCATTATCTCGCTGAGCAAGATACTTGCTCGACGAGGTGATGTGACCGTCGTCCGTCCCGCCGCCGTCGGCCGTCCGTCCGCGGCCCTTCCCGTCACGGAGGCGCACCGTGCACGTCAAGCGCACCCCGCCCACCACCGCCGCGTCCCGGAGGCCGCCGGCGCGCCCGGCCTCGCCGGCGTTCCTGGCCGCCTACCGGGAGGCCATGGCCCGCTGGCCGGTGCCGGTCGAACCGCTCGATCTGGACGGGGAGTTCGGCACCACCCGGGTCACCGCCTGCGGGCCGGCCGGCGGACCGCCGCTGGTGCTGCTGGGCGGCGGTGGCACCGCCTCCGCCGGCTGGTACGCCCGGGTCGCCGGCCTCGCGCGCACCCACCGGGCGTACGCGGTGGAGGTGCCGGGCACGCCCGGGCTGAGCGTGCCCGGCGGGCGCCCGCTGCGCCGGCCGGCCGACCTGATGGCCTGGTTGGACGGGGTGCTGAACGCGCTCGGGGCGGAACGGGCCGCGCTGCTGGGGCACTCGTACGGGGGCTGGCTCGCGCTGGGGTACGCGGTGCACGCCCCGGATCGGGTGGCGCGGCTGGCGCTGCTCGACCCGACGCAGTGCTTCGCGGGCTTCCGGGCGGCGTATTTGGCGCGCGCGGCGCCGCTGTTCGTACGGCCCGGCCCGGACGTGGCCCGGCGGTTCCTGGCGTGGGAGGGCCGCGGCGGGCCGGGGGTGGCGCCGGAGCTGGTCCGGCTGATGGGCGTGGGCGGCCGGGAGTTCCGGGGGCGGCCGGTGACCGGGCCGCGGCCGGCGGCGGCGCGGCTGGGCTCCGCCGCGCCGCCCGCGCTGGTGCTGCTGGCCGGACGGAGCCGGGCGCACGACGTGCGGCGGGTGGCGGCGGGGGCCGGGCGGGCGCTGCCGGGGGCGCGGGTCGTGACGCTGCCGGGGGTCGGGCACCACGCGTTGCCGGAGCTGCGGTCGGCGGAGCTGGAACGGGAGTTGACGGGGTTACTGACGGGGTGAGGGCGGGTCGGCGCGCACCGGCCCGCCCGTCCGTTCACAGGGCGTCGGCCCAGTCCGGCAGGGGCTCCCGGCGCCGGGCCCACTCCTGGCCCAGCGCCGCGGTCCCGGTGCCGGCCCCCACCACCCCGCCGGTGATGGCGCAGGTGGTGTCCACGTCGCCGAGGCCGGCCGCGGCGGTCCACAGGGCGGCCGGGAGGTCGCCCGGGTGGCGGGCGGCGCACCACAGGGCGAACGGGACGGTGTCGTCGATGGGGGTCCCCCCTGCTCGTTGAGAGCTTGGGGGAGGATCCGGTGGCCGCTGCCGAGGGCCGCGGCGGCCTCCTCGGGACCGGTGCCGGACGGGAGGTCGGCGGCGCGCAGCAGGCCCTGGCGGACCGGCCCGTCGGGGGTGCGGGCGGCGATCTCGGTGAGCGCCGGCGGCGCGCCGCGGGCGGCCAGTGCGGCGGCGACGGCCACCGCCACCGCGCCGGCGACGCCCGGGGGGGGTGGGCGGCGGCGCACCGCAGGATCCGCGGGCCGTCAGTCCCCGGCCGCGCCGCGGGCGATGGCGTGGGCGACTTCGGCCGTGCGGGCCGACTCCTCGGCGGCGAACCGCTCGGCGTCCATCTGCTCGGCGAGTTCCTCGTCCTGGGCCATCAGCAGGTCCAGGTTGGCGTCGCCCAGGTCGAAGACGCCGAGGTCCAGGTAGGCGCGCTGAAGGCGCGGGCCCCACAGGCCGATGTCCTTGACGCACGGGACGATCCGGCTGAACAGCAGCTTCCGGAAGAGCCGGAGGAACTCCGAGCGTTCGGTGAACTCGGCGGCCTGCGCAGGAGGGATGCCGAAGTCCTCCAGCACTTCCGTGCCGCGCAGCCGGTCGCGCATCAGGTAGCAGCCCTCGATGACGAACTCCTCGCGTTCGCGGAGTTCGGCGTCGGTGAGCTGCCGGTAGTGGTCGCGCAGCGCCATCCGGCCGAAGGCGACGTGCCGGGCCTCGTCCTGCATGACGTAGGCGAGGATCTGCTTCGGCAGCGGCCGGGTGGTGGTGTCGCGGATCATGCCGAAGGCGGCCAGCGCCAGCCCCTCGATGAGCACCTGCATGCCGAGGTAGGGCATGTCCCAGCGGGAGTCGGCGAGGGTGTCGTCGAGCAGTGCCTTGAGGCTGTCGTTGACCGGGTAGAGCATCCCGATCTTGTCCTTCAGGAACCGGGCGTAGATCTCCGCGTGCCGGGCCTCGTCCATGGTCTGGGTGGCCGAGTAGAACTTGGCGTCGAGGTCCGGGGCGGACTCCACGATCCGCGCGGCGCACACCATCGCGCCCTGCTCGCCGTGCAGGAACTGGCTGAACTGCCAGGCGGCGTAGCGCTGCCGGAGGTCGCCGCGGTCGCGCTCCGTCATCCGGTCCCAGTGGGGCGTCCCGTAGAGCGACAGGGACTCGTCGGGGGTGCCGAGCGGGTCCGCGGGGTCCACTTCCAGGTCCCAGTCGATCCGCGTGGCGGCGTCCCACTGCTTGTCCTTGCCCTTTTGGTAGAGGGCCAGCAGCCGGTCGCGCCCTTCGTCGTACTCCCAGGTGAAACGGGCCGCGCCGGTGGCCGGCACGGTCCATCGGGAGTCGCCTGGATCCTGCACGTACAGCTCTCGGGTCGACACCGCGCCGCACCTCCTTCGCCCGCCGAACGCCTCGTGGCGGGCGGGCCGTTGGCAGGTTCACACGCTTCTTACCGGCGGGTCAATAAGTCGTGCGCGAGGGATTGACGTCCTTGCTGACAAGCAGTCTCATAAGAGGCAGCCGCATGTGACCGCGGGTAACTTCGACCGTGAGGTGTAGCCAGAGCCATGACGAGCGCGCCCACCGCAATGACCGAGGCGGACATCGATGTCCTGCGGGACGCCCTCGGGCAGCTCAAGGACCGCGAGCAGGTCGCCGAGCGACTGCTCGCCTCCTCCGCCAAGCACTCCTTCGACCCCGACGCCGAACTCGACTGGGACGCGCCCTTCGAGGAGGGCAAGTGGTTCTGGCCGCCGGAGCTGGTGTCGCTCTACGACACCCCGATGTGGCGGCGGATGAGCGAGGAACAGCGCATCCTGCTCTCCCAGCACGAGGCCGCCGCACTGGCCTCGCTCGGCATCTGGTTCGAGATCATCCTGATGCAGCTGCTCGTCCGGCACATCTACGACAAGCCGGCCACCAGCGCGCACGTCCGGTACGCCCTCACCGAGATCGAGGACGAGTGCCGGCACTCCAAGATGTTCGCCCGGCTGATCTCGCGCGGGGACACGCCCTGGTACCCGGTCAGCCCGGTCCACCTGAACCTCGGCCGCCTGTTCAAGACGATCTCCACCACCCCGGGCTCGTTCACCGCCACCCTGCTCGGCGAGGAGGTCCTCGACTGGATGCAGCGGCTGACCTTCCCCGACGAACGGGTGCAACCGCTGGTGCGGGGCGTGACCCGGATCCACGTGGTGGAGGAGGCCCGGCACGTGCGCTACGCCCGCGAGGAGCTGCGGCGGCAGATGGTGACCGCGCCGAAGTGGTCGCAGGAGTTCACCCGGGTCACCTCCGGCGAGTTCGCCCGGGTCTTCGCCATCGCCTTCATCAACCCCGAGGTCTACACCAATGTCGGCCTGGACAGGCGGGCGGCCATGGCGCAGGTGAAGGCCAGCGGCCACCGGCGCGAGGTCATGCAGAGCGGCGCCAAGCGCCTGACCGACTTCCTGGACGAGATCGGGGTGTTGCGCGGGGTGGGCCGGCGACTGTGGCGCAGCTCGGGGCTGCTGGCCTGAACGTCCCGCCCGCACCGGCGCGGGCCCCGAGCACCTGTACGAAGCGGAAACCCCGGCGGTTACGCTGCTGTTCATGAACGGCAGCGGCACCGCCCCAGCAGTACCCAGACCCGCCTACCGCAGGCTGAGCGTGGAGCAGCGCCGCAGCCAGCTGCTCGCCGCCGCGCTGGGGCTGTTCGCCCAGCGCGCGCCGGAGGACGTTTCGTTGGACGACGTCGCCACCGCCGCCGAGGTCTCGCGGCCGCTCGTCTACCGCTACTTCCCCGGCGGCAAGCAGCAGTTGTACGAGGCGGTGCTGCGCAGCGCGGCCGACGAGCTGGAGCAGTGCTTCGCGGAGCCGGAGTCCGGGCCGCTCACCCAGCGGCTGGGCCACGCCCTGGACCGCTACCTGGCCTTCGTCGACCAGCACGCCGCCGGATTCAGCGCCCTGCTCCAGGGCGGCAGCGTCGTGGAGACGTCCCGGACCTCCGCGATCGTGGACGAGGTGCGGCGGGCCGCCGCCGAGCAGATCCTGCACCACCTCGGCGAGCCGGCGCCGGGTACGCGGCTGCGGACCACGGTCCGGATGTGGATCACCGCGGTCGAGGCCGCCTCGCTGATCTGGCTCGACGAGGGCAGGCAGCACGCCCTCGACGAGCTGCGGGGGTGGCTGGTGGACCACTTCGTCGCGCTGCTGACCGCGACCGCGGCCCGGGACGCACAGACCGCGCGGGTGATCCGGGCGGCGCTCAAGGGCGAGGCCCCGGACGGGCCGGCCGGCGAGCTGGCGCGTCGGATCCTCCCCGTGGTGAGCGAGGCCGCCCACCTGCTGTGAGACTGGGGTGGTGCGCAGCGAGAACACCCTCTTCGTCGGCGGTCCCCTGGACGGCCGGGTCCTCCCCGTCCTGGTCGGCCCCACCGGCCTGCCCCCGAAGACCTACGAGATCCCGGTGCCCCGCGACGACGGTCGGCCACCCGAGCTGCACGTCTACCGCCGGATCCCCGGACCCACCGGCCGCCTGGGGCTGCCCCGCGGCTGGCGGTACGCGTACGACCCGGCGGGCCGGTCCGGCAGTACGGGACCCAAGTGGCCCTGGCAGAAGCGGAGTTGACGGTCCGCGCCCCGCTCTCCGCGGCCGCGCCCCCGCCCACAGTACGATCAACGGGGTTTCCACATGTCTACCGAAGGAGGAGCCCCATGGCTCAGGTCACGCTGAAGGGCAACCCGGTGCAGGTCAACGGCGAGCTGCCGGGCGCCGGCAGCCAGGCGCCGGCTTTCACCCTCGTCGCCGACGGGCTGGCGGACGCGTCGCTGAAGGACTTCGCCGGCAAGCGCAAGGTCCTCAACATCTTCCCCAGCGTCGACACCCCGACCTGCGCGTCCTCCGTGCGCACGTTCAACGAGAAGGCCGGCGACCTCGCCAACACGGTGGTGCTCTGCATCTCCGCCGACCTCCCCTTCGCCCAGGCCCGCTTCTGCGGCGCCGAGGGGCTGGAGAACGTGAAGAGCCTCTCCCTCTTCCGCAGCCCGGAGTTCCGCGCCGAGTACGGCGTGGCGATCGCGGACGGCCCGCTCGCCGGGCTCGCCGCCCGTGCGGTCGTCGTGCTGGACGAGAACGACACGGTCCTGCACGCGCAGCTCGTGCCGGAGATCAGCGAGGAGCCCGACTACGACGCGGCCCTTGCCGTCCTGAAGTAGGTCCCGATCACGCCCGCCCCGCCCTGCGGGGCGGGCGCCCGGTCCCGGCCGGTCAGGCCCCGGTCAGCGACGCCAGGTAGGCGCCGGTCTTCTCCGGCTCGGAGAAGTAGGCGAAGGGCCCGCAGGCCCGCTACCTGCGATTTCCCGGCAAGCAGCGGGCCTACTGCGCCCCGTGGGCCGTCTCTGGGCCGTCAACGCGGATTCTGGGCCTTGCCGTAGACGGGCGCGATCGCTGCCCGCGTCCGCTCCTGACAGCTCGGCACCAGGTGATGCGTGGATCCGCAGCGCCAGCCCGGCATCCACGTGCCCCAGGTACTCGCTGACGGCCTTGGTGTTCTCGCCGCCCACATGGAGGTCGGCACCTCCCGCCGCCGCGCGGGCACCCCACAAGGCGGGGGAGGTCTGCGGGAGGGGACTGCCGGAAGCCCCCACATCACTGTGGTCACTCTCTGCATGACGAGGGCACCACAATCGGCCGCACCTATCGGACGGCACCTCTGCGGAGGCCACTGCCCAATGCAGCACACCCCGTCGGCGGCGAACGGGATCGCCGGGCCGGGGTTGAGCCGGGCGACGCACACCCGGGGGCATGGCCCCGACCTGGAGTTGAGCCGAGCGAGCCGGGCAGATTCACGAAGTTCCCGCTCTGCCGACACCGACACCGTCACGCCGGCGCCGCGGAAGGGTGTGATCGCCACCTGAATCCGTAGGGCGAGGACACCCTTGCCAGGCACTCGGCACGGGCCCTTCCAGAGCCCCGCTGGCAGGCACCTCCCTCGGCTCCCTGAACACCAGAAATCGCAGTTCAGGTTGGAGAGTCAGGGCCGGGAAGCAGTCAGGGAGAACCTCTGCACCCCTCCCCACCTCCCTGGCGCAAGAAATGGCCGCCGGTGGCTTGATCGACGGCCGCTCGCCCGCACAAAGGTGACGCCATCACCTGCTGATCGTTCCAATTCCTGACGTCAGTCGGAAAAGGAGATCAACCGAATCATGAGCAAGCGTGCATACCTCACTGGAGCCCTCGGCGGAGCCGTGCTGGCCACTGCAGCCTTCTTCGCCGTCCCTGCTGCCCATGCCGGCAGTCAGCCCGAGCCCATCGTGGTGAAGGGGAACCTGATCGAGAAGCGTGTGAGGGTGCCTTCCGAGATCAGCGTGGCAACCTGCCCTGCGGGAACCCGCGTTGTCGGAGGCGGCTACACCGCCGCCTCGAAGCCCGTCAGCGGCGGGTCAGTTCCCTTGAACGTGCTGGTCAACGCCCCCACGGACGACGGTACCGGCTGGCAGATCCAGGCCGCCTTCGCCGACAAGCAGCAGGCGTACGCCCTCTGCGCGACGCCCGCAGGCTGACGGTTCTGGTAGCCGCTACTGGGTAGTGGGGCGAGCACCCCACTACCCAGTAGCTCTGCGTGCCGCTGAGTCTTCAGCGACCGGGCTCGAAGGGTTGGCGACAGCACCTTGGCCGGCCCGAGCAGGCCGCCCTTGGCGCCGCTCATGGCCACCAGCACAGCGGGCCCGGCAACCGCCAACTCGCTGGCCCACAGGCCCACTTGCCGCTGGCGGGGTCGCTGACGTCAGCGACCCCGCCCGGGCCGTCTCCGGGCCGCCCGGCAAGAGCCGATGACGACCGACAACGACCGACAACGACCGCGAGAATACTGGTCAGAAGCCGGTCAGGCCCCGGTCAGCGACGCCAGGTAGGCGCCGGTCTTCTCCGGCTCGAAGAAGAAGTTCTCGAAGTCGGACGGGTCGTTGAAGCCGTTGGCGAACCGGTCGGCGGCGGGCTGGAGCTGGCCGGCGGCGCCGAGCAGGTTCAGCACGTGCTCCGGCGGCGGCGCCAGCATCGCGTTGGTCCACTTGGTGACGTGCCGGGCGGTGTCCCAGTAGCGGTCGAAGGTGGCCCGCATCCAGTCCGCGTCGAACGGCCGGTCGCCGTGCTCGACGATGGCGGAGAGGTAGGCCGCGGCGCACTTGGACGCCGAGTTGGAGCCCTGGCCGGTGATCGGGTCGTTGGCGACCACCACGTCCGCGACGCCCAGGACCAGGCCGCCGGAGGGCAGCGTGCCGATCGGGTTGCGGACGGTGGGGGCGTAGCGGCCGGCCAGCGTGCCGTTGGCGTCGGTCAGTTCGACGTCCGCGCTGCGCTCGTACTCCCACGGCAGGAACGTCTTCATCAGGTCCAGCGTGAGCGCCAGGTGCTCGCGGGGGTCCCGCACGCCCTGGAAGGCGTCCACCGGGCCGCCGGGGATGCCCTCCCAGAAGAGGATGTCGGCGCGGCCGGAGACGGTCAGGGTCGGCATCACGAACAGTTCGCCGACGCCGGGCACGATGTTGCAGCGCACCGCGTCGTACTCCGGGTGCTCCGGGCGCGGGCCCATGCCGTGCACGTAGGCGACGGCCAGCGCGCGCTGCGGGGCGTCGTACGGCGAGCGGGCGGCGTCCCGGCCGAACATCGACACCAGCTCGCCCTTGCCGGCCGAGACCAGCGTCAGGTCGTAGCGCTGCGCGAAGAAGTCCAGGTCGGAGACGGCCGCACCGTGGATGACGAGCTGGCCGCCGCGCTGCGCGAAGGTCTCCATCCAGCCGGCCATCTTCACGCGCTGGTCGACGGACTGGGCGTAGCCGTCGAGCTTGCCCACCCAGTCGATGGCGCGCTGGGTGCCGCCGGGCTCGGCGTGGCTGCCGGGGGCGGCGACCGAGACGCCCAGGCCCTCGATGCGCGGCGCCTGGCTCTCCCAGAAGTTCAGGGCCAGGTCGCGCTCGTGCTGGAGGGCGGTGTGGAACATGCACTGCGTCGACATGACCCGGCCGGAGCGGATCTCGTCGGCGGTGCGGTTGGACATCAAGGTGACCTCGTAGCCCTGGGACTGGAGGCCGAGGGCGAGTTGGAGACCGGACTGGCCGGCTCCGACGATGAGTATCTTCCGCATGGCGGGCTCTTCTCTGTTCCTGCTGTTCGGGGTGCTGAGGGGTGGCGACAGGAGGCTATTCGGGCGTGACGTCCAGTGCGTGACCGACCAGCGCGAGCAGCGCCTGGATGACCGTGGACCGGCGCCGCGCGTCCATCACCACGACCGGCACCTGCTCCGGCACGGTCAGCGCGTCCCGGACGTCCGCCACGTCGTACCGCTCGGTGCCCTCGAAGTGGTTGACCGCGACGACGTAGGGCAGGCCACAGCTCTCGAAGTAGTCCAGCGCCGGGAAGCAGTCCTCCAGCCGGCGGGTGTCGGCCATCACGATCGCCCCGATCGCGCCGCGCACCAGGTCGTCCCACATGAACCAGAAGCGCTGCTGACCCGGCGTGCCGAACAGGTACAGCACCAGTTCCTGGTCGAGGGTGATCCGGCCGAAGTCCATGGCGACCGTGGTCGTGGTCTTCTCCGGCGTCGCCGTCAGGTCGTCGGTCGCCTCGCTGGCCTCGGTCATCACCGCCTCGGTCTGGAGCGGGGTGATCTCCGAGACCGATCCGACGAAGGTGGTCTTGCCGACGCCGAAGCCACCGGCCACCACGATCTTGGTGGCGACCGGCGCCTGCGCCCGGTCCATCTGCCAGCTCTGCAACCCCGCGTCGGCGGTGTCCGGGCCGGCCGGTGCCGCGGAGCCGGCGGCCGGCCCCGTCCCGGTCGCTATCGTGTCAGAGCCTGTGAAGTCCACTCAGCACCCTTTCGAGCAGCGCGCGTTCGGGCCGGCCGGTGCCGTGCCCGGTGCCGTAGACGCGAATCTTTCCCTGGTCGGCGAGATCGCTGAGCAGGACGCGGACCACGCCCAGCGGCATCTTGAGCAGCGCGGAGATCTCCGCGACCGAGCGCATCCGGCGACACAGCTCGACGATCGCGCGCATCTCCGGCATCACGCGGTCCCCCCAGCCGCCCGAGGTGAGTTCGGGCCGCTCCTCGGGGGCCTCCAGCGCGGCCACGAAGGTCTCGACGAGGAGCACGTGGCCGAACCGGGTCCGGCCGCCGGTCAGCGAATACGGCCGGACCCGCGCGGGTTTGCGGTCCCCGCCGCGCACGGGGAGTTTCGGGGTACTGCTCACTGGACGTTCTCCATCGACTTGCGCAGTTCGGTGCGGAGTTCGGGGGTGAGGACGTGGCCGGCCCGGCCGACGAAGAGCGCCATGTGGTAGGCGATGACGCTCATGTCGCAGTCGGGGGTGGCGTGCACGCCGAGCAGCGAGCCGTCGCTGATCGACATGACGAACAGGCTGCCCTCGTCCATCGTGACCATCGTCTGCTTGACCGCTCCGCCGTCCATCAGCTTCGCCGCGCCGTTGGTCAGGCTGCCGAGCCCGGACACGATGGTCGCGAGGTCGGCGCTGGAACCCAGGGGGCCGTCGGTGCCGGCGTCCGGCGCGAGGTCCTCCGCCCGGTCGGGGTCGGAGGACAGCAGCATCAGACCGTCGGAGGAGACCACCGTGACCGAGTGGATGCCGGGCACCTCGTCGACCAGGTTCCCCAACAGCCAGTGCAGGTTACGTGCCTGGGTGCTCAGCCCGTGTCCATACGCAGTGGGCGCTTGCGCCTTCAATCGCGTGCCTCCTCGCCGATATGGCTTTCTCCCGGGGCCCCCGCTCCGTCGGTGTCCGTCTGTGGGATGGTCTGCTCCGCGGTGTGATCCGCGATCTCGGCCGCCACGTCGCGGCGGCCGTCCCGCGCCCCCTGCTGGAAGCCGCCGAGCCGGCGGCGCAGTGCCTCGGCGTTGGCGGAGCCCATCTTGCGGGGCGCGGCGGGCGCCTTCTTCTGCGCCACGTTCTTGGGGGTGCGCTTGGGCAGCCCGGTGGTGGTCCGGCGCTGCGGCCGGGGCGCACCGGGTGCCTGCGCCGGGGATGCCTGGCCCGGGAGTTCCGGGTCGGCGGGTTCGGGGTCCGGGGCGGTGACCGGCTCCGGGGCCCGGTCGGGGGTCCCCTCCGGTGCCGGGCGGGTGTGCTGGTCGGGGCCTATCGCGTAGGGATCGGCGTCGGCGGGCGCCGGGGCCGCGTGCCGCCGCTTGCCGGGGGCCGGGACGACCGGGGCGCCCTCGGCCGGGGACGTGCCCTCGGCCGGCGGCGTGGTCTCCCCGGGACGGGTGTGCTCGCCGGTGGTGCCGGCGACGGTCCCGGCCGCGTACGGGCCGGGTGACTGGGGGCCGTACGGGCTCGGTTCGGCGTCGGCGGCGGCGTCGTGGGCGGTGGGCGGCGTGGCCGGGCCCTGCGACTGGGCCGGTACGGCCGGTGCTGCCGGTACGGCTGGTACGACCGGTTCCGCCGGGGCGTTCGGTGCCTTCGGTGCGGTCGCCGGCGCGGCTTCAGCCGCGGTCTGGGTGCCGAGCCCCGCCGCGTCGATGGCCCGCTCGGCCGCCGCGACGAACGGGTCGCCGGCGAGCCCGCGGCCGCCGGCCGGTGTCCGGTCGGCGGGCTCCGGTTCCGGCGCGGCCTCGGCGATCGGCGCGGCCTCGGCGGGCGGGGCGTCCGCCGCCGGGGCGGGGACCGGCGCCGCGGGTGCCGCGGCGGCCGGCGGTGCGGCCGCCTCAAGCCGGTTCGTGCGGGTCTGCAGGGTGTTGGAGTTGGCCTCCGCGATCGAGCCCGGGAGGGTCGGCGCGGCCGCCGCGGCACGGTTCGCCGCGGGGGCGGCGGGCACCGGCCCCGGACGGTTCGGCAGGATCGAGCCGGGCAGCACCACGACGGCGGTGACGCCGCCCTGCGCGCGGTCCCGCAGCTGGACCCGCGCGCCGTGCCGGGCGGCCAGCCGCACCACCACGTACAGGCCCAGGCCCAGCGCCTCGTCCACGGTCTCGGAGGTCGAGGCGGCCTCGGCGTCCGCGAGCCGCTCGTTGACCTCCGCCAGCCGGTCTGCGGTCATCCCGATGCCCTCGTCCTCGACCGAGAGCATCAGCTCGCCGCTCTCCAGCAGCCAGCCGGAGAGTTCGACGTGGGCGTCCGGCGGGGAGAACGCGGTGGCGTTCTCCAGGAGTTCGGCCACCAGGTGGCTGATGTCGTCGGCGGCGAACCCGGCGACCTGGGCGTGCGGCGGCAGCGAGGTGATGCGGACCCGCTCGTACCGCTCGATCTCGCTGACCGCGGCGCGCAGCATGTCCAGCAGCGGCACCGGCCCGGTGTGGCTGCTGCCGTGCTGTTCGGCGCCGGCCAGCACCAGGAGGTTCTCGCTGTTGCGGCGCATCCGCGCGCCGAAGTGGTCCAGCTTGAATAGGGTGTCCAGCCGCTCCGGGTCCTGCTCGGACTCCTCCAGCGTCTCGATGACCGCCAGCTGACGCTCCACCAGGCCCAGGGTGCGCAGCGAGAGGTTGACGAACCGGCCGTGCACGCCGGTGCGCAGCACCGCCAACCGCTCGTTGAGCGCGGCGACCTCTTCCTTGAGCGCTTCGGCCTGCTCCTGGAGGACCTCCCGCTCGGCGACCAGCCGCTGCCGTCCGCCGACCAGCCGCTTGCGCTCGCCCTCCATCTCGGCGGTGCGCCGGGCGGTGTCGGCGATCTGGGCGTGCAGCGCGTTGACGGACCGGACGGTGGCGGCGAACTCGTCGTTGCGGCCCTTGTAGCCGATGGGGTCCTCGTGGCCGGGGTCGGCGGCCAGCCGCTTGGCGCCGATCCGCAGCGCGGCCAGCGGCTGGGTGAGGGTGCGGGCGGCCCAGATGCCGGTGCCGACGGCGACCAGGAGGCACAGCCCCTCCAGGGCGATGACGATCTCCATGTCCGTCACGTCGTCGTCGCGCAGCTGGCCCAGGCGCTGGACCTCGGCGGTGGCGATGGCCGATTCGACGCCGCGCATCAGGCCGACGCGGGACGTCAGCGCCGACTCCACCCGGCGCCGGCTCAGGGCGATGTCCCCGGCGTCGAGGTAGGGCTGGTCGGTCAGCTTGGTGAGGTAGCGCTCGGCGGTGTCGACGTCGGTGCCGTTGACGGTGCGCTGGTAGCGGTCCCGGGCGTCCTGGCTGGCGGCCTGGTTGAAGTCGCCGAGCGCGCCCTGCTCGCGGACGTGCGCGACCTGTGCGGCGGCGGTCAGCCGGGGCTGGGCGCCGCCCGCCTTCAGGCCGGCGAGCAGCAGCGCGCGGGAGGCGGCGGCCTGGTCGACGGCCCGGCCGAGGGCGGGCAGGGCGCGGGTGTCGGCGGCGCCGGCGTCGGCCCGGGCGGGCAGGCCGCGGGCGATGTCGTCGCTGATCGTGCCGAGCGCCTGGACGGCCTCGCTGTAGGCGTCGTAGACCTGCTCGGCCGTGGACGGCCCGGCGAGCGCCTTCTGGCGGGTCTCCGGCAGCTGCTTGAGGAGCTTGTCGGCGGCGGCGAACGCGACGGTGTCGCCGGCCACGCCCTGGGCCTGGCTGCGCAGTTCGTCGATCTGCCGGTCCACCTGGGCGCGCTGGGACTCGGTGGGGGCCGCGGAGACGTTGCGGCCGGTGCGGCCGGCGGCGACGTACGCGGTCATCGCGTCGCGCTCGTCGGCGAGGGTGTGCGCGAGGGTGACGGCCTGGGAGTTCACCCCGGCCAGGTCGACCAGGTGCTGGCTGTCGCCCGCGTCGTGGACGGCCGTCATCAGGGCGGGGGCGCCGGCCCCCAGCACCGCCACCGCGACCACCGCGACGGCTCCCATGAGCCGGTTGCGGACCCGCGCGGGACGCCGTCCCGCGCCGTCCCCGGCGCCGCCCGCCGTCCCCGGTCCCGCACCGGGGCCCGTGCCCGGTACCGAGACCGATCCGGCCGGTGACCCCGGCTTGCCTGCGCCGCCCCGAAGCCGCTTCTTCCGCACCGCTGCTCGCATTCCTGTCTCGCCTGCCCACGCCGTGTTGGCGTCGCGGACCCGATTCGCTCACCACTCGCGGGGCGGATCTGCGCGAAGACCGCGGCAGCGCACAATTCCGCGAAGGGGAACAGCCCGGCTCTGCACGTCGCGACGGACGTCCTGACCACCCCGGTTGATCCGGGAAACGACCATTCCACCGGTGCCGCGCAGTGGCTCGGCAACACATGTCCGGCCACCTGAACGAGTGAACAACAATCGGAGTTTGACCATCAACTTCCGTGCGCCGCCCGCTCCGGCCGCAACCCCGCGCAACCCCCGGACGGGTTTGGAGATGTGTGCCGGTCCTGGAAGGATGCCCGCCCGCAGCCGCCGCCCGGGCCCGCCGCGGCCGACCGGGCCGCCGGTACCCCGCCGCCCGCCACGACCGTCGGCCACCGCTCGATTCCAGCCACCTCCGGCAGACTTTGCGACATGCGCATCGAACTCGCCACCGAGCCGGGGGATCCCCAACGCCCCAACGAGGACTACGCGTCGGTCGCCCTACCTGCCTCCGGGGAAGGCGGCGCCCTGGTGCTGCTGGACGGGGTGACCCCGCCGGAGGGGGACGACGGCTGCGTCCATTCCGTGCCGTGGTTCACCGCACGGCTCGGGGGCGCAATGCTCGAACTGTCGGTTTCACGCCGCGACATGACGCTGACTGAGGTCCTCGCCGCTGCGCTCGCCAGAACGGCCGACACGCACCGCGCCACCTGTGACCTTTCTCACCCCCGCACGCCGCAGGCGACGGTGGTCGCCGCCCGTTGGTCCCGCGAGGTCGTGGAACACCTGGTGTTGTCCGATTCCGTACTGCTCCTGGAGAAGGCGGACGGCTCGGTGCATCCCGTGCGCGACACCCGGCTCGACGCGCAGCCGCCCGCGGTCCGCGCCCGGCGCGCGGCGGTCCGGGCGCTGCCCCCCGGCTCGACCGAACGCGCGGCCGCGGCCCGGGAGTACGTCCGTGCGGTGGAGGCGCTGCGGAACGCCGAGGGCGGCTTCTTCACCGCGGCGGCCGATCCGTCGGTGGCCGTCCGCGCTGTCACCGGCACCACCCCGCGCGCCGAGGTCCGCGGGCTGACCGCGCTGAGCGACGGCGCGGGCCGCTGGGTGGAGGTCTTCCGCGCGGGCTCCTGGGCCGAGTGCGCGGCGCTGGTCGCCGGGGCCGGGCCGCAGGCCCTGATCGACCGGGTGCGGGCCCTGGAGGCGGCGGACCCGGAGTGCGCCGCGCATCCGCGGGGCAAGGTCCGGGACGACGCGGCGGTGGTCCGCGTCGCACCGTGACCCGGACGCGGCGGCCGTGCCTAAGGGGCGGGGTCCCACCGCCCCTGGGCCGGCGCCCTACCCCTCCTCGCCCTCCTGCTCCGCGTTCAGCCGGTGCAGCAGGCGGGCGAGTTCGGCGACCTCGGCGCGGTCCCAGGAGACGAGGTTGCGGGCGTAGCGGGCGCGGCGGGCGGTGCGGACGCGGTTGAAGCGGTTCCGGCCCTCGTCGGTGATCCGCACCAGCACCGCGCGCCCGTCGTGCGGGTCGGGGGCGCGGGCCACCAGGCCGAGCTTCTCCAGGGCGTTCAACTGGCGACTTATGGTCGCCTTGCCGACGCCGAAGAAGGCGGCGAGGTCGGTGGCGCGCTGGGCGCCGGCGTCGGCGAGCCGCACCAGCAGCCCGTAGGCGGCCGGTTCGAGGTCGGGGTGGACCTCGCGGGCGAGTTCGCCGGAGGAGGCCCGGGCGCGGCGCAGGAACACCGCCAATTCGCGCTCCAGGGACAGGAATGCGGGGTCCACTCCCATCGGCTCGCCGTCCGCCGTGGTTCCGCCGGCTCCGGTGTCGTGCACGTCAGCGCCCTTTCCCGCGTCGTCCCATCCAGCAATTCCCCCGTTGTGCCCCCGTGCGTTTCCGTCGCCTGAAATTTTCCTTCCCGGCCGGACGGACCCGCAGTTGGGACAGTATTTCGCAGGATTAGACCAACGGCAGCTCCCGACCCCCTTTTGTCACGGGGGTCTACGCGCGTATCGTCATTTGTGGCATGGCCACACCAAGTGTGGCCCCGGTTTCTCCCCCCTCTCAAGGTCACTTCTCCGCAAAGTCACCGACCGAGATCCACCGAGATCTACGGAGGCACGCAATGCCCGTGCTCAGATCCGGCTCCCCCCACCGTTCCCTGCGCTCGCGCGCCAGCGTGGCCGGGACCCTCCTCGCGACCGTCTCCCTCCTCGTCGGCCTGCCCGGCACCGCCGGTGCCGCGGCCGCCGCGCGCGCGCCCGAGCCCCGCCACCCGGAACTGGACTGGGCGGGCTCCCAGATCGCCCGGCACGAGGGCACCAAGGGCGGCGTGCTGCCGCCGCTGCCCTCGCTGACCGCGTCCGTCGAGGGCGTGGACGTCAGCAGCCACAACGGCAACGTCGCCTGGTCGACGCTGTGGAACGCCGGCGTGAAGTTCGCCTACGTCAAGGCGACGGAGTCCACCAGCTACACCAACCCGTCCTTCGCGCAGCAGTACAACGGCTCCTACAACTCCGGCATGATCCGCGGCTCCTACCACTTCGCCACGCCGGACACCTCCAGCGGCGCCGCCCAGGCCAACTACTTCGTCGACCACGGCGGCGGCTGGTCCAAGGACGGCAAGACGCTGCCCGGCGCACTGGACATGGAGTACAACCCCTACGGCGCGACCTGTTACGGGCTGAGCGCGGCCGGGCTGGTGAACTGGATGAAGGACTGGTTCGCCACCTACAAGGCGCGCACCGGGCGGGACGCCGTCATCTACACCTCCACCAGCTGGTGGAAGCAGTGCACCGGCAACTCCGCTGCGTTCGGCGGCACCAACCCGCTGTGGGTCCCGCGCTACGGCTCGTCGGTCGGCGAACTCCCGGCCGGCTGGGGCTTCCACACCCTCTGGCAGTACACCTCGACCGGCCCGACGGTCGGTGACCACAACCGCTTCAACGGGGCCTACGACCGGCTCCAGGCGCTGGCCAACGGCTGACGCCGCGGCGCGGCCGGCCCGTCCCTCCAGGGGCGGGCCGGCCGTGCGCACCGGTGGCCGGACCGGGCTAGGGCGTTTCTGACGCCCTAGGCGGCGACCGGGACCACCGGCCGCGCGCCGTTCGCGGCCGGCGTCAGGGCCAGCTCCAGCACCTGCCGGACGTCCGCCACCGGGTGGACGTCGAGCGCTTCGAGGACCTCGGCCGGGACGTCGTCCAGGTCCGGTGCGTTGCGCTGGGGGAGGATCACCGTGGTGAGGCCGGCCCGGTGCGCCGCCAGCAGCTTCTGCTTGACGCCGCCGATCGGCAGCACCCGCCCGGTGAGCGAGACCTCACCGGTCATCGCGACGTCCGGCCGGACCGGACGGCCGGAGAGCAGCGAGGCCAGTGCGGTGGTCATCGTGATGCCCGCGCTGGGGCCGTCCTTGGGGACGGCACCGGCCGGCACGTGCAGATGGACCCCGCGCTCCTTCAGGTCGCCCACCGGAAGCTCCAGTTCGGCGCCGTGCGAGCGCAGGAAGGACAGCGCGATGTGCGCCGACTCCTTCATCACGTCGCCCAGCTGCCCGGTGAGCGTCAGGCCGGAGGCCCCGGTCTCCGCGTCGGCCAGCGACGCCTCGACGTACAGCACGTCGCCGCCGGCGCCGGTGACCGCCAGCCCGGTGACCACGCCGGGCACCGCGGTCCGCCGCTCGGCCGGGTCCTGGGCCGACTCCGGGACGTGGTGCGGGCGCCCGATCAGCGGGCGCAGCCCGTCCGGCGCGACGGTGAACGGCAGCTCCCGCTCGCCCAGTTCGTGCTGGGCGGCCACCTTGCGCAACAGCCGGGCGACCGACCGCTCCAGGTCCCGCACGCCGGCCTCGCGGGTGTACTCGCCGGCCAGCTTGCGCAGCGCGTCGTCGGTCACGGCGACCTCGCCGGGGGCCAGACCGGCCCGCTCCAGTTGGCGCGGCAGCAGGTGGTCGCGGGCGATGACGACCTTCTCGTCCTCGGTGTAGCCGTCCAGCCGGACCAGTTCCATCCGGTCCAGCAGCGGCGCGGGGATCGCCTCCAGGACGTTGGCGGTGGCCAGGAACACCACGTCGGACAGGTCCAGTTCGACCTCCAGGTAGTGGTCCCGGAAGGTGTGGTTCTGCGCCGGGTCCAGCACCTCCAGGAGGGCGGCGGACGGGTCGCCCCGGTAGTCGGAGCCCACCTTGTCGATCTCGTCGAGGAGGACGACCGGGTTCATCGACCCGGCCTCCTTGATGGCCCGCACGATCCGCCCGGGCAGCGCGCCCACGTACGTCCGCCGGTGGCCGCGGATCTCCGCCTCGTCCCGGATGCCGCCGAGGGCGACCCGGACGAACGTCCGCCCCATGGCCCGGGCCACGGACTCCCCGAGCGAGGTCTTGCCGACGCCGGGCGGTCCGACGAGGGCCAGCACGGCGCCGCCGGCCCGCCGCCCGGAGGCGCCCGCGGACTCCGGGCCCGGCCCGCGCTCCGCCCGCCGCTTGCGCACCGCCAGGTACTCGGTGATCCGCTCCTTGACGTCCTCCAGCCCGGCGTGGTCGGCGTCCAGCACCCGCTTGGCGCCGGCGATGTCGTAGGCGTCCTCGGTCCGTTCGTTCCACGGCAGTTCCAGGACGGTGTCCAGCCAGGTCCGGATCCAGGAGCCCTCGGGGCTCTGGTCGCTGGCCCGCTCCAGCTTCTCGACCTCCTTCAGGGCGGCCTTGCGGACCTCCGCCGGCAGGTCGGCGGCCTCGACGCGGGCGCGGTAGTCGTCGCCCTCGTCCTCCGGGTCGCCGTTGAGCTGGGCCAGCTCCTTGCGGACCGCCTCCAGTTGGCGGCGGAGCAGGAACTCCCGCTGCTGCTTGTCGACGCCCTCCTGGACCTCCTTGGCGAGGGACTCGGCGACGTCCTGCTCGGCCAGGTGGGAGCGGAGCACGTCGGTGGCGTACTTCAGGCGGGCCACCGGGTCGGTGGTCTCCAGCAGTTGGCGCTTCTGCTCGCCGGTCAGGAACGGCAGGTACCCGGCGTTGTCGGCGAGCGTGGGGACGTCGTCGATGCCGGTGACGCGGTCGACGACCTGCCAGGCGCCGCGCTTGCGCAGCCAGCTGGTGGCCAGCGCCTTGTACGCGGTGACGAGTTCGCCGACGGAGCCGGGCAGCGGGTCGGGGACGGTCTCCTCGACGGGGGTGCCCTCCACCCAGAGCGCGGCGCCCGGCCCGGTGGTGCCGGATCCGATCCGCACCCGCCCCAGGCCGCGGATCAGCGCCCCGGGGTCGCCGTCGGACAGTCGACCGACCTGTTCGATCCGCCCGAGCGTGCCGATCGCCGCGTACGCCCCGTCGATCCGCGGCACCAGCAGCACCCTGGGCTTGCCGCCCGACGCCTCGGAGGTGACGGCGGACTGGGCGGCCTCCACCGCGGCCCGCACCTCGGCATCCGACAGGTCCAGGGGCACCACCATGCCGGGCAGGACGACCTCGTCGTCGAGGGGCAGCACGGGCAGGGTCAGCGTGGTGGACGCCGTGGACTCAGCAGTCATGATCTCCCCTTCGGCAAGCAAGTTGAGCTTTACTCACTCAATGCCGGTGGGTGCGGCGTTGTTCCCCCGGGCGTGTTCGCTGTGAGCGATCACCTGCGGGCAACTCGGTTGCGGGGCGGGGCACCTGGGGCGGGCGGGGCCCGTGCCGGCGGCGGCCGGCGCTACCAGTGGGCGGGGCGGCGCAGCCCCTGTGGCAGCCGGGTGGCCGCATCGCCCCGGGCCGCGTTCACCTGGGCCTGGGTCAGGAAGATGCTGCCGGTGAGGTCGGCGCCGCGCAGGTCGGCGTCCCGGAGGTCGGCGCCGATCATGTCCGCGGAGCGCAGGTCGGCGCCGCGCAGGTCGGCCGCGATGAGGTACGCCCCGCGCAGGTTGGCGCCCCGCAGGTCGGCGTCCTTGAGCCGCGCCCCCATCAGGTCGGCGCCCCGCCGCTCCTTCTTCCGGCCCGGCACCTCGGCCCGGACCGCCTCGCTGACCTTCAGCAGCAGGACGCTGACCACCTCGCGGTGGGCGGCCACGTCCAGCCCGGCCAGCTCCTCGGCGGTGCCCCGGGTCAGCTCCTCGGTCCGCTCCAGGGCGGCCCGCAGCTCGGCGTACACGGCGGCGGACAGTACGGCGCCGGCCGCGCGCGCACGGTCGGCGGAACCACGGTCGCCGGCGGACGGCAGGGCCACCGCCTCCGTGAGGTACCAGAGCAGTTCGTGCAGCTGGCGCATCACGGCGAACGCGTCGAACATCGGCCGGGCGGTCTCCGGCGCGGTCCGCCAGTCCGTCCCGCCGAAGGTGACCTGGGAGACCTTCTGGCCGGCGCCGAAGCACTCGAAGACCGTGCAGCCGGCGAAGCCGCGCTGCCGCAGGTCGCGGTGGACGCCGCAGGCGAAGTCGGTCCGCAGGTTCGGGCAGGGCCGGCCGGCCTCCTTGTCCAGGGCGAAGTCCGCCGAGCGCGCGAACGGCAGCGCCACGCAGCACAGGCCGAAGCAGTCGCCGCAGTCGGAGAGCAGCGGGAGCCGGGCGGCGTCCGGAGCCGGCGACGGGGTGGACGGACGGTCCTGGGCGGGGCGGCGGCGCTCGTGCGACACGGTTCTTCTCTGCTCCTGAGGCCGGCGGTCGCCCTTCGTCACGGCGCCCGCGAGGGCCCCATTCTCCGCGATCGACGGCGTGCATCGCGGCGCGGCCCGGACGGGCGGGCGGGCGGTGCCGGCCTCAGACCGCCCGGCCGGGCCGCAGCGCCGGGTGCCCGAGGTCGCCGAGCAGCGGGGCCGGCCCGGAGCGCTGCGCCCGCCAGTACCGGAGCAGCGGCCAGGCGGCGATCCCCAGGACGAGCGAGAGCGCGTGCCCCCAGTCGGTCATCGGATCGACGTAGGTCAGCAGGCCGGACAGCGCCTGGTAGCCGCCGGCGACCAGCACCGGCCAGCGCAGCCAGGCCGGCAGCAGTCCGGCGAGCGCCCCGACGCAGGTCATCACCCCGAAGCTGATGCCGTAGTCGAGGCGGTGCAGCGAACTGTCCGGCAGCCCTCCGGCGGCGACGGAGAAGCCGACCGGCACCTCCGTGGCGAGGGTGGCCAGCGCGTGTCCGCCGAAGAACACCGCCGCGCTGCGCACCCCGCCGATCCGCCGCTCCAGCGCGGTCAGCACGAAGAGGAACGCCAGGGCGAACCCCGAGAGCAGTCCGCCGGCGCTCCACAGGGCGCTGGCGACGAGCACCAGCAGCGGCGCCTGGGCGAGGTGGACCACGTCCGTGCTGGAGCCCTGGAGCAGGGCGGAGACCACCGAGGGGTCACCCTGCTCGGCGTAGAGCGAGGTGCCCACCAGCACGACCGCGTACCAGAACGTGAAGGGGGTGCCGGTGGGGGTGGGCAGCAGCCGCCAGGGGCGCAGCCGGCTCCGGCGTCGGCGGGCCGGGGTGGGGAGCACAGCCGCCGCGGCCGGCGGGGCGGCGGCGACCGGTGCGGCCGCGTCGCCGCGCTGCCGGGGCAGCCCGGTCAGGAGCACCGGGGCGCCCTCGGCCACCCCGTCCCCGACCGGCGGACCACCGGTCGTCTCGACCGCACTCGCCATCGCACGTCCCTTCCGACACCCCCGCGCACCGTCCGCGATCCACTGTGCACGGCCAATCCATGAGTCAGCTGTGCGAGTGACATCCCTCACAACCCGCAACCCCCGTGAGATGCACCGCGTCCATTTGGGCCGGCCTCCGGAGCCGCTCCGGCGCCCGGTCCGTCGCCGTTGAACCGCGCCCCGGGCGTTGGCCAAGATGGCCGCATGGCTCCCGATCACCCCTGGCATCCGACCGCCGGCACCGAGCCGGCCGTGCACACCCTCGACCGGCGCGAGGGCCCCTACGGAGAGGTGGTGCTGCGGCGCCGGGACCCGGGCGCCGCCGGCCCCCACGCCCCCGGACCGGACGGCCCGGTCTACGAGATCATCGCCAACGGCTGCTTCCTGATGGACACCTCCGACGGGCGTTCCGAACGGCGCCTGGTGGACGCCGCGCTGGCCGCGCTGCCGCCCGACCGCGCCCGGCCCTCGGTGTTGATCGGCGGGCTGGGCGTGGGCTTCTCGCTGGCCCGGGCGGCCGGCCAGCAGCGCTGGGGCCGGATCGCGGTCGTCGAACGGGAGACGGCGGTGATCGACTGGCACCGCACGGGCCCGCTGTCGGCGCTCTCCGGGCCGGCGCTGGCCGACCCGCGCACCGAGGTCCTGCACACCGACCTGGTGGCCCACCTGCGCGAAGGCGCCGGCCAACACGCCTACGACGCCCTGTGCTTGGACATCGACAACGGCCCCGACTGGACCGTCACCGAGGACAACGGCGGGCTCTACTCCCCCGCCGGCCTGGCCGCCTGCCGGGACCGGCTGACCCCCGGCGGGGTCCTCGCGGTGTGGTCCGCGCAGCCGTCGTCGGAGTTCGAGCGGGCGCTGGGAAATGCCGGATTCGAGGGCGTACGGACCGAAGAGATCCCGGTTGCCCGAGGCGTCCCGGACGTGGTCCACCTGGCGCTCCGGTCCGCGTAGGGCGCGTAGCCGACTGTCACATCATGCCCTTACGCTGCTGCCCAGCAAGACGCGACCACGCAGGGCACATGCAGGGGCGGGCGATGGACCAGACTCAGACAACCCAGGGCGGCACCACCGCGGCCACGCCGGGCGCCCAGCGCCGGGTGCTGGTCGTGGAGGACGATCCGACGATCGTCGACGCCATCGCGGCCCGGCTGCGCGCCGAGGGCTTCCAGGTGCAGACGGCCACCGACGGCCCGGCCGCCGTGGACACGGCGGAGGCGTGGCAGCCCGACCTGCTCGTCCTCGACGTGATGCTGCCGGGCTTCGACGGCCTGGAGGTGTGCCGCCGGGTGCAGGCGCAGCGCCCGGTGCCGGTGATGATGCTCACCGCCCGGGACGACGAGACCGACATGCTGGTGGGCCTCGGCGTCGGCGCCGACGACTACATGACCAAGCCGTTCTCCATGCGGGAGCTGGCGGCCCGGGTGCACGTCCTGCTGCGCCGGGTGGAGCGGGCCGCGCTGGCCGCGCACACCCCGCGCAGCGGCATCCTGCGCCTCGGCGAGCTGGAGATCGACCACGCCCAGCGGCGGGTGCGGGTGCGCGGCAGTGACGTCCACCTCACCCCCACCGAGTTCGACCTGCTGGTCTGCCTGGCGAACACCCCGCGTGCGGTGCTCTCCCGCGAGCAGCTGCTGGCCGAGGTCTGGGACTGGGCGGACGCCTCCGGCACCCGGACGGTCGACAGCCACATCAAGGCGCTGCGCCGCAAGATCGGTGCCGAGCGCATCCGCACGGTCCACGGCGTCGGGTACGCGCTGGAGACCCCGCCCGCATGATCCGTCGGTGGCGGCCGCGGGCGCGGGACCTGTGGGACCGGTTCTGGGAGGCGTTGCGGCCGCTGGACCCGTACCGCTCGGTCAAGGCGGCGCTCGGTGCCCTGGTCATCGTCTCGGTGATCATCACCACACTCCTGGTGTTCGTGGCGATGCACTCGGCGACCGAGCTGCGGGTGATCACGGTCTTCTCGATCATCGCCTCGCTGCTGATCACCCAGTTCGTGGCCACCGGGCTGACCGCCCCGCTCGGCGAGATGACCGAGGTGACCCGGTCGATGGCGCACGGCGACTACACCCGCCGGGTGCGCGCGGACCGCCGCGACGAGTTCGGCGACCTGGCCGACGCCTTCAACCGCATGGCCGCCGACCTGGAAGCGGTGGACACCCACCGCAAGGAACTGGTCGCCAACGTCTCGCACGAGCTGCGCACCCCCATCGCGGCCCTGCGCGCGGTGCTGGAGAACGTCGTCGACGGCGTCTGCGAGCCCGACTCGGACACCATGCGGACGGCACTGAAGCAGACCGAGCGGCTGGGCCGGCTGGTGGAGCACCTGCTGGACCTGTCCCGGCTGGACAACGGCGTGGTGCCGCTGCACGCCGGGCGCTTCGAGGTCTGGCCGTACCTCTCCGGGGTGCTCAAGGAGGCGAACATGAGCCGCGGCGCCGCCACCCTCTCCGGGCTCTCCCGGCTCGCCGGCTCCGGCACCCACACCCGTGCGGACGTCCACCTCCACCTCGACGTCTCCCCGCCGGAGCTGACCGCGCACGCCGACGCCGAGCGGCTGCACCAGGTCGTCGCCAACCTCATCGACAACGCGATCAAGCACAGCCCCCGGCACGGCCGGGTCACCGTGCGGGCCCGGCGCGGCGACGGGCCGGAGAGCCTGGTCCTGGAGGTGCAGGACGAGGGCCCCGGCATCCCGGAGTCGGAGCGCTACCGGGTCTTCGAGCGGTTCAACCGCGGCGGTCCGGCCCCCTCGGGCCCGGGCAGCGACGGCGGGACGGGGCTCGGCCTGGCGATCGCGCGCTGGGCGGTGGACCTGCACGGCGGACGGATCGGGGTGGCCGAATCACCCCGGGGTTGCCGGATCCGGGTCGCTCTTCCGGGGCTGGAGTCATCCCGAGGTTGACGCC
The DNA here is from genome assembly GCF_039532155.1 of Streptomyces lunalinharesii. Taxonomy (NCBI): domain Bacteria; kingdom Bacillati; phylum Actinomycetota; class Actinomycetes; order Kitasatosporales; family Streptomycetaceae; genus Streptomyces; species Streptomyces lunalinharesii. The sequence continues at coordinate 62,185 of NZ_BAAARK010000007.1, forward strand.
GACTGTCGTAGGGTCGGTGGTGGGAGCACTCATTGCGGGGTGCGACGGCTCTCAGTGCTACCCGCACGCAGCCAAACCACGTGTGTTTCCCGCCAAGTCGAGCTCCGAAACCCTTCGGTGAATGTGACGTGCGCGACGAGTGGCCCTCCCGGACTGCACCAAAGGTCACAAGAGGCGTAGCCTTTATTCCCGCTGTCCACCACCTTAGGAAGCGGAAGAGGGCGGTTGCCGCCGTGTCGCTACAGTCCCCCAACAGTGCGAGTGTCTCGGCCGAACAGGAAGAGCAGCGGAAGAATCCCGCTGCCGCGTTCGGCTCCAACGAGTGGCTCGTCGACGAGATCTACCAGCAGTACCTCCAGGACCCGAACTCGGTAGACCGAGCCTGGTGGGACTTCTTTGCCGACTACAAGCCAGGCGCCGCCAGCGCGCCGAGCCAGCCGGCAGCAGGCGCTGCTCCGGCGGCCCCGGCCCCGTCGGCGCCGGCTCCCGCGGCTCCCGCCGCTGAGGCCCCGAAGCCCCCCACCGCGGCCGCCGCCCCGGCGAAGCCCGCTGCCAGCGCCGCGCCGGCGCCGGCGAAGCCCGCGGCGAAGCCGGCCCCGGCGGCCAAGCAGCCCGCCGCGAGCAACGGTGCGGCGCCCGAGGGCCCCGAGCTGGTGACCCTGCGCGGCCCGTCGGCGGCCGTGGCGAAGAACATGAGCGCGTCCCTGGAGCTGCCGACGGCCACGTCCGTCCGTGCGGTCCCGGTGAAGCTGTTGTTCGACAACCGCATCGTCATCAACAACCACCTCAAGCGCGCCCGCGGCGGGAAGGTCTCCTTCACGCACGTCATCGGGTACGCGATGGTGCAGGCCCTCAAGGCCATGCCGTCGATGAACAACTCCTTCGCGGAGAAGGACGGCAAGCCGACGCTGGTCAAGCCGGCGCACATCAACCTCGGCCTGGCCATCGACCTGGTCAAGGCGAAGGGCGAGCGCCAGCTGGTCGTCGCGGCGATCAAGAAGGCCGAGACGCTGAGCTTCTTCGAGTTCTGGCAGGCGTACGAGGACATCGTCCGCCGGGCCCGGGACAACAAGCTCACGATGGACGACTTCACCGGGGTCACCGCGTCGCTGACCAACCCCGGCGGCATCGGCACCGTCCACTCGGTGCCGCGCCTGATGCCCGGCCAGGCCATGATCATGGGCGTCGGCTCGATGGACTACCCGGCCGAGTTCCAGGGCACCTCGCAGGACGCCCTGAACAAGCTGGGCGTCTCCAAGGTCATGACGCTGACCAGCACCTACGACCACCGTGTGATCCAGGGCGCCGCCTCCGGCGAGTTCCTGCGGATCATGAGTCAGCTGCTGCTCGGCGAGAACGACTTCTACGACGACATCTTCAAGTCGCTGCGGATCCCCTACGAGCCGATCCGCTGGATGCGCGACATCGACGCGTCGCACGACGACGACGTCACCAAGGCCGCGCGGGTCTTCGAGCTGATCCACTCCTACCGGCAGCGCGGCCACGTCATGGCCGACACCGACCCGCTGGAGTACCACCAGCGCAAGCACCCCGACCTGGACATCACCGAGCACGGCCTCACCCTGTGGGACCTGGAGCGGGAGTTCGCGGTCGGCGGCTTCGCCGGCAAGTCGATGATGAAGCTGCGCGACATCCTGGGCGTGCTGCGCGACTCGTACTGCCGCACCACCGGCATCGAGTTCATGCACATCCAGGACCCCAAGCAGCGCAAGTGGATCCAGGACCGGGTCGAGCGCTCGCACAAGTCGCCCGAGCGCGACGAGCAGCTGCGCATCCTGCGCCGGCTGAACTCCGCCGAGGCGTTCGAGACGTTCCTGCAGACCAAGTACGTCGGCCAGAAGCGCTTCTCCCTGGAGGGCGGCGAATCGGTCATCCCGCTGCTGGACGCGGTCATCGACTCCGCGGCCGAGGCGCGACTGGACGAGGCCGTCATCGGCATGGCCCACCGCGGCCGGCTCAACGTGCTGGCGAACATCGTCGGCAAGTCCTACGCGCAGCTCTTCCGCGAGTTCGAGGGCAACCTCGACCCGAAGTCGATGCACGGCTCCGGCGACGTGAAGTACCACCTGGGCGCCGAGGGCACCTTCACCGGCCTGGACGGCGAGCAGATCAAGGTCTCGCTCACCGCCAACCCCTCCCACCTGGAGGCCGTGGACCCGGTCGTCGAGGGTGTCTCCCGCGCCAAGCAGGACATCATCAACAAGGGCGGCACGGACTTCACGGTCCTGCCGATCCAGCTGCACGGTGACGCGGCGTTCGCCGGTCAGGGCGTGGTCGCGGAGACGCTGAACATGTCCCAGCTGCGCGGCTACCGCACCGGCGGCACGGTGCACGTGGTCATCAACAACCAGGTCGGCTTCACCGCCGCGCCGGAGTCCTCGCGCTCCTCCATGTACGCCACCGACGTGGCCCGCATGATCGAGGCGCCGATCTTCCACGTCAACGGCGACGACCCCGAGGCCGTCGTCCGGGTCGCCCGGCTCGCCTTCGAGTTCCGCCAGGCGTTCAACAAGGACGTGGTCATCGACCTCATCTGCTACCGCCGCCGCGGCCACAACGAGCTGGACAACCCGGCCTTCACCCAGCCGCTGATGTACGACCTGATCGACAAGAAGCGTTCGGTGCGCAAGCTCTACACCGAGTCGCTGATCGGCCGGGGCGACATCACCCTCGAAGAGGCGGAGCAGGCGCTCCAGGACTTCCAGGGCCAGCTGGAGAAGGTCTTCACCGAGGTCCGCGACGCCACGACCACGCCGGCCGCGCCCGAGGTGCCGCAGCCGCAGGCCGAGTTCCCGGTCCACGTGGAGACCGCGGTCTCCCAGGAGGTCGTCAAGCGGATCGCCGAGTCGCAGGTCAACATCCCCGACAACATCACCGTCCACCCGCGGCTGCTGCCCCAGCTGCAGCGCCGGGCGACGATGGTCGAGGAAGGCACCATCGACTGGGGCATGGGCGAGACCCTGGCCATCGGTTCGCTGCTGATGGAGGGCACCCCGGTCCGGCTCGCCGGCCAGGACTCCCGCCGCGGCACGTTCGGCTCGCGCCACGCGGTGCTGATCGACCGGCAGACCGGCGAGGACTACACCCCGCTGCTGTACCTGTCGGAGGACCAGGCCCGCTTCAACGTCTACGACTCGCTGCTCAGCGAGTACGCGGCGATGGGCTTCGAGTACGGCTACTCGCTGGCCCGTCCGGACGCGCTGGTGATGTGGGAGGCGCAGTTCGGTGACTTCACCAACGGCGCGCAGACCGTCATCGACGAGTTCATCTCGTCCGCGGAGCAGAAGTGGGGCCAGACCTCCGGCGTCACCCTGCTGCTCCCGCACGGCTACGAGGGCCAGGGCCCGGACCACTCCTCGGCCCGGATCGAGCGCTTCCTCCAGCTGTGCGCGCAGAACAACATGACCGTCGCGATGCCGACGCTCCCGTCGAACTACTTCCACCTGCTGCGCTGGCAGGTGCACAACCCGCACCACAAGCCGCTGGTCGTCTTCACCCCGAAGTCGATGCTGCGTCTGAAGGCCGCGGCGTCGAAGGCGGCGGAGTTCACCACCGGCGGCTTCCGTCCGGTCATCGGCGACGCCGCGGTCAAGCCCGAGGACGTCCGCAAGGTCGTCTTCTGCTCCGGCAAGGTCTACTACGACCTGGAGGAGGAGCGGAACAAGCGCGGCGCGTTCGACACCGCGCTGGTCCGGATCGAGCGGCTGTACCCGCTGCCCGGCAAGGAGCTCCAGGCGGAGATCGCCAAGTTCCCGAACGCCGAGAAGTACCTGTGGGCGCAGGAGGAGCCGGCGAACCAGGGTGCCTGGCCGTTCCTCGGCCTGAACCTGATCGACCACCTGGACCTGGCGGTCGGCGCCGACGTCCCGCACGGTGAGCGCCTGCGTCGCATCTCGCGGCCGCACGGCTCGTCGCCGGCGGTCGGCTCGGCCAAGCGGCACCAGGCCGAGCAGGCCCAGCTGGTGGCCGAGGTCTTCGACGCGTGAGCGTCTAGCCACCACTGAGCGCGGTCCGCGAAGGGCCCGTTCCCACCGTTGGGTGGGGCGGGCCCTTCGGGGTGTCCGGGGTGCTGCGGCCGCCCCCGACCGGTGGCACGGCGGCCCGGTGCGGCTGCCTATCCTGGCCGCACTGTCCTTTTGACCTGCTGGAGAGCACGTGTATTTCACTGACCGCGGCATCGAGGAGCTGGAGAACCGGCGCGGCGAGGAGGAGGTCTCCCTCGGGTGGGTGGCCGAGCAGCTCCGCACGTTCGTCGACCTCAACCCGGACTTCGAGGTTCCGGTGGAGCGGCTGGCCACCTGGCTGGCCCGGCTGGACGACGAGGACGACGAGTAGGAGCGGCGGGCGCCCGACCGACGGGGGCGCCGCCGTCGCCGTCACCTAGGGGAACGGAAGGGGGCGCATCAGGGGACGGTCAGGGGCGGACCCGCTTGACTCCCGCAGGCTGCGATATATCGTGTCTAGCGAAGACGCGATATGTTGCGTTGTCTGCCTACCCAGGGGAGGCCAGGTATGTCAGCCCGGACCGAATGGACGGTCTCCGCACCACGCACGCTGGAGATCGAGGAGCCGGTCAACGCCCTCTCCGTGCGCCTGATGGGCGGCACCGTCAACGTCGTCGGTACCTCCGAGGAGGGGCCGGCCCGGCTGGAGGTGTCCGAGCTGCACGGCCCGCAGGTCGTGGTCTCCGTCGAGGACGGCACCCTCACCGTCGGCTACGACGACCTGCCCTGGAAGGGCTTCCTGACGTTCTTGGAGCGCAAGGGCTGGAACCGCAGCGCGGTGGTCTCGGTGACCGTGCCGGCCACCACCCGCGTCGAGGTCGGGGTGGTCGGCGCCGGCGTGGTCATCTCCGGCGTCTCGGGCCGCACGGAGCTGCGCGGGGTCAACGGGGACAGCACCCTCGTCGGGCTCTCCGGCCCGGTCCGCGCCGACACCGTCGCCGGCAACGTCGAGGCCCAGGCCCTCACCGGCGACCTCCGATTCAACTCCGTCTCGGGCGACCTGACCGTCATCGAGGGGATCGGCGGCGCGGTGCACGCCGACTCCGTCAGCGGTGACATGGTGCTGGACCTGGACCCGGCGGCCGGCGCGCAGATCGACCTGACCACGGTCTCCGGCGAGATCGCCATCCGGCTGCCCGACCCGGCCGACGCGAAGGTGGACGCCGGCACCACCACCGGCGCGGTCACCAACGCCTTCGACGACCTGCGGGTCACCGGCCAGTGGGGCGCCAAGCGCATCACCGGTTCGCTGGGGGCCGGCACCGGCCGGCTCAAGGCCACCACCGTCTCCGGCGCCCTCGCCCTGCTGCGCCGCCCCGGCTACGACGAGCCGGGCGGCCCCGCCGGTGGGGCGCCGGGCGGCGGACCGGACGACGGCCCCTCCCCCACGACCCCGCCCGCCGGGAAGAAGGTGCTCTGAGCATGCCCCCCGTCTTCGCCCACGGCCGCCTGCGGCTCTACCTCCTCAAGCTGCTCGACGAGGCCCCGCGGCACGGCTACGAGATCATCCGCCTGCTGGAGGAGCGCTTCCAGGGGCTCTACGCCCCGTCCGCCGGCACCGTCTACCCCCGGCTGTCCAAGCTGGAGGCCGAGGGCCTGGTGACGCACGCCACCGAGGGCGGCCGGAAGGTCTACTCGATCACCGACGCCGGCCGGGCCGAACTCGCCGACCGCGGCGGCGAACTCGCCGATCTGGAACTGGAGATCCGGGAGTCGGTGGCGGCCCTCGCCTCGGACATCCGCGAGGACGTCAGCGGTTCGGCGCGCGATCTGCGCCGGGAGGTCCGGGAGGCCGCCCAGCAGGCCCGGGCCGGCACCGGGACGCCGGGGGCGGGGAAGGCCGGGCGCAAGGCCCCGGCCGGCGACCGGCCGTTCCCGGAGGCTTCGGACTACTTCGACGGCGCGTTCGGCGACAAGGACGCCTGGCGGCAGGCGAAGGAGGAGTTCCGGCGCGCCAAGGAGGAGTGGAAGGAGCAGGCCCGCCGCGCCAAGGAGGAGAGCCGCCGCGCCAAGCAGGAGGCCCAGCGCGCCCGCAAACAGGCCAAGGACGCCCAGGTGTTCGCGCGCGAGGAGATCCAGCGGGTCATCAAGCACGTCCAGGAGCAGACCCAGGAGGCGGTGCGCTCCGGCGACTGGTCCACGGCGGTGCGCGACGCGCTGTCCGAGGTCTCCCGCGAGGTCGGCCGCTACACGGGCGCCGCATCCGGCAGCGACCGGGCCGACGCGCACGACCGGGCCGCCCCGGACACCGGGGACCACGGCGACGGCGCCGACCACCGCACCACGACGGACCACGGCACCGCCCACGACGGCCCGCGGATCACGGTCGAGCGGATCGACCTCGCCAAGGAGGAGGCCGAGCCGCCGGCGGCCGGGGCGGCGCCCGTAGCCGAGGAGCCCGCCGCGCCCGCGTGGGCCGCCGAGCCCGGCAGCGGCGACCCGGCCCGCGACTTCGACCGCCTGCTGGACCGGTTCCGGGACGGCCTGCGGGACGCCGCCCGCGACCACGGCGTCACCGCGGACCAACTCGCCGAGTCCCGGCACCGGTTGGCGTCCGCCGCCGCCCACATCGGGGCGCTGCTGCGCCGGCCGGGGGCGGACGGCGGGGCGGCGGACCGGGACGCGTAGCGGCCGACGCGCGTCGGTCGCCGACCGGGGCTCCCCGGCCGGCGACCGACGCCGCCGCCCGGCGCGGGCACGTCAGCTCGCGCGCCCGACGGTCCGTTCGCCCAGGACCCGCACCACCGCGTCGTGCGTCACGCCGTGGCCGGCGAGCACCGAACCGGCCGGGCCGGACCGGACGGTCAGCGCCAGCAGCAGGTGCTCGTCGCCGAGGTGCCGCTCACCGCGGCCCGCCGCGATCCGCAGCGCACGCTCCAACGCCGCCCGGGCGTCCGGGGAGAAGCGGTGCCGCGTCCACGCCCGGCGCCCACTCCGGCGGCCACCGTCGACCGGGCCGCCGGCCAGCGCCCCGACCCCGTGCGCGTCCTCCACCCGCGCCACGACCGCGTCGACGTCGATGCCGAGCCCGGCCAGCGCCGCCGCGTCGGCCGCCGAGACGCCGCCCCGCCGCCGGTCCGCCGCCAGGTCGGCGGCGAGCGCCGTCCGCGGCGCGCCGAGCCCGTCGAGTACCGCCGCGGCCGGGGTGTCCCGGCGGTCCAACAGTGCGAGCAGCAGCTCCGGTTCGCCGATCGTGCGGCTTCCGGCGCAGTCCGCGTGCGTCACCGCGTCGCGCACCACCGCCCGGGCCGCCCCCGTGAACCTCTCCCACATCAGCGCCTCCCGTGCTTCTTGTGGACCGCCTGCCGGCTGACACCCAGTTCGGCGGCGATCTCCTGCCACGACCAGCCCTTCGCGCGGGCGCTGCGCACCTGTACGGCTTCGAGTTGTTCCAGCAGCCGGCGGAGCGCGGCGACGGCGCGGAGGCCGGCCCGCGGATCCGGGTCGCTCGCCCGCGCGGCGAGGTCCGTTGCTTCGGTCATGGCGTCAACTTACGTTGACAAGCGAGTCTCGTCAACCTTCATTGACACGCCGGGGTGTCCGTCCTCGACCCCCTTGACCTCAACCACGCCTGAGGAACCAGCATCGTGCCCGGTACCGGCCAGCCCGCCCACCGGCACGAAACGGAGCCCCCATGCCCCCGACCGACGCCCCCCTCCCCGCCTTCCCGGACGTCCGACGCCCCGACGCCGGCACCGTCCTGATCAGCCCCTGGCTGGTACCGGCCGACCGCTTCCAGCGCGCGGCGGCCGATGCGGTGCTGGCCGCCTGGGAGGAGGAACCCCGCCCGGCCGCGATGCTGACGCTCACCACGTTCCTGAGCACCGACGGCGGCCACGTCCTCAACTACGCGCAGTGGACCGACGACGCGGCCCACCGGGAGTGGGTGCGCACCCGGCGCCCCGCGGCCCTCGCCCCCGTCGACGCGGCCGTCCCGGGCATCCGCCGCCCGGGCGTCATCCGTTACCGCCGCTACCGCAGTCACGTGGCCGAGGAGCGCGCCACCCGGACGCCGGCGTTCCTGGTGACGCCGACGTTCGCCACGACCGGGCCGGACGCCCAGCGCGCGCTCGCCGACACCGTGCTGCGGAGGCTGGCCGAGGAGCGCGTCCCGGGGCTGCTCGGCGCCCACTTCCACTTCTCGCAGGACGGCCGACGGGTGCTCAACTTCGGCGAGTGGAGCACCGGTTCGGCCTGGCGGGCGTTTGCCGGCGGCGCCGTTCCGGTCCGGCTGCGGGCGGCGATCACAGCCCTGCCCGGGGTCGCCCCCACCCCGGCGGTGCCGGCGGACGAGGCGGGTGCGGGCACGCCCGGCGCACCGGCCGTGCCCGCCTACGTCCTGCACCGGAGCCTGGTCAACGTCCCGCCGCCCGGCCGCGGCTGACGTCCCGGCGGGCCGGCGCCCACGGCTCAGACGGTCAGCACGACCTTCCCGAAGAGCTCCCCCTCGGCCATCTTCGCGAAGCCCTCGGGCGCCCGGTCCAGCGGCAGCGTGGAGTCGATCACCGGCCGGATGCCCTTGGCGGCGCAGAAGCTGAGCAGGCCGGCCAGTTCCTCCTTGGTGCCCATCGTCGAACCGACGACCTTCAGCTCCAGGAAGAAGATCCGGTTCAGCTCGCCGCTCTTCGGCGTGAAGCCGCTGGTGGCACCGGAGATGACCAGGGTGCCACCGGGCCGCAGCGACTTCACCGAGTGCGACCAGGTGGCGGCGCCGACCGTCTCGATCACCGCGTCCACCCGCTGGGGCAGCCGCTCACCGGTCGCGAACGCCGCCTCGGCGCCCAGCTCCACGGCGCGCTTGCGCTTGGTCTCGTCCCGGCTGGTGGCGAAGACCCGCAGGCCCGCCGCGGCGCCCAGGACGATGGCGGCGGTCGCCACGCCGCCGCCGGCGCCCTGCACCAGCACGCTGTCCCCGGGCCGCACCCCGCCGTTGGTGAACAGCATCCGGTACGCGGTCAGCCAGGCGGTGGGCAGGCAGGCGGCCTCCTCGAAGGAGAGCTCGGCGGGCTTGGGCAGGACGTTCCAGGAGGGCACGGTGACCCGCTCGGCGAAGGTGCCCTGGTAGCGCTCGGTGAGGATGGAGGGCTTCTCGTCCGGGCCGACGCCGTGGCCGGTCTGCCCGATGACGGAGTGCAGGACGACCTCGTTGCCGTGCTCGTCGATGCCGGCGGCGTCGCAGCCGAGGATCATCGGGAGCGACTCCCCGGTGATCCCGACGCCGCGCAGCGTCCACAGGTCGTGGTGGTTGAGGGAGGCGGCCTTGACGTCGACGGTGGTCCAGCCGGGGCGGGCGGTGGGGGCCGGGCGCTCCCCCAATTCGAGGCCGTTCAGCGGCTGGTCGCGGTCGATGCGGGCGGCGTAGGCAGCAAACATGATCCCAACGTAGGCCGCGGGCGGGTCCCGCGACAGCGGGCGCGGGTGTGACACGCGACGCCCACCGGGACCGCGGACGGCCGGAATCCCATCGTCCTTTCCGGCCGCCGCCCCGCAACGCCGGACGGGCCGGACCCGCACCCACGAGGGGGTCGGTCCGGCCCGTCAACGGTGTCCGCGGCGGCGGGTCAGCGGCGCGCGACGCCCTCCGCACGGGCGGCTGCGGCGACGGCCGCGGTGACGGCCGGGGCGACCCGCTCGTCGAACGGCGACGGGATCACCTTGTCCGCACTCAGCTCGTCGGCGACGACGGCGGCCAGCGCCTCCGCGGCGGCGAGCTTCATGCCCTCGGTGATCTGCGAGGCGCGCACCTGCATGGCGCCGGCGAAGATTCCGGGGAAGGCCAGCACGTTGTTGATCTGGTTCGGGAAGTCGCTGCGCCCGGTGGCGACCACCGCGGCGTACTTGTGGGCGACGTCCGGGTGGATCTCCGGGTTGGGGTTGGCCATCGCGAAGATCATCGAGTCCTTCGCCATCTTCGCCACCGCCTCCTCCGGCACCGTGCCGCCGGAGACGCCGATGAAGACGTCGGCGCCGTCCAGCGCCTGCTCCAGGGAGCCGCTCAGGCCCGCCTTGTTGGTGAAGCCGGCCAGCTCGCGCTTGACGTCGGTGAGGTCACCGCGGTCCGCCGAGACGACACCCTTGCGGTCGCAGACCGCCACGTCGCCGATGCCCGCCTCGACGAGGATCTTGGCGATGGCGACACCGGCCGCACCGGCGCCGGAGATGACCGCCCGGAGCTGGCCCAGCGTCCGGTCCGTCAGCTTGGCGGCGTTGCGCAGCGCGGCCAGGGTGACCACGGCGGTGCCGTGCTGGTCGTCGTGGAAGACCGGGATGTCCAGGCGTTCCTTGAGCTTCTGCTCGATCTCGAAGCACCGGGGCGCCGAGATGTCCTCCAGGTTGACGCCGCCGAAGGAGGGCGCGAGGCGGACGACGGTGTCCACGATCTCGTCGGTGTCGGTGGTCGCGAGCGCGATCGGCACCGCGTCCACGCCGCCGAACTGCTTGAAGAGGATGGCCTTGCCTTCCATCACCGGAAGGGATGCCTCCGGGCCGATGTCGCCCAGGCCCAGCACCGCGGTGCCGTCCGTGACCACGGCCACGACCTGGGACTTCCAGGTGTAGTCGTGCACGAGCTCGGGACGTTCGGCGATCGCGCTGCACACCTTGGCGACGCCCGGCGTGTACGCGAGGGACAGGTCGTCCTTGTCCCGCACCGGGACGGTTGCCTGGATGGCCATCTTGCCGCCGCGATGCAGCGCGAAGGCCGGGTCGAAGAGTTCGCCGGACGTGCCGTCCGTGCCTTCTTCCGCACCGGTCGCGTTGTCGCTGCGAGGATTGACGATCTCCGCTGCCACTGTTCTCTGACCCCTTTGTCGTAAATCTGTTGAGGGTGGCCACTCCCTGGTTGGGGGGTGGGCGGGCACCGCGTCCGCGCCCTGCCCGGCGGATGGCCGCCGCGCGGGGGGAGGTACGGACGCCGGGCGCGCCGCACACGCGCCCTGAGCCCCGGATGAGGGGTGTAACGACCCTTTCTACCGGACGGGCGTGCAAGGCGACGAGTCAGATTCGTTACCTGCCGGTACGAGGCTCCGACATTAGCGACGGAACGCCTGAAAACGCCGGAGATACCCCGGAGCTGTCCGAATTCCGAGACACCGCGGGGTCACCCCCTTTCCCTCCGGTGTCGATGGCGGGCCTTTTCCCTTGCGCCACAAGGCCGGAGATGGCCCTTGCTCGTCCGTTATCCGATTTTGACCTGAACGACAGTCCGAATACCGGAGTCCGGATGGCAAGATTCCGTCACCGACCGAGGGCGCGACGCCCAAAGGTGCCCAAAGGTGTGTGCCCACCCCCTTCTCACCAGCACTTCGGCTGCCCACACTGGCACGTCGGCTACCCACCGCAGGAGGATCCGCATGACCGCAGACACCACCCGTCGCGCGGCGGCCGGCAGGTCCGGTAAGCCCGTCAAGACCGTCGCGGCAATAGCCACGGTCACCGCCTCGCTGCTGTTGCTCAGCGCCTGCGGTGACCAGACCGACGCGGCGATCGCCCGACGGGAGGCGGCCAAGAACCGCAACCCGCACGCCCCGCTTTTCAGCAAGCTCCCCAAGGACGTCCAGGACAAGGGGATGCTCCAGGTCGGCTCGGACATCACCTACAAACCGGTGGAGTTCCGCTCGAACGGCAAGGTGGAAGGCATCGATCCGGATCTTGCCGCGGCAATCGGCAAGGAATTGGGCATCAAGCTCAATTTCAACAACGCCACCTTCGACACCCTCATGGGCGGTCTGAAGTCGCAGCGCTACGACCTCGCGATGTCGGCGATGACGGACACCAAGGACCGCCAGCAGGGCATCGACAGCACCACCGGCAAGAAGATCGGCGAGGGCGTCGATTTCGTCGATTACCTCAACGTCGGCGTCTCGCTCTACACCCAGAAGGGCAAGACCAAGGGCATCGACGGCTGGGAGACCATGTGCGGCAAGAAGCTCGCCGTACAGCGCGGCACCGTCTCCCACGACCTGGCCAAGGACAAGTCCAAGGCGTGTGAGGCGGGCGGCGAGCAGCCCATCTCCATCGAGGCGTTCGACAACGACTCCGAGGCCCAGACCCGGCTGCGGACCGGTGGTGTGGACGCGGTCTCCAGCGACTACCCGGTCGCGGCCTACGCGGTGAAGGTCTCCGGCGGCGGCAACGACTTCCAGACGGTCGGCGGCGCCCCGCTCAAGGCGGCCCCGTACGGCATCGCCGTCCCCAAGGGGCAGGAGCAGCTGCGCGACGCGATCAAGGCGGCCATGGAGCTGGTGATCAAGAACCACGCGTACGACGGCGTCCTGGCCAAGTGGAACGTCAGGGACGCCGCGGTCAAGGAAGTGCAGATCAACGGCGGCACCTGAGCCGGCGCCCGGTCCCGTCCCGCCGGGGCGCTCCGCGCGGCCCCACCACGCCTCTCCCGCCACACGCTGAAAGGCAACCCTCGTGTCAGTTGACGTCGACAAGCCGGCCGAGCCGCCGGCGGCCGCACCGCCGGCCCAGCCCGAGCCCATCAAAGCCATACCGGTCCGCCACTACGGGCGCTGGGTCGCCGCGCTCGTCGTCATCGGGCTGCTGGTGCTGCTCGTCCGGGCCTTCGCCTCCGGGAAGGTCAACTGGGGCGCGATACCGGAGTACATGTTCAACGCGGACATCCTCAAGGGCCTGCGCAACACCCTGTGGATCACCGTGCTGTCGATGGTGATCGGCATCGTGCTGGGCGTGGTCCTGGCGGTCATGCGGCAGTCCAAGAACCCGGTGACCAAGTCCGTGGCGTGGTTCTACGTCTGGTTCTTCCGCGGCACCCCGGTCTACGTCCAGCTCTTCCTCTGGTTCAACCTCGGCTTGGTCTTCCAGTACATCGACATCATGCCGATCTACAAGGACGAGTGGTCGGACTTCATGACCCCGTTCCTGTGCGCGCTGCTCGGCCTCGGCCTCAACGAGGCCGCGTACATGGCCGAGATCTGTCGGGCCGGCCTGACCGCCGTCGACGAGGGCCAGACCGAGGCGGCGCACGCGCTGGGCATGAGCCACGGCAGGACGCTGCGCCGGATCGTCGTGCCGCAGGCGATGCGGGTGATCGTGCCGCCGACCGGCAACGAGGTCATCAACATGCTCAAGACCTCGTCCCTGGTCATCGCCGTGCAGTACTACGACCTCCTCCAGGCCGCGCAGAACGTCGGCCGGGACTCCGGCGTGGTGGTCGAGATGCTGATCCTCGCCGCCGCCTGGTACCTGATCGCCACGACGGTGCTCAGCATCGGCCAGTACTACCTGGAGCGCTACTACGCCCGCGGCGCCAGCCGCCAGCTTCCGCCCACCCCGTTCCAGCGCCTCAAGACGAAGCTGGCCGGCCCGAACCGCGCCGGAGGTACGGCATGAGCACGAGCAAGAGCAAGGCCACGAACACCGGCTCGGGCAAGGCCGCGGTCCCGATGGTCAAGGCCGAGGGCGTCCACAAGTCCTTCGGTGCGGCGCACATCCTCAAGGGGATCGACCTGGAGGTGGCGCCCCGGGAGGTCTTCTGCCTGATCGGCCCGTCCGGCTCCGGCAAGTCGACCTTCCTGCGGTGCATCAACCACCTGGAGCAGATCAACTCCGGCCGGCTGTCGGTCGACGGCGAACTCGTCGGCTACCGCGAGCACAACGGCAAGCTCTACGAGCTGCGCGACCGCGAGGTCGCCGCCCGCCGGCGCGACATCGGCATGGTCTTCCAGCGCTTCAACCTCTTCCCGCACATGACCGCGCTGGAGAACATCATGGAGGCGCCGGTCCAGGTCAAGGGCGAGTCCAAGGCGTCCGCGCGGGAACGGGCGGCCAAGCTGCTGGACCGGGTCGGCCTGGCCGACAAGGCCGGCAACTACCCCTCGCAGCTCTCCGGCGGCCAACAGCAGCGGGTGGCGATCGCCCGGGCGCTGGCCATGGAGCCCAAGCTGATGCTCTTCGACGAGCCCACCTCGGCCCTCGACCCGGAGCTGGTCGGCGACGTCCTGGACGTCATGAAGGACCTGGCCGCCGACGGCATGACGATGGTCGTGGTGACCCACGAGATGGGTTTCGCCCGTGAGGTCGGCGACTCGCTGGTCTTCATGGACGACGGCGTGGTGGTCGAGTCCGGCCACCCGCGCGACGTCCTCACCAAGCCCCAGCACGAGCGCACCAAGTCGTTCCTGTCGAAGGTCCTCTGACGGGTCGCTGCGCGTGGCTTTGCTTCCCACGTTGTTGTCTTTCCTGCCGTGGTGGTTGCTGTCTTTGCGCCTGCGGCGCGGGGCTGCTGCGCGGGGCTTGCCCCACGTTGTCGGCCGTCCCGCCGTGGGTTGTTGTTTGCGCCTGCGGCGCGGGGCCGCTGCGCGGGGCTTGTAGGTAGGGCGCGGTGTCGGGTTGGCGGGTGGTGGGGTGCCCGGACTGCTGCGCTTTACGTCCGGGCACCCCACCACCCGCCAACCCGACCCCTCCCGTAGATGGGTGGGAAAGGGGTGAGTGGGGGCCTGTGTTGGTGGGTCCCTGCGACTCCGTGGGTGGATTCACATCCGTGAGCGCGCCCAGTGGTCACCAGCACCAACCCACCGGGGCCCGGCCCCCACCCACCCGGTTTTCAACCCACCCTCAACGGGAGGGGGCGGGCCGGAGGGGGTGGTGTGCAGGACGTAAAGCGCAGCAGTCCTGCACACCACCCCCGCAGGCCCGACACCGCCACCCAACAGCCCCGCGCAGCGGCACCGCCCGCCGCAGGCGCAACGGCGAAACGCCGCACGGCGGGAAACCCCACAACGTGGGAAGCACCCCGCGCCGCAGGCGCAACGGCGGGGAAGCCGACAACGTGGGAACAGGCCCAAGCCGCCAGGCGCAACCGCGTAATACCCTCGTGGTGACGACACCCATTACGCTCGCGCCGTAAGGAACACACGTGGAACTGGCCTATTACTCGGACTACGCCGTGCGTCTGGTCAACACCGAGCAGCCCGAGCGCGGCGGGGACTCCCTCACGTCCGTCGAAGCGGTTCGCGAGTTGTTCGGCGTTGCCCAGCAGGCCGCTCGGCGGGCCACCGAGAGTGACGTCACCCGGCTGCGTACGGTCCGTTCCCGGTTGCGCGCGGTCTTCGAGGCGGCGGACCGCGGCGACGAGGTGCTCGCCGTCGACCTGCTGAACGCGCTGATGATGGAGTTCCCGGTCAGCCCGCAGATCTCCGGCCACGAGTTCCGTGACGCCGGGGGAGGCCGCCCCAAGTGGCACATGCACATCGCCGACCACGCCGCCAACGCCACGGCCGGTTTCACCGCGACCGCCTGCATGGGCCTGGCCTTCCACCTCACCGAGCTGGGCGTGGACCGCCTGGGCATCTGCGAGGCCAAGCCCTGCCGCAACGCCTACCTGGACACCTCCACCAACCGGTCCCGGCGCTACTGCTCGGACCGCTGCGCCACCCGCGCCAACGTCGCCGCCTACCGCGCCCGCAAGCGCCGGGAGAGCACCCGCACCGACGAGAGCGCCCAGGAAGCCACCGCCCGCGGCGAGCGCTGAAGCCCGCGCGGCGGCCGCACCCGCAGCCAGGCCCGCGCGAGGACCAACTCGTCGGGGACCACCCCGAACTCCCGGCTGTCGTTCTCCACGTACGGGTTGTCACCGCGCACCCACCAGCCACCGGCGCGCCGTTCCACCGCGCGCTTGACGATCAGCAGGTCCTGCCGGAACGGGTGCCGCAGCACGACCACGTCCCCCGGGCGCACCACCGCCCCGTACTGCACCAGGAGCTGGTCCCCCGGTTGGAGCGTCGGCACCATCGACGGGTTGTAGACCTCCGCCACACCGAACGCCCGCAGCGGCCCGCCGCGCGCCGGTTCCGCGCCGTCGCCGCTCTCCCGCTCCGGCTCGCGCACCCGCTCCGGCATCCGTACCTCCCGGTCCTGCCCCCGTACGACCTTCACCGGACCATCCTCCATCAGTCCCGGTCCGGCACCGGACTTTTGCCCTAAGACCCCCGGGCCACCCGAGAAAAGCCTTCCGGCACCGAGTAATCTCGCACGTGAGAAGACGATCACGAGGAAGGACTGAACATGCTCTCCCGCCTGTTCGCCCCCAAGGTCAAGGTCAGCGCCCACTGCGACCTGCCCTGCGGTGTCTACGACCCCGCCCAGGCCCGCATCGAGGCCGAGTCGGTCAAGGCCGTCCAGGAGAAGTACCAGGCCAACGAGGACGCTGACTTCCGCACCCGCGCCGTCCTGATCAAGGAGCAGCGGGCCGAGCTGGCCAAGCACCACGTCTCGGTGCTGTGGAGCGACTACTTCAAGCCGCCGCACTTCGAGAAGTACCCGGAGCTGCACCAGCTGGTCAACGACGCCCTCAAGGCCCTCAGCGCGGCCAAGGGCTCGAACGACCCGGCCACCGGCCAGAAGGCCCTGGACCTGATCGCCCAGATCGACAAGATCTTCTGGGCGACGAAGAAGGGCTGAGCCCCGCTCACCCCTGCCGACCCGCGGTCCCTGCGACCGCCCGGTCCATCGACCGCACCCGGTCCGCCACCCGCCGCAACCCGGCGGCCCCGGCGGGCCGGGTGCGGTCGTTCGGGGGCCGGGGCGGGTGATAACCCCGGGCTATAGGGCCCTGACGCCTCAGCGCCCGGAGCTCAGCACGCCGCCGTGCTGGACCAGCCAGTCGTGGTACGCCTCGCTGGCCCAGGCGATGTCCGTGTAGGCGGCGGTGAGGTCGGCGAAGAGGTCGTCGGCGGAGGCGGCCGAGGGGCCGTCCGCGCGGCAGGCCATGAAGAGCCGGACCGCCAGCGGGTCGCCGTGCAGCGGGCGGATCGCCATGCCGGGGCGGGAGCGGGCGGTGGGCTGGCAGGGCGTGACCACCTCGCCGGCCATGACGAGGTCCACGGCGGTGAGGTAGTCGCCGTGCACCACCCGGGGGTTGATGCCGGCCGCGGCCCAGATGCGGCGCAGGCCGGCCCATTCGCCGTCCACCGTCGGGTCGACCATCCACTGGTCGGTGGCCAGGTCGGCGACCCGGACGACGGCCCGTGTGGCCGCCGGATGACTCTCCGCGAGGGCGATGAACTGCGGTTCGCGGGCGAGGAGTTCGTGCGTCAGCAGGCCGTCCGGTACGCGCAGCGGGGCGCCCTCGACCTCGTGCACGAAGGCCGCGTCGAGCTGGCCCATCGCGATCATGTGGAGCAGGGCGTTGGCGGACACGTCGGTCCGTATCGTGGTGTCGGTCTCCGGGAGCCGGGCCCGCAGCCGGCGCAACCAGCCCGCGACGGCCGGACTGTTGGTGCTGCCGATCCGCAGCCGGGTGCCTTCCTCCCGGACCGATACCGAGGCGATGTCCTCGACAAGCGCGCGCATTTCGGCCACTATCGGCCGGGCGCGACAGAGCACCGAATGACCGAGCGGAGTGGGACGGCTACCGGTCGGCTCGCGGAAGAAGAGCTGCCCGCCGAGGGCCTTTTCGATGCGGTGGAGCTGGGTCGTCAAGGAGGGCTGCGTCATCCCCAGCTGCCGGGCCGCCTTGCGCACGCTGCCGGAGTCGGCGATGGCGCACAGGGCCCGAAGATGCCTTACCTCTAGCTCCACGCCGGGAGCATAAACGCGCAGGCGCGGCTCACACCAGACTCTTCGGCCGGTCCGAACTCCGGCTCTTCACCAGCACGTTGGTCCGCGGCCACCGGGGGTATTGCCTCGGGCTATCGCCACCTGGCATCTCCGTCCCACGGGTGAACTCCGTCCACACTCAGCGGCACCAAGAAATCCGCAGGGCCCCGGCCGCCGCCCCACACGGCGGCCGTACGGCCTCCCGGAAATTAAGGAGCCCCCCACATGAGATCTCCCAAGACGGCGCTGTCGGCTGCGCTCGGCCTGGGCCTCGCCGCCGCGCTCGCCGCGGCCGCTCCGGTGTCGGCCA
Source organism: Streptomyces lunalinharesii (assembly GCF_039532155.1). Classification (NCBI taxonomy): domain Bacteria; kingdom Bacillati; phylum Actinomycetota; class Actinomycetes; order Kitasatosporales; family Streptomycetaceae; genus Streptomyces; species Streptomyces lunalinharesii. The sequence continues at coordinate 80,083 of NZ_BAAARK010000007.1, forward strand.
CCGCCGCCACCGCACACTCCGCCCCCCACCACAGCACCCCCGCCTCGGTCGCCGCCTACACCGGCTCGCCGGCGGAGAAGGCGAACACCAAGGCGTTCTTCGAGGCCGTCATGCAGTCGGCCCGGGCCAAGATGAAGGCCAACCCGCACCTGAAGTCGGTCACGGTCACCTACGACCCGAGCGCCGCACCCACCTTCGCGAACGAGATATCGCAGAGCGCCTCGATCTGGAACAGCGCGGTCCAGAACGTCAAGCTGCAAGCGGGCAACGGCGGTGACTTCCAGTACAAGGAGGGCAACGACCCGCGCGGCTCGTACGCCAGCACCGACGGCCACGGCAAGGGCTTCGTCTTCATCGACTACAGCCAGGCCCAGCAGTACAACCGCACCCGCATCGTGGCGCACGAGACCGGCCACGTCCTGGGCCTGCCGGACCACTACGAAGGCCCCTGCAGCGAGCTGATGTCCGGCGGCGGGCCCGGCCCGTCCTGCCAGAACACCCAGCCGGACTCCAACGAGCGCGCCCAGGTGGACCAGCTCTGGGCGAACGGCCTGGCCGGCGTCCGCTTCGGCGGCTGACCGAGCGGTCCGTCCCCCGCACGCGGCACGTCGGTCGGCCCGCCGCTTCCCGGCCGGGCTGACGGTGGCCGGGCAGACGACGGGCCGGGGCTGACGGAGCCGGTACCTGGCGGCCGGCTCCGTACCCCCCACCAGCCCCCGCATGCCGTACGTCCGCCCGAGCGGTGGGGCTCCTTCCCGGGCCCCACCGCTCGTCCGCGTGCGGAGGCTTCGAGGGGCGCCGGGCCGGAGCGGCACGGTTCACAGGGCGTGGCCGAGGGCCACCCCGGCCCAGGCGGCGGCCAGTCCGGCCGCCAGGCTCAGCCCGACGTTGAGCACGGCGTACCCGCGCGCCCCGTCGGTGACCAGCCGCAGGGTCTCGTAGGAGAACGTCGAATAGGTCGTCAGCGCCCCGCACAGGCCGGTGCCGAGCAGCAGTTGGACGTGCGCGGGAGCGGCGCCGGCGGCGGCCGCGCCGGTCACCAGGCCGAGGATCAGGCTGCCGATGACGTTGACCGCGCAGGTCCCCCAGGGGAACACGGTGTCGTGTCGGGCCTGGACGAAGCGGTCGGTGAGGAAGCGCAGCGGTGCCCCGACCACGGCACCCGCCACCACCAGCAGCCAGTTCACCGGGCCGGGTCCGTTCCGCCGGCGCCGCCCGGCCGGCCGCCGAACGTGATCGCCTCGCATGGGTCGAGGGTCACCAGGCCGCCGTCCGCCAGCAGTTCGGACAGCTGCGGCAGGAACGCCCGCACCCGCTCCTCGGTGTCCACCACGACCACCGCCACCGGCAGTTCCTCGCTGAGCGACAGCAGCCGCTGGGTGTGGATCATCGAGGTCGCCCCGAACCCCTCGACGCCGCGGAAGGCGCTGGCCCCGGCGAGGCCCGCCGCACGGGCGCGGTGCACGACCTCCGCGTAGAGGGGCCGGTGGTGCCAGACGTCCTGCTCGCCCACGAGGACGGTCAGCCGCAGGGCCGGGCTGCTGACCGGGGTCGCGGCCGACGGCACCGGGGGGTCGGCCGGTCCGCCCGTCGCCGTCCCGCGCTCCGCGTGGTGGTGGTGCCGGTGTTCCGTCATGCCGTCCGCCGCCTCAGGTCGAGGACCGTCCGGGTGGCGCTGCTCGCGAGGGCCACCGCCGCCAGCGCGGCGAACAGGGTGCCGGCGAGGTAGGCCAGGGCGAGCGGCAGCCGGCCGGCGGCCGCCAGGTGCTCGGTGTCCACCGCGGAGGTCGAGAAGGTGGTGAAGCCGCCGAGGATCCCGGTGCCCAGGAACGGGCGGAGCAGCCGGTGCGCCGTCCACGCCTCGGTGATCAGCACCATCAGGACGCCCATCAGCGCGCAGCCGACCACGTTGACCAGCAGTGTGGTCCAGGGGAAGGCGGCGTCGGCGGTCGGCCAGATCAGGCCGGCGCCGTACCGGGCCGCGGCACCGAGGGCGCCGCCCACCGCCACCGCACCGATCACCGGCCACTCGCCCTGCCAGGGCCACGGCCGGCGGGCTCGTTCGTCCATGGGTCCGCGGGTCCTTCTTGTGCGTGCGTGCGGCCGGCACCCACGTCGTGCGCCGAGCGGCCGGCCGGCCCGCCCCGACGGGGGCGGCACCGCCCTCAGGCTAAGCCCGGTCATTTGACAGCGCTAAACATGGGATGTTCCCATCACCGGTGGAATCCGGTGTCCCCTCGGGCGGGCACCGCCGCACGCAGAGCCGCGGAACGCGGACGGGAGGACGGCGCCGATGCCGCTGCGCAGCACTGCCCGCACCAGCCTCGTCGAGCTGGTCATCGAGCAGATGGAACGGCTGATCGCCGACGGCGAGTGGCCGGTCGGCACCAAGATCCCGGCCGAGCCGCTGCTCGTGGAGCAGTTGGACGTCGGCCGCAACACCGTCCGCGAGGCGGTCCGCGCCCTGGTGCACACCGGGATGCTTCAGCCGCGGCAGGGCGACGGGACCTACGTCCGGGCCCGCAGCGGCTTCGGGGCCGCCGTCCAGCGCCGGCTGCGCCGGGCCGCCAACCTGGAGGCGTACGAGGTGCGCGCCAGCCTGGAGCGGGACGCCGCCCGCCATGCGGCCGAACGCCGCACCGACGAGGACCTGGCCGCACTGCGGGAGGCGCTGGCACTGCGCGGCCGGGCCTGGGAGGCCGGCGACGTGGCCCAGTTCATCGACGCGGACGTGCGCTTCCACCAGGCGGTCGCCGCCGCCGCGCACAACCGTCTGCTGGCCGAGCTGTACGAGCAGTTCGGCGCCGCCCTACGGGAGACGTTGCAGGCCGTGGTCGGCACGCCGCTGCTGCCCGACGCGGTCCGCCACCAGATCGACGCGCACACCGCGATCGTCGACGCCATCGAGGCGCGGGACCCGGACGCCGCCGAGCGGGCGGCGCTGGACCACCTCGCCGAGGCGGCCGACGCCCTGCGCGCACAGGCCGCGGACGACGACCGGGACGCGGCGGAGACGGAGCGCCCCACCGGCACCGACGGACACGAAGCACCACAGGAGGAACCCCAGCGATGACACGCGGACCCGCATCGGGCATATCGCCGGCCCCGCCGCGGCCGACCGGCGAGGCGCCGGCCCCGGCCCCGGCCGGCGACGCCGCCCCGCCCACCGGCGCCACCGGCCGCCACGCCCTCACCCTCGGCCTCGGGGTCGTCCTGTTGGCGCTGAACCTGCGGCCCGCGCTCGTCGCGGTCTCCCCGCTGGTCGGCACGATCCGTTCCGACAGCGGCATGTCGGCGGCCGCCACCAGCCTGCTGACCGCGCTGCCGCTGCTCTGCTTCGGGCTGCTGGCCCCGATCGCCCCGCGGCTGGGCCGGCGCTTCGGCATGGAGCGGTCGCTGCTCGGCACGATGGTGCTGATCTGCCTGGGCACCGGGCTGCGGCTGGTGGACTCGGTGGTGGCGCTGTTCGCCGGGACGGTCGTGATCGGCGCCGGGATCGCGGTCGCCAACGTGCTGCTGCCGGGCCTGATCAAGCGGGACTTCCCGGCCAGGGCGGGCCTGATGACCGGGCTCTACTCGATGTCGCTGTTCGGCGGCGCGGCGCTGGCGGCCGGCATCACCGTTCCCGTGCAGCAGGCCGCCGGGCTCTCCTGGCAGGCCACACTGACCTGTTGGGGTGCGCTGGCGGTGCTCGCGCTGGTGGTCTGGCTGCCGCAGCTGCGCCGCCGCACCGCGGTGTCGGCGGCCGCCGCCCGGCAGGCCGCGCACCCGGTCCGCGGGCTGTGGCGCTCCCCGCTGGCCTGGCAGGTCACCGGCTACATGGGGTTGCAGTCGCTGAGCTACTACGCGGCCGCCGCCTGGTTGCCGACGATCCTCAAGGACGCCGGGATGGGCGCGGGCGACGCCGGCTGGATGCTGTCGTTCTCCTCGCTGCTGGGGATCGCGGGGTCGTTCCTGGCGCCGGTGATCGTCGGCCGCCGGCTGCCGGCCGGCGCGTTGGCCGCGCTGGGCGCGGTGCTGTGCGCGGCGGGCTTCGTCGGCATGTGGGCGGCGCCGGTCGGCGGTGCGTACCTGTGGATGACGCTGCTGGGCCTGGGGCAGGGGGCGGCGATCAGCCTGGCGCTGCTGTTCATCGTCCAGCGCGCCCCGGACGCCCGGCACACCGCCCAACTCTCCAGCATGGCGCAGTGCTTCGGTTACGTCCTGGCCGCCACCGGTCCGGCGGTGCTGGGCGCGGTGCACGACGCCTCGGGTACCTGGACGGTGCCGTTGGTGGTGCTGGTGGTGCTGTTGGTGCCGCAAGTGGCCGCCGGCTTCGGGGCGGCCCGGCCGCTGCACGTCACGGGGCGGTGAGGGCGCGGGCGGTGCCGCGCGGCCGGCTCTGTAACGGCGTTACAACCAGCCGTTGCGCTTGAAGCCGCGATGCATCAGCCAGCAGATCCCCACCATCACGGCCATCACCAGCGGATAGCCGAACGGCCAGCTCTTCTCCGGCATGTACTCGAAGTTCATGCCGTAGACGCCGGTGACCATGGTGGGGACGGCCAGGATCGCCGCCCAGGCGGACATCCGGCGCATCGCCTCGTTCTGGGCGTTGGCGACCTGGGCGAGGTGCGCCTGGAGTATCGAGTTGAGCAGTTCGTCGAAGCCGGTGATCCGCTCGCGGACCTGGTCGAGGTGGTCCGCGACGTCCCGGAAGTAGGTCTTGGTCCGCGGTTCGACGAACTGCAGCGAACGGGTCGCCAGCTCCTGGAGGGGGCGGTCCAGCGGGGTCACCGCCCGCTTGAATTCGAGCAGTTCGCGCTTGAGCTGGTAGATCCGGTCGGCGCCGCGGCTGCCGCGCACCGAGAAGACCTCGCTCTCGACGTCGTCGATGTCGTCCTGGACGGCGGCGGCGACGTCGAGGTAGTCGTCCACGACGAGGTCGGCTATGGCGTGCAGCACCGCGGACGGGCCGAGTGCGAGCTGGTCCGGATCGCGCTCCAGCTGCTCGCGCAGCGGACCCAGCGAGCCGTGGCCGCCGTGCCGCACCGTGATCACGAAGTCGGTACCGGTGAAGACCATGATCTCGCCGGTGTCGACGACCTCGCTGGTGTCGGTCAGCTGGTCGTGCTCGACGTAGCGGACGGTCTTGAAGACGGTGAACAGCGAGTCGTCGTAGTGCTCCAGCTTGGGGCGCTGGTGGGCGTGGACGGCGTCCTCGACGGCGAGCGGGTGCAGCCCGAACAGCTCGACGACGCCGGCGAACTCCACCTCGGACGGTTCGTGTAGGCCGATCCAGACGAAGCCGTCACCGGACCGCCGGACCTGCCGGATGGCCTCCTCGGCCGGCCGGTCGCCCTCCTGGCGCACCCCGGACACGTAGACCGCGCAGTTCACCACGGCGGTGCCGAGCGGCGAGCGGGCCGGGTGGCTGAGGTCCACCCCGCCCTTGCGCGGCTGCGGCAGCCGGGCGGCCTTGCGGAGGTTGCTGATCATCGACACCGGCCAAGTATCGCCCGTGGGGGCACGCGGGAGGTACGGTCCGGGCTTGATTTTGCGCACTCCGCACCGGGTCGTGGGCCGGGCCGTGCCGTCCATTTGCCCGCGCGCCCCGGGCGTGCGCCCCCGCGGTGATCAGGGCACGAGCGCCGGTTGCTCCGCCTCCGGTGCCTCCGACGTGCCGGCGGCCGCCGCCGGCTGCACCGGCGCCGGGCTCCCCGCCCGGGCCCGCCGGGGCAGCCAGAACAGCAGGCCGAGGACGAGCACCAGGCCGCCGGCGATCCACCCCAGGGCGTGCGTGGTGGCGGCGACGAAGCCCGCGCGCCCCGGGCCGTCCACCGCGCCGAAGAACGCCACCGACGACAGCGCCAGCCCCAGCGCCATGCCCACCTGACCGGTGGTGTTAAAGATGCCGGAGGCCGAACCGGAGTGCCGGACCGGGACCTCGGAGAGGACCGCGTCGGTGATCGGCGCGACGATCAGCCCCATGCCGGCGCCCATCAGGACCAAGGCCGGGGCCATCTGCCAGGACTGCATGGCGGTGCCGTAGTGGTCGACCTGCCAGAGGTAGAGCAGCGCCCCGCCGAGCATGATCAGCGCGCCGGCCTGGAGCACCGCGCGGCCGAACCGCGGCACCAGCTTCTGGACGGACAGCCCGGCCGCGGCCGAGCAGGCCAGCGAGAACGGCACCCCGGTCAGCCCGGCGTGCAGCGGCCCCCAGCCCAGCCCGAGCTGCATGTACAGCGTCCAGATGAGGAAGAACAGGCCGGTGACCGCGCCGAAGGTGAGCTGGACGCCGACGCCCGCCGCGAACGTCTTGATCCGGAACAGCGAGAGCTCGACCAGCGGCGAGCCGTCCTTGCGGGCCTTGAACCGCTCGTAGCGGACGAACCCGACCAGGACCAGCGGTCCGGCCGCCATGGCGACGAAGCCCCAGACGGGCCAGCCGGCCTCGCGGCCGTGGGTGAGCGGGTAGAGCACCAGCAGCAGGCCGACGGTGAGCAGCGCGGTGCCGACCAGGTCGAGGCGGAGCGCGGTGTCCGAGCGGGACTCGGTGAGGAAGCGCCGGCCGAGCCAGATGCCGACGACGCCGACCGGGAGGTTGATCAGGAAGATCGGCCGCCACTCCAGGCCGAAGAGGTCGCCCTGGGTGAGCAGGGCGCCGATCAGCGGGCCGCAGACCGCGCCGAGTCCGATCACGGCACCGAACATCCCGAAGACCTTGCCGCGCTCGTGGGCCGGGAAGCTGACGTGGATGATCGCCAGCACCTGCGGCACCATCAGCGCGGCCGTCGCGCCCTGCACCACCCGCGCGGCGACCAGCATCGCCGGGTCCGCGGCGAGCCCGCACAGCGCGGAGGCCACCGTGAAGCCGCCCATCCCGAGCAGGAAGAGCTTCTTACGACCGTGGATGTCACCGAGCCGGCCGCCGGTGATCAGGCCGATGGCGAAGGCCAGGGCGTATCCGGCGGTGATCCACTGGAGCGCGCCGAAGCCGGCCCCGGTGTCCCGCTGGATGCTGGGCAGCGCGATGTTGACGATGGTCGCGTCGACCAGGTCCATGAAGCTCGCGGTCAGGACGACGGCGAGGGCGATCCAGCGTCTGCGGTCGGCGGGCGCGGGGACGGCGCCGGCCGGCGCGGCGGGGTGCGGATCGGACGGGGACATGCGGAACTCCTGGCGGTGCCGTGGGACGAGCGGGGGGGACGCGCCGGGACGGGCGTCCGCCGCGCTGGTGCGGCGGACGCCCGTCCCGGACGTCCTCGACCTTACGGCCCACCTAGGACAGCTCCCGTCCTACTTCCTGGGCCATCATCGTCGCCATGAGTGAGACCTCGGCACGTCTGCTGAACCTGCTGTCCCTGCTCCAGACCCCCCGGGAGTGGCCCGGGCGGGAGCTGGCCGCACGGCTGCGGGTGACCACCCGGACCATCCGCCGCGACGTCGAGCGGCTGCGCGAACTGGGCTATCCGGTGCACGCCTCGATGGGCGCGGAGGGCGGCTACCGGCTGGCCGCCGGCACCGCCATGCCGCCGCTGCTGCTGGACGACGAGGAGGCGGTGGCCATCGCGGTGGGGCTGCGCTCGACGGCCGGCCACACCATCGCGGGCATCGAGGAGGCGTCGGTCCGGGCGCTCGCCAAGCTGGAGCAGGTGCTCCCGGCCCGGCTGCGGCGGCGGGTGGGCACACTGGGCACCGCCACCGTCCCGCTGCCGGCCGGTGACGGGCCGACCGTCGACCCGGAGCACCTGACGGTGCTGGCGGCGGCGATCGCCAACCACGAGCGGGTGCGCTTCCGCTACCGCGCCGGCGCCGGCGAACTCACCCGCCGCCTGGTGGAGCCGCACCGCCTGGTCGCCGCGGGCCGCCGCTGGTACCTGGTCGCGTTCGACAACGACCGCGACGACTGGCGGACTTTCCGGGTGGACCGGCTGAGCGAGCCGTTCGCCACCGGCGTGCGGACCGCGCCGCGCGAGCTGCCGGCCGCCGACGCCGGGGCGTACGTCCGGGAGCGGATGCGCGGGACGGCGGCGACGTACCGGGCGGTGGCGACGGTGTACGGGCCGGCCGGGGAGGTGGCCGCCCGGCTCGGCGGCCGGGCCGCGGGCGAGGTCGAACCGCTCGACGGGGAGAGCTGCCGCTGGCACAGCGCACCCGATTCGTTGGAGTGGCTGGCGATGCGGCTGGCGATGCTGGGGCGGGAGTTCACGGTGCACGAACCGGCCGAGCTGACCGCGTACCTGCGGGCCATGGGCGACCGGGTGCACCGGGCCACCGACGGCGGCGAGACGGACGCCACGGCCCGCCCCACTGGACGAGATACCCCAGGGGGGTAAAGTGTTGGCGGGGTCGGCGGAGGCTGGACGGGGGCCGGCCGCCCCCGGAGCCCCGCACTCTGGCGAACAGGAGGACCAGCCGTCATGACCACCGCGATCGATGGGCCCGTCGTCGAGCTGGAGATCGGCGGCATGACCTGCGCCTCGTGCGCGGCCCGCGTCGAGAAGAAGCTCAACCGGATGCCCGGGGTCACCGCCACCGTCAACTACGCCACCGAGAAGGCGCAGGTGACCCTCGCGGAGGACAGCACGGTGGCGACCGCCGACCTGATCGCCACCGTGGAGAGGACCGGCTACACCGCCGCGGTTCCCGAGCCGCCCGCGCCGCAACCGCCCGCCGACGACGCCCCCGGCCCGGAGGACGGCCCGCTCGCCGCCCTCCGGCAGCGGCTGTGCGTCTCGCTGGCGCTCGCCGTCCCGGTGGTCGCGATGGCGATGGTCCCGGCGCTGCAGTTCACCAACTGGCAGTGGCTGTCGCTGACCCTGGCCGCCCCCGTGGTGGCCTACGGGGCGTGGCCGTTCCACCGGGCCGCCTGGACCAACCTGCGGCACGGCGCGGCCACCATGGACACCCTGATCTCGATGGGCACCCTCGCCGCCTTCGGCTGGTCGCTGTGGGCGCTGTTCTTCGGCACGGCCGGCATGCCCGGCATGACCCACCCCTTCGAGCTGACCATGGCCCGCACCGACGGCAGCGGCGCGATCTACCTGGAGGCGGCAGCCGGCGTCACCACCTTCATCCTGGCCGGCCGGTACTTCGAGGCGCGCGCCAAGCGGAAGGCCGGGGCGGCCCTGCACGCCCTGCTGGAGCTGGGCGCCAAGGACGTCGCGGTGCTCCGGGCGGGCCGCGAGGTGCGGATCCCGGTCGGCGAGCTGCGGGTGGGCGACCGGTTCGTGGTCCGCCCCGGGGAGAAGGTCGCCACCGACGGCCGGGTGGTGGACGGCTCGTCCGCGGTGGACGCCTCGATGCTGACCGGCGAGTCCGTGCCCGTGGAGGTCGCCCCCGGCGACACCGTCACCGGCGCCACCGTCAACGCGGGCGGCCGGCTCGTCGTCGAGGCCACCCGCATCGGCGCGGACACCCAGCTCGCCCGGATGACGAGGCTGGTCGAGGAGGCCCAGAACGGCAAGGCGGCGGCGCAGCGGCTCGCCGACCGGATCTCCGCGGTCTTCGTCCCGGTCGTCATCGCGCTCGCGCTGGCCACCCTCGGCCTCTGGCTCGGCACCGGCCACGGCGCGGTCGCCGCGTTCACCGCCGCGGTCGCCGTGCTGATCATCGCGTGCCCGTGCGCGCTGGGCCTGGCGACGCCGACCGCGCTGATGGTCGGCACCGGCCGCGGTGCCCAGCTCGGCATCCTGCTCAAGGGGCCGGAGGTGCTGGAGACCACCCGCACCGTCGACACCGTCGTCCTGGACAAGACCGGCACCGTCACCACCGGCGTGATGACCCTGAGTGACGTCCACCTCGCCGACGGCGTGACCCGCGCGCAGGCGCTGCGGCTGGCCGGTGCGCTGGAGCACTCCTCCGAGCACCCCATCGCCCGGGCCGTCGCCACCGCCGCCCTGGAGGCCGAGCCCGGCGGGGCCCTGCCGGCCCCCGAGGACTTCGCCAACGTGCCCGGGCTGGGCGTGCACGGCGCCGTCGAGGGGCACACGGTCCTGGTCGGCCGGGAGCGCCTGCTGACCGACCGCGGCCAGCAGCTGCCGCCCGCCCTGGCCGCCGCCAAGGACGCGGCCGAGCGGGCCGGGCACACCGCGGTCGCGGTCGGCTGGGACGGGGCGGCCCGCGCCGTGTTGGTCGTCTCCGACGCGATCCGGCCCACCAGCGCGGAGGCGGTCCGCCGGCTGCGCGGGCTCGGGCTGACGCCGGTGCTGCTGACCGGCGACAACCGCGCGGTGGCCGAGTCGGTCGCCGCGGCGGTCGGCATCGACGAGGTGATCGCCGAGGTGCTGCCGGAGGAGAAGGTGGCCGTCGTCGCGCGCCTCCAGGGCGAGGGCCGCTCGGTCGCCATGGTCGGCGACGGGGTGAACGACGCGGCCGCGCTGGCCCGCGCCGACCTGGGCCTGGCGATGGGCACCGGCACCGACGCCGCCATCAAGGCCGGCGACCTCACCCTGGTGCGCGGTGACCTGCGCGCCGCGGCGGACGCCATCCGGCTGGCCCGGGCCACCCTCGGCACCATCCGCACCAACCTGTTCTGGGCGTTCGGCTACAACGTCGCCGCGCTGCCGCTGGCCGCCGCCGGCCTGCTCAACCCGATGATCGCCGGCGCCGCGATGGCCTTCTCCTCGGTCTTCGTGGTCGGCAACAGCCTGCGTCTGCGGCGCTTCCGCGCCCTGGGCTGAGCCCGTTCCCGCGGCCGACACGCGTCGGAAGCCTCCAGTTCTGACGGCGGAACGTTGGCGGTTCGCACACCCGTCCGGCGGCGTCGACCGGCGAGACTGTCCGGGAACCGCCCGCTCCACGTACCGCAGGGGACACCATGACCGGGTCGCGCATCCTGGCCCTCGGCCACTATCAGCCCGCCCGTGTGCTGACCAACGACGACCTCGCCGGGATCGTCGACACCGACGACGCCTGGATCCGCAGTCGCGTCGGCATCCGCACCCGGCACGTCGCGGCACCGGAGGAGACGGTGGACGCGATGGCCGCCGCGGCCGCCGGCAAGGCCCTGGCCGCCGCCGGCCTGGACCCCGGCGACATCGACCTGGTGCTGGTCGCCACCTGCACCGCCGTCGACCGCAGCCCCAACACCGCGGCCCGGGTCGCGGCCCGGCTGGGCCTGACCGCGCCCGCCACGATGGACCTCAACGTCGTCTGCGCCGGCTTCACCCACGCCCTGGCCACCGCCGACCACGCCATCCGGGCCGGCTCGGCGACCCGCGCCCTGGTCATCGGCGCGGAGAAGTTCACCGACGTCGTCGACTGGACCGACCGCTCGACCTGCGTCCTGGTCGGCGACGGCGCGGCCGCCGCGGTCGTCACCGCCTCCCCGGAACCGCGGATCAGCCCCGTCCTGTGGGGCTCGGTCCCCCAGATGGGCAACGCGGTCCGCATCGAGGGCGCCCCGGCCCGCTTCGCCCAGGAGGGCCAGACCGTCTACCGCTGGGCCACCACCCAGCTGCCCGCCATCGCCCGCAAGGTCTGCGACCGCGCCGGGCTGCGCCCGGACGAACTGGCCGGCGTCGTCCTCCACCAGGCCAACCTGCGGATCATCGAGCCGGTCGCGGAACGCCTCGGCGCGGTCAACGCCGTCATCGCCCGGGACGTCGTCGACTCCGGCAACACCTCCGCCGCCTCGGTCCCGCTCGCCCTGGCCAAGCTGGTCGAACGCCGCGAGGTCCCGAGCGGCGCCCCGGTGCTGCTGTTCGGCTTCGGCGGCAACCTCTCCTACGCCGGGCAGGTCGTCCGCGTCCCCTGACGCGCCGGCCGGCGCGGCGTCCGATTCCTTCAAGACGGCGCCCGCCGGCAGCTCCTACGCTCGCCGTCATGAACACCCCACCCGTACCCCGACTCGACGCGATCGGCCTGGTCGTGGCCGACATGGCCGCCGCCCTGGCGTTCTACCGGCGCCTGGGCCTGACCGTCCCCGACGGCGCGGCGAGCGCCCCGCACGCCGAGGCGCAGCTGCCCGGCGGCCTCCGCCTGATGTGGGACACCCACGAGACCGCCCGCGCCCTCGACCCCGACTGGACGCCGTCGCCGGCCGGCACCTCCACCGGCCTGGCCTTCGCCTGCGCGGACGCCGCGCACGTCGACGCGGTGTACGCGGACCTCACCGCCGCCGGCTACACGGGCGAGAAGGCCCCCTGGGACGCCGACTGGGGCCAGCGCTACGCCGTCGTGCAGGACCCCGACGGCCACGGCGTCGACCTCTTCGCCCCGCTGTCCTAGCGGCGCGTGCGACGGATCCCCGCGACGCCGCGGGGATCCGTCAGAAGTGCCGTGGCCGAACGGGGACGGCCGCTTCGGTCACTCGATGTCCTGCGGATGCTCCTCCAGGTACATCACGCCGCAGGTGCGGCAGAACGGCTGCGCCTCGGGCGTCCCCCACCGACCGGCCGATTGGGTGGCGGCGGCCGGGGCCAGCGGCTGACCGCACATCGCGATGGTCGCGCCCACCCGGGTCATGTGCCACTTCCTGACCGGCGTGTCCTCGTGCGGCAGCACGCCCTCCGCGTACTCCGCGCGCATCTCGTGCTCCATGGCAGGTGCACCTCCTACCGCCCACCATGCGCCGCCGCCTGCGAGCCCACAACGCCAGCCCGCCCGGCTGGTCGATCTTCTAGGCCGACGCGGGCGCGCCGGCCTAGAAGATCGACCAGCCGGTGAGCGTCGTGAAGTGGTCCAGCGCCGCCATGCCGGCCACGGAGTTGCCCCGGGCGTCCAGCCCCGGGCTCCACACGCACAGCGTGCACCGGCCCGGCACCACGGCCACGATGCCGCCGCCCACCCCGCTCTTCGCCGGCAGGCCCACCCGGTAGGCGAACTCCCCCGCCGCGTCGTAGGTGCCGCAGGTCAGCATCACCGCGTTGATGCGCTTTGCCTCGCGCGCCTCCAGCAGCCGGCTGCCGTCGGCCCGCAGCCCGTGCCGGGCCAGGAATCCGCCGGCCACCGACAGGTCCCGGCACGACATCTCAATCGAGCACTGCCAGAAGTAGTGCTCGATCACGCTCGGCACGGGGTTCTCCAGGTTCCCGAACGAGGCCATGAAGTGCGCCAGCGCCGCGTTGCGGTCGCCGTGGTCGGCCTCCGAACCGGCCACCGCCTGGTCGAACGCCAGCTCCTGATTGCCGCTCTCGGTCTGGAGGAACTCCAGCATCGAGGTGCTGGCGTCACCGGTCATGGTCAGCAGCCGGTCCGTCACCACCAGCGCGCCGGCGTTGATGAAGGGATTCCGCGGAATGCCGTTCTCCCACTCCAGCTGCACCAGGGAGTTGAACGGCGTGCCGGAGGGCTCGCGCCCGACCCGTTGCCAGATGTCGTCGTCCCCGTGGGACCCGGCCATCACCAGGGCCAGCGAGAACGCCTTGGAGATCGACTGCACGGAGAACGGGACCTCCCAGTCACCGGTCCCGTAGACGTCGCCGTTGATGTCCGCGACGGCGATCCCGAAGCGGTCCGGGGAGACCCGTGCCAACGCCGGAATGTAGTCGGCGACGTGCCCGCGCCCCACGAACGGCCTCGCATAGGCCGCTACCTCTTCAAGAACGGCCTGGTAGTCCATACCGGACACGCTAACCCGCGCGCAGCAACGTCCCCAGCACGGCCCCCGCGAGCGACTTCACCTCGCGCGCCAGATGGGCCTGGTCCGCGTAGCCGGCCCGCGCCGCGACCTCGGCGTACGGGACGCCGGCGCGGGCCAGTTCCAGCGCCCGGACCAGCCGCAGCACCCGGCCCAACGTCTTCGGCCCGTACCCGAACACCGCCAGGCTGTGCCGGTGCAGTTGGCGCTCGCCCAGCCCGACCAGGCGGGCCACCTCGGCCACCGGCCGGCCGCGCCCGAGCCCGGCCGCGATCGCCGCGGTCCGCCCGTCCCGCCCGGGCAGCCCGTCCGCCGCCCCGGCCCCGTCGGTCCACCGCCCCGCCGCCCGCAGGCGGTCCCGGGCGGCCTGCTCCAGGACCGCGCCCGGGGCGTCGGCCGCCGCCGCGCGGGCCGCCAGCTCCCGGGCCCGCCGGGCGCCCCACAGGTCCTCCAACGGCACCCGCCGGTCGCGCAGTTCGTGGGCCGGCACCCCGAAGACCGCCGGCCCCTGGCCCGGCGCGAACCGCAGCCCCACCCACCGCGTGCCGGCCGGCACCGCGCCGTCCTGGGCCTGCGGCCCGGTGTCCGGTCCGGCCACCAGCAGCCGGCCCGCGCTCCACAGCAGGTCGGTGCAGCCGTCGGGCAGCACCGGCCCCGCCCCCGGCACCGTGGTGGTGGTCCACAGCACCGCCCCCGGCAGCCGTGACGCCCGCTCCCGGTAGGTCCTCCGGACGGCCGGGTCCGATGCGCCAACCGGCCCACCCCTGTCGCGTTCCTCGCCCACGTCCCCCAGCCTGGCACGGGAACCGCACGGCCGTCCCCGCCGTTGATCCCTTACGCAGACGAACCGACACCGACCGGGCCCACCGGCCCGTCCCCAGGGAGGCAGCAATGTCCGGGTTTCTCGACCGCGCCAAGGAACAGGCCAAGCAGGGACTGGCGCAAGGCAAGCAGAAGGTCGACGAGTTGCAGCAGCAGCGGGCCGGCAGCGACCTCCTGCGCAAGCTCGGTGCCGCCTACTACGCCGAGCGCCGCGGCAGCGGCACCCCCGAGGCCACCCAGAGCGCCCTGACCGCGCTCGAAGCCCACATCTCCGCCCACGGCGACGGCTTCCTCCACAGCTGACGCCGTGCCGTAACCTGCACCCCCGTCCCCCTTCCCCGTCCCCTCCCCCTCGCACCTCGTGACCAGTCCCGGCCCCCAGGCACTCCGCCCGCGCCTGCCCTCCCCGCTCCAGTCCGTCGACGACGACCGGTTCGCCCGTCGGGGCGTCCGCCTGCTGGTGAAGCGGGACGACCTCATCCACCCCGACCTGCCGGGCAACAAGTGGCGCAAGCTCGCGCCCAACCTGCGGGCCGCGGCCGAGGCGGGCGACCGCGCGCTGCTCACCTTCGGCGGCGCGTACTCCAACCACCTGCGCGCCACGGCCGCCGCGGGCCGGCTGCTCGGCTTCCGCACCGTCGGCGTGGTCCGCGGCGACGAACTGGCCGGGGCCCCGCTCAACTGGTCGCTGGCCCGCTGCGCCGCCGACGGGATGGTGCTGCACTTCGTCGACCGGGCCACCTACCGCCGCGCGCGGGACCCGGCGTTCCTCGCCGCCCTCCGGGACCGTTTCGGGGCCTTCCGCCTCATACCGGAGGGCGGCAGCAACGCCCTGGCCGCGCGGGGCTGCACCGAGCTGGGCCGGGAGCTGCGCGGGCGGGCCGACGTGGTCGCGGTGGCCTGCGGCACCGGCGGCACCCTGGCCGGCCTCGCCGCCGGTCTCGGCCCCGGGCAGCGGGCGCTGGGCGTCCCGGTCCTCAAGGGCGGCGACCCGCACTTCCTCCACGCGGCGGTCGCCGACCTCCAGCATGCGGCCTTCGGCGGGCCGCGCGGCGACTGGTCGCTGGCGGCGGACTTCCACTTCGGCGGCTACGCCCGCCGGACCCCGGAACTGGACGCGTTCGCGGACGCCTTCGAGGAGCGGCACGGCCTGCCCGTCGAGCGCGTCTACGTCGCCAAGCTGCTGTTCGCCCTGACGGCGCTGGTCGAGCGGGGCGCCTTCCCGCCCGGCAGCACCGTCGCCGCCGTGGTCACCGGCACCCCGTAGCGCCCGCCCCGGCGGCCGTGAGGGCGGCGGGCGGTCAGTCGGTGCCCTCCCGGTAGGCCGCGGCCTCCTCCAGGTCCAGTCGGCGCAGCAGCGTCCGCATCATCTCGTCGTCGATCCGGCGCGCGTCGCGGAGTTCGACGAAGACCCGCCGTTCGGCGTCGATCATCTCCCGGGCCAGCCGCCGGTAGGTGTCGTCGGCGGACTCCCCGGTCACCTCGTTGACCGCGCCGAGCCGCTCCCAGACGGCGTTGCGGCGCCGTTCCAGGACGGTGCGCAGCCGGTCGGCGAGCGGCCCGGGCAGGGCGTTGCGCTCGTCTTCGAGCAGGGCGTCGAGCCGGGTCTCGGCGGCCCGGGACGCCTCGTTCTGGGCCTGCGCCTCGGCCAGCGTCTCGGCCTGCGCGTCCCGGCCCGGCAGCCGCAGCGCCCGGATCAGCGGCGGCAGCGTCAGCCCCTGGACGACGAGGGTGCCGATGACGGTGGTGAAGGTCAGGAAGAGCACGAGGTTGCGGGCCGGGAAGGGGGCGCCGTCGTGCACCGTCGTGGGGATGGAGAAGGCGATCGCCAGCGAGACCACCCCGCGCATCCCTGCCCAGCCGACGATGACCGGCGCCCGCCAGGTGGTGTCCGGTTCGCGGGTCCGGATCCGGGCCGAGAACAGCCGTGGCAGGTACGTGGCGGGGAAGACCCACGCGTAGCGGGCCAGCACCACGGCGCCGAACACCACGGCCGCGTAGCCGAGCGCCTGGGTGGTGCTGAACTCCCCCAGCCCGCGCAGCACGACCGGCAGTTGGAGCCCGATCAGCGCGAACACCGCGGACTCCAGCACGAAGGAGACCATCTTCCAGACCGCCTCCTCCTGGAGCCGGGTCTCGAAGTCGACCTGCCAGGACCGGTGCCCCAGGTAGAGGCCGACGACCACGACGGCCAGCACTCCGGACGCCCCGACCTGCTCGGCGGCGGCGTACGCGGTGAACGGGATGAGCAGCGAGAGGGTGTTCTCCAACAGCGCCGACTCCCGCAGCCGGCGGCGGAGCCAGTGCAGCGGCACCATCAGCACCAGGCCGACCCCGATGCCGCCCAGGGACGCCACGGCGAACTCCCTGAAGCCCTGCCCCCAGGTGGCGCTGACGCCCACGGCGGCGGCCAGCGCCACCTTGTACGCGGTGATCGCGGTGGCGTCGTTGACCAGCGATTCGCCCTGGAGGATCGTCGTGATCCGGTGCGGCAGGCCCAGCCGGCGGGCGATCGCGGTGGCCGCGACGGCGTCCGGCGGGGCGACCACGGCGCCCAGCACGAGCGCCGCGGTCAGCGGCAGGTCCGGGACGACGAGGTACGCGACGTACCCGACGGCCAGCGTCGCGAACAGCACGTAGCCGACCGAGAGCAGCGCCACCGGCCGCACGTTGGCCCGCAGGTCCAGGTAGGAGCTGTCCAGGGCGGCGGTGTGCAGCAGCGGGGGCAGCAGCAGCGGCAGCACGACGTGCGGATTGAGGGTGTAGTCCGGGATGCCCGGGATGTATGCGGCGCCGAGTCCCACGGCGACCAGCAGTAGTGGCGCCGGCACCGGGGTCCGCCGCGCCAGGCCGGCGACCCCCGCACTACCCGCGACCAGCAGCAACAGCGGCATCACGTTCACGCCCGCACCGTCCCCACGCTCCCCCGCCGGCCGTCCCGGCGATCTAACCTGGCCATCATGAGCGAGTGCACGCACGTTCCCGAACTCCCGCGCGCCGAACCGACGCCGCTGAGCGCCACCTGCCTGGAGTGCCTGGCCGCCGGCAGCCACCCGGTGCAACTGCGGCTCTGCCTGGTGTGCGGCCACGTCGGCTGCTGCGACTCCTCGCCGTACCAGCACGCCACCGGGCACTTCAAGGAGACCGGCCACGCGGTGATGCGGTCGTTCGAACCGGGCGCCTCGTGGCGGTGGTGCTTCGTGGACGAGGCGCTGGTCTGAAGCGCGTGACCGGCCCGGGCGGCACCCCCTCGGGGCGCGCCGGGACGCCGGTCTAGCCTTGCCGCATGATCCGCGAAGCGACACCCGACGACGTCCCCGTCATCCTCGCCATGATCGGCGAACTGGCCGCCTACGAGCGTGCCGCCGAGTCCGCCACGGCCACCGAGCCGCAGTTGAAGGAGGCGTTGTTCGGCCCCCAGCCGGCCGCCTTCGCGCTGATCGCGCAGGACGCCGGCGGGCCGGTCGGCTTCGCCCTGTGGTTCCGGAACTTCTCGACGTGGACGGGCACGCACGGTGTCTATCTGGAGGACCTGTACGTCCGCCCCGAGGCGCGCGGCGGCGGCCACGGCAAGGCGCTGCTGGCGGCCCTCGCGCAACTCTGCGTGCGCCGCGGCTACCAGCGTTTCGAGTGGTCGGTGCTGGATTGGAACGAACCCTCCATCGGTTTTTACCGTTCCATCGGCGCCCAACCCATGGACGAATGGACGGTATTCCGGCTCACTGGAGAGGCGCTGCACACGCTCGCGGACACCGCGCCCACCAACGGAGCGTAATCGGGCTCGATTTGACGGCTCCCACCCCTACCACCGTCCGTGCCCGAGGTTTTACACTCAGTAACAGACGTGGCGCCGGTGAGTCGGCCGTCGCCGTCCGGACGGCTGCCCTGCTCCTTCCGGGCGACACCGGCCCGCCGATCGCGATAGCGTCACAGCCGAACCACGAGCCGCGCCGGATCGTTCTCCTTGCACCTGGCGGGAGGACCACCCGGCACGGATACCCCGAAGAACGCGAAGAAACGCGAACCGCAAGAGCTTCAGCACGCATTCCAGCTCTACCAGCTTGTGTCACCTTGGAGGTGAGGGTGTCCCAGATCGCAGGCGAGCCCGGGACTCAGGACTTCGTGGAAGTCCGTCTGCCCGCTGCGGGTGCCTACCTGTCCGTGTTGCGTACGGCCACGGCCGGCCTCGCAGCCCGCTTGGACTTCACCCTCGACGAAATCGAGGATCTGCGCATCGCGGTTGACGAAGCCTGCGCGATCCTGCTGCAACAGGCCGTCCCCGGCAGCGTCCTCAGCTGCGTCTTCCGGCTCATCGACGACGCACTGCAGGTGACGGTGTCGGCCCCGACGACCGACGGCCGCGCTCCCGAGCGCGACACCTTCGCCTGGACGGTGCTCTCCGCGCTGGCCGGCAAGGTCGATTCCACCGTCGCCGAGGACCGCACGGTCACCATCAGTCTGTACAAGGAGCGCGGCGCCGGTCCCGGACCGTCATGACCGAACAGGGGGCCCCGTGAAAGATCTCGAACGCGGCGCGAGGATGGCGGCGGGCGCGGTCATCCCCGGGCAGCATGCCCAGCCGCACCCGATGGGAGCGGACGACCACGGCGGCCGGTTGGACGCGGCGGAGCAGGCGGAGCGGGCGGACCACATGGACCAGAGCGAGCAGCAGGGTCGGCAGGCGGAGCAGCAGGATCCGCCGGCTGCCGGGGACCGGCCCCAGGACCGGTCCCCCGCGGAGCGGCAGGCCGCGCACGACCGCGGCGGCGCCCGCGCGATGTTCTACGAGCTGCGCAAGCTCCCCGACGGCTCCCCGGAGCGTGCCGAGCTGCGCAACACCCTCGTGCGGATGCACCTGCCGCTGGTCGAGCACCTGGCCCGGCGGTTCCGCAACCGCGGTGAGCCGCTCGACGACCTGACCCAGGTCGCCACGATCGGTCTGATCAAGTCGGTGGACCGGTTCGACCCGGACCGCGGCGTGGAGTTCTCCACCTACGCCACGCCCACCGTCGTCGGCGAGATCAAGCGGCACTTCCGTGACAAGGGGTGGGCGGTCCGGGTTCCGCGGCGCCTCCAGGAGCTGCGGCTGTCGCTGACCACCGCGACCGCCGAGCTCTCCCAGCGACACGGCCGGGCACCCACCGTGCACGAGCTGGCCGAGCACCTGGGGATCTCCGAGGAGGAGGTCCTGGAGGGCCTGGAGTCGGCGAACGCCTACAGCACCCTCTCCCTCGACGTCCCGGACACCGACGACGAGTCGCCGGCCGTCGCCGACACCCTGGGGGCCGAGGACGAGGCGCTGGAGGGCGTGGAGTACCGCGAGTCCCTCAAGCCGCTGCTGGAGGACCTGCCGCCGCGCGAGAAGAAGATCCTGCTGCTGCGGTTCTTCGGGAACATGACCCAGTCGCAGATCGCCCAGGAGGTCGGCATCTCCCAGATGCACGTCTCCCGCCTGCTGGCCCGCACCCTGGCCCAACTGCGCGACAAGCTGCTGGTAGAGGAGTAACACCGGCGGCACCGGCCGAGCCACGTTGCTGGTGCGGGCACCAGCAACGACCGGCACCAACAACGACCAGTAAAAGCAACGGCCGGCACCGGTACCAGCACCGGCACCGGCACCGGCACCGATCCAGACATCGGGAACATCACCCCACCCCACCGCGTTGTGGCCCCGCAGGGGGCGCCGACGACCCGTACGGGATCCGTTCGGCCCACCCCTACGGGGCCACATGCATGCGTGCGCGTGCGCCGGGCCGCCTCAGGAAACCGCGGCGCGCCTCAGTCCTACGGGGTCTCCCGCGGGGCGATGCCCAGCGCCGTGGTCGCGGTCGGATTGACCAACAGCACGAGGACGACCAGCGCCGCCACCGCCAGCGCTCCGCCGGCGGCGATCAGTGCGCCGCCGCCCTTGATCAGCGTCCAGGCGACCGGCAGCGCCACGATCTGGGTGATCAGCGAGGGCCCCCGGCTCCACCGGCGGCGCAGCCACAGCCCCCGCGCGGCGACCAACGGCAGCACCGCCAGCGCCAGGATCGTGACCCCGCCCATTTCCGCCTGCTGCGGACTGTCGGGCGTCCCGACCATGCCGTCGATCAGCATGTACGCGCCGAGGGCGGCCAGGGCCAGGCCCTCGACGGCGGTGAGCGCCGCGGCGGCGCCGAGCCGGGCGGGCCGGGGCCCCTTGGGCTCGGACGCCGCGGGGGTGCCGGCGGCTCGCTTCGGGGACTGCTTCTGCTGACTGGTCACCCCAGCAGGGTAGCGCCGGGTCACCGCCGGGCCGGGCGTGCCCGCAGCGTGGACGGCGGCGAAGCAGGTACCGGCAGGTAGGTACGCTGCTGCATATGCGCGCACTTCTCGTGGTCAATCCCGCAGCTACCACCACGAGTGTCCGTACCCGTGAGGTGCTCACCCACGCGCTGGCCAGCGACCTCAAGCTGGAGGTCGCCGAGACGAAGTACCGCGGCCACGCCCGCGACCTGGCCCGGGAGGCCGCCGAGGGCGGCCAGACCGACCTGGTGGTGGCGCTCGGCGGGGACGGCACGGTCAACGAGGTCGTCAACGGCCTCCTGTCGACCGGCCCCGACCCGGACTCGCACCCCCGGCTCGCCGTGGTCCCCGGCGGCTCCACCAACGTCTTCGCCCGCGCCCTGGGACTGCCCAACGACGTCGTGGAGGCCACCGGCGCCCTGTTGGACGCGCTGCGTGACCGCACCGAGCGCACCGTGGGACTGGGCCTGGCCTCGGGCACGCCGGGCAGCCCGGACGAGGGGGTGCCGGCCCGCTGGTTCACCTTCTGCGCCGGCTTCGGCTTCGACGCGGGCGTAGTGGGCCGGGTCGAACAGCAGCGCGAGCGCGGCAAGCGCTCGACCCATGCCCTGTACGTGCGACAGGTCGTGCGTCAGTTCCTCGGCGAGGCGAACCGCCGCCGGGGCACCATCACGCTCGAACGGCCGGGCGACGCACCGGGCACCACCGAGGTCACCGAGAACCTCGCGATGTCCATAATCTGCAACACCGCCCCGTGGTCCTACCTGGGCAACCGTCCGATCTACCCCTCCCCCGAGGCGTCGTTCGACACCGCGCTGGACCTCTTCGCGCTGGACAAGTTCTCGATGCCGGCGGTGACCCGCTACGCCTCCCAGCTCCTCGCCTCCACACCGGACCGCGGCCCACGGGGCAAGCACGTCCTCTCACTCCACGACCTCACCGACTTCACCTTGCATTCGCAGGTGCCCCTGCCGTTTCAGATGGACGGTGACCACCTCGGACTGCGCACGAGTGTGACGTTCACAGGCGTACGCCGTGCACTGCGTGTGATTGTGTGAGCAGTAGGGCCTAAAGTCCTTTCACTCGAACGTTTAGGCTGGCTTCCACCCCCTGGAATGACGGCTGTGAGCTAGGCGACACCAAGGAATCAAAAAAAAGTTTCCGGAAGGGGTTGTATCCGTCGCCGAGGTTTGCGAGTCTCTTCATGGCGATCGGGACGGCCGCTTTACCGGCCCCCTTGAGAGCCCGAATCCTCCTCCTCATCCCACAGGACCGCACCAGTCCTTGACTGGCTTTCGGCCCTTCCCTTGTGGAGGGATTCGTGAAAGCGTTCACATTCACAAGCAACGTTCCCGTCACACGAGGAGATGGAGCAGCCATGGACTGGCGTCACCGCGCCGTTTGCCGCGAAGAAGACCCCGAGCTCTTCTTCCCCATCGGCAACACCGGTCCCGCGCTGCTGCAGATCGAGGAAGCCAAGGCCGTCTGCCGCCGCTGCCCCGTCATGGAGCAGTGCCTGCAGTGGGCGCTCGAGTCCGGCCAGGACTCGGGCGTCTGGGGTGGTCTGAGCGAGGACGAGCGCCGCGCGATGAAGCGCCGTGCAGCTCGCAACCGGGCGCGCAACGCCAGCGCCTGAGCCAACCGCCCCGTGGCCCCCGAGCCGCAGCGCGCAGTACCTTCGATGCCCGCCCGGAGCTGACGCCCGGTCGATATCGCATCGCAATAGCTTTGAGCCCCGGACCGCACACTGGTCCGGGGCTTGTTGCTGTGCCCGGGGCGCGGCCCTCCCGCCCGCCCCGCGGCCCCGTCGCCCGCCCCGGTGCTACTTCTCGGCGCGCACGGGAAGGTCGAGGAGCACCTGGGTGCCGCCCTCGGGCCGGCGGACCATGTCGAACGTTCCGCCCAACTCCCCCTCCACCAGGGTCCGCACGATCTGCAGCCCCAGGTTTCCGGTGCGGTGCGGATCGAACCCCTCGGGCAGTCCGCGGCCGTTGTCCTGGACGGTGACCAGCAGGCGGGGTTCGGTGCGGCTGCCGCCGCGCACCGCGGTGACCTCGACGGTACCGTGCTGCTCCTGGTCGAAGGCGTGCTCCAGGGCGTTCTGGACCACCTCCGTCAGCACCATCGACAGCGGGGTGGCCACCTCGGCGTCCAGGATGCCGAAGCGTCCGGTGCGGCGGGTGGTCACCTTGCCCGGGGCGATCTCCGCGACCATGGCCAGCACCCGGTCGGCGATCTCGTCGAATTCCACCCGTTCGTCGAGCGTCTGGGAGAGCGTCTCGTGCACGATCGCGATCGAACCGACCCTGCGCACGGCCTCGTTGAGCGCCTCGCGGCCCTGCTCGGATTCCATCCGGCGGGACTGCAGCCGCAGGAGGGCGGCGACCGTCTGGAGATTGTTCTTCACCCGGTGGTGAATTTCCCGAATGGTGGCGTCTTTGGTGATCAGTTCCCGTTCGCGGCGTCGCAGTTCGGTCACGTCGCGCAACAGAACCAGTGAACCGATATGCGTCCCCTTGGGCTTGAGCGGAATGGCGCGCAATTGGATCACGCCCTCCTCGCCCTCGACCTCGAATTCCCGCGGGGCCCAGCCGCTGGCCAGTTTGACCAGCGCCTCGTCCACCGGGCCGCGGGCCGGGGCCAGTTCGGCGGTGGCCTGGCCGAGGTGGTGGCCCACGAGGTCGGCGGCGAGGCCGAGCCGGTGGTAGGCGGAGAGCGCGTTGGGGCTGGCGTACTGGACGACGCCGTCGGCGTCGAGCCGGATCAGTCCGTCGCCGGCGCGCGGCGAGGCGTCCATGTCGACCTGCTGGCCGGGGAAGGGAAACGTTCCGGCAGCGATCATCTGGGCCAGGTCGGAGGCGCTCTGGAGGTAGGTCAACTCCAGCCGGCTGGGGGTCCGTACGGTGAGCAGGTTGGTGTTCCGGGCGATCACTCCGAGGACCCGGCCCTCGCGGCGGACCGGGATCGACTCGACCCGCACCGGCACCTCCTCGCGCCACTCCGGGTCGCCCTCGCGCACGATGCGGCCCTCGTCCAGGGCGGAGTCCAGCATCGGCCGGCGGCCCCGGGGCACGAGGTGGCCGACCATGTCGTCCTGGTAGGAGGTGGGTCCGGTGTTGGGCCGCATCTGGGCCACCGACACGTAGCGGGTGCCGTCGAGGGTGGGGACCCACAGCACGAGGTCGGCGAAGGAGAGGTCGGAGAGCAGTTGCCACTCCGAGACCAACAGGTGCAGCCACTCCAGGTCGGAGTCGCCCAGAGCGGTGTGCTGGCGTACGAGATCGTTCATCGAGGGCACACCTGGGAGCCTACCGGCGTACGGTATGTGTTGTGCCTGCACGGCCATGGACACGGCAGAATGGTCTAGTCCAGAATGTGCGGTGCGGCATTTCGGGGGAAACCCCGAACCATTGAAGCCTCCGCCCTCCCCGCACAGGAGGGCGGATAGAGGCCCACGGCGCTCTCTGCCCTGACTGCGCCCAGGCCTCCGATCGACCGGTCCCAGGACGGGACGGCGTCCCCAACCGCACAGGGGGCGCGCCCCGCCCGTAGAACGGGCCCGGCCGATGTCAGCTCCGGGCTGCGGTGCCGGACAGGTTGAGGGTCCTGTCCCGGCGCCGCGGCCCGCGGGTGTTTTCGGGGTCGATGTCAGACCCGCTCGCCCTCGGACGGCTCCACCGCGTGCGGCCGTTCCTCGTGCACCTCCACCACGCTCGGCCAGGCGTTCATCGCCAGGGCGGCGACCGCTTCCAGGGTCGTCCGGTCCGTGCCGTCGCGCGCGGACTGCGACATCCCGGCGACGATCGCGCTCACGTAGGCGGCCAGTGCCGGCGCGTCCGTGTCGGCGGGGAGTTCGCCGATGGCGACGTCCGCCCGGATCGCGCGCTCGATCTCGCGGAGGTTCGACTGCCGCTTCTGCCGCAGGGAGTCGGCGACCTCCGCGGAGGCGGGGGCGGTGTTCAGCGCGGCGCTGATGACCATGCACCCGCGCGGGCGGTCCGGGACGGTGTATTCGGCCGCGGCCTCGCGCAGCGCCCGCTCCACGCCGCGGCGGGCGGTGGGCTCCTCGGCGAGCGCGCGGGTGATGAAGCCGCCGTAGAGCTGCCCGTAGACGGTGATCGCCTCGTCGAACAGGGCCCGCTTGTCGCCGAAGGCGGCGTAGAGGCTGGGGGCGCTGATCCCCATCTCGCGGGTGAGGTCCGAGATGGAGGTGGCTTCGTAGCCGTGCTCCCAGAATGAGCGGACCGCCTTCTCCAGTGCCGTGTCGCGGTCGAACGACCGGGGCCGGCCGCGCCGCTTGGTCTCCTTGGCCACCATGGAGTGAATTCTATAGCGGTCGATAAGAAACGCGTGCTACGGTTTTTGTGTAGCGAGCACTACAGAAAGGGCTCGCCGGACGACCGGGTGTCCGTGCGCGGGTAGCGCGCGGACGCGCAGAAGAAGGGGAGGGGTCACGATGGGTGCTCTGAGCGGCAGGACGGCACTGGTGACGGGCGGCGGCCGGGGGATCGGCCGGGCCATCTCGGAGCGACTGGGGCGCGACGGCGCCCGGGTCGGGGTGCACTACGCCAGCGACGAGACGGCGGCGAAGGAGACGGTCGCGGCGATCGAGGCGGCGGGCGGCGAGGCGTTCACGCTGCGCGCCGGACTCGGGGAGCCGGGCGACGCCGAGGCGCTGTGGACCGCGTTCGACGCCCACGCCGACGGGCTGGACGTCCTGGTCAACAACGCGGGGATCAACAAGACGCTGGACGGCACCCTGCGCCCGTTCGGTGAGATGACGCGCGGCGACGTCGAGCGCCTCTTCGCGGTCAACTCCACCGCACCGTTCTTCGTGATCCAGGAGGGGTTGTCCCGCCTGCGGGACGGCGGACGGATCGTCAACGTCTCCACGCGGCTGACCCAGGGCGCCGCGCGGTCGGACCTGATCGCCTATGCGATGTCCAAGGGGCCCGTCGACGTGCTGACCCGCTCGTTGGCGAAGGAGCTCGGCCCCCGCGGCATCACCGTCAACGCGGTGGCACCGGGCGCGGTCGACACCGACATGAACGCCGGCTGGCTGCGCGGCGAGACGAACGCCGAGGCCCGCGCCGCGACCGGCGCGCTCTCCCCGCTGGGGCGGGTGGCCGGACCCACCGAGATCAGCGACATCGTGGGCTTCCTCGCCTCGGAGGACAGCCGGTGGGTGACGGGCCAGTGGATAGACGCCACGGGCGGCGCCCTGCTCTGACAGCCGCGCGCCCGCCCTGGCGCCCCGTTCCGTCACCCCGTCGCCGCACCCCGTCCGCCCCGTGGTGCGGTCACCACGGCGACGGGGAACGGTCAGGAAAACGTGCCCTTTCGTTCAGCGACGCCACGGGGTCAGGGCCGGCCTCCTCTGCTAGATTGGTCTATACCACATAGCCCATTCTCCAGAACGGCAGGCCAAGCGTGGAAGTTGTCATCGTCCCGGACGCCGCGGCAGGCGGCGCGCTCATCGCGGAGGCCATCGCCACCCTGGTGCGCCGCAAGCCCGAGGCGCTGCTCGGCGTGGCCACCGGCTCGACCCCGTTGCCCATCTACGAGGCGCTGGCGGCGAAGGTCCGGGCCGGTGCGGTGGACGCCTCGCGCGCGCGGATCTGCCAGCTCGACGAGTACGTGGGCCTGCCCGCCGGGCACCCGGAGTCGTACCGCTCGGTGGTGTTGCGCGAGGTGGTGGAGCCGCTGGGGCTCGACGAGAGCGCGTTCATGGGGCCGGACGGCACCGCGCTGGACGTGCCGGCCGCCTGCACGGCGTACGACGAGGCGCTGCGCGAGGCCGGCGGGGTGGACCTCCAGCTGCTCGGCATCGGCACCGACGGGCACATCGGCTTCAACGAGCCCTGCTCGTCGCTGGCTTCCCGTACCCGCATCAAGACGCTGACCCAGCAGACCCGGGAGGACAACGCCCGCTTCTTCGACAGCCCGGACGAGGTCCCGCACCACGTCATCACCCAGGGCATCGGCACCATCCTGGAGGCGCGTCACCTGGTGCTGTTGGCCACGGGCGAGGGCAAGGCAGACGCGGTGGCCCAGGCCGTCGAGGGTCCCCTCGCCGCGCTGGTCCCGGCCTCGGCACTCCAGATGCACCCGCACGCCACGGTGGTCGTCGACGAGGCCGCGGCGTCCAAGCTGAAGCTGGCCGACTACTTCCGGGCGACCTACGCCGCCAAGCCGGCGTGGCAGGGGCTCTGACGGCACCGACCGACGGCCTGAGGGCCCGTGCCGGTGCCGGCCCCTGAGGGGCGGGCGCCGGGGCGGGCCCTCGGTGCGTTGCGGGGCGGGGCGGGGGTAACTCCGCGCGGGGAGCCGCCCGTCAGGGGCGGGGAACGTCAGGGGCGGGGACCGTCAGGAGCAGGGTCGGTCAGGGACGGGGTCCGTCAAGGTCGGTGCCTGTCAGGGGCGGTGGGGTCGGCACCCGTCGGGGCCCTTACCCGGGCGCGGTCAGGGGCGGATTCCGGTGAGGGCCTCCGCGGCGGCCTGGCTGCAGACGCGGGCGGCGCCGTGGGTGGCGAGGTGGGGGGTGCCCTGGGGCGGGGTCTGGGGGACGCCCATCTCGACGACGGCGGTGCGGGGGCGGGCGGCCAGCAGGGCGTGCAGGGCGTCGGCCATCCACGGGTGGCGGTGCAGGTCGCGGACGACGGCGACGACGGGGCGGTCGCCGGCGGCGGCGAGCAGGGTGTCGACGAGGGCGCGGGTCCCGGCCGCGGCGTCCTCGGCCGTGTAGGCGCCGGTCTCGGTGCCGGGGAGGAGGCGGGAGAGTTCGGCGGCGATGCCCCAGGGGGTTTCGTCACCGACGGCGATGTTGGCGAGGGGGGTGAAGGCGGCCACGTAGGCGGGTCGGGTAAGTGGCTCGTGCGGGGTGGCGGAGGTCAGGCGGAGGGCCCGGCGGGCGGCGGTCAGCCCGATCCCGGGCGCGGGCGCGGTCCCCTCCCCCGCGCCCGCGTCCCGAGTCCAGTGCGCCAGGGTGCGGACCCGCGCCGCGGCGTCGGCCAGCCGCTCCTCCGGCAGTTCGCCGTCCCGGACCGCGCGCACCAGGGCGTCGCGCAGTCTCAGCACGGTGTCCTCGTCGGCCAGTCCACCGCCGACGCAGATCGCGTCGGCACCGGCGGCGAGCGCCAGTACGCTGCCGCGTTCGATGCCGTAGGCGGCGGCGATGGCCCGCATCTCGATGCCGTCGGTGACGATCAGTCCGTCGAAGCCGAGGCCGCCCTCGGTGGCGGGGGCGCGCAGCAGCCCGTGCAGCGCGGCGGGGCTGAGCGTGGCGGGCCGCTCGGTGTCCAGGGCGGGCAGCAGGATGTGGGCGCTCATCACCGCGCGGGTGCCGGCGGCCACCGCGGCGCGGAACGGCACCAGTTCGCGTTCCCGGAGCGTCGTCAGGTCGGCGGTGATGCGCGGGAGGTCGTGGTGGGAGTCGGTGTCGGTGTCGCCGTGGCCGGGGAAGTGCTTGGTGCAGGCGGCGACGCCGGCGGACTGCAGTCCCTGGACGTAGGCGGCGGTGTGCCGGGCGACGAGGGCGGGATCGGCGCCGAAGGAGCGGACGCCGATGACGGGGTTGGCGGGGTTGGAGTTGACGTCGGCGGACGGGGCCCAGTTGACGTTGATGCCGCAGTCGGCGAGGCGGCGGCCGAGTTCGCGGGCGACGGCCCGGGTCAGGTCGGGGTCGTCGACGGCGCCCAGGGCGAGGTTGCCGGGGAAGGAGGAGCCGCCGCGCACTTCGAGGCGGGTGACGTCGCCGCCCTCCTCGTCGATGGCGACCAGCAGGTCCGGGCGCGCCTCGCGCAACCGGCCGGTGAGCGCGGCGAGTTGTGCGGCGTCGTGCACGTTGCGGCCGAAGAGGGCGACGGTCGTCAGGCCCTCGTCCAGGCGGTGCAGCAGCCAGTCGGGGGCGGTGGTGCCCGTGAAGCCGGGCTGGAGGACGGCGAGCGCGTCGCGGGTGAGGGTGTCGGCGGAGCGGCTGACGGTGGTCATGGGCTATCCCTTCACTGCGCCGGAGGTGAGACCGCCGACCGCCTTGCGCTGGAGGAACAGGAAGAGGATCAGGATGGGGAGGGCGAAGAGCGACGCGGCGGCCATGGTGGCGCCCCAGTCGTCACCGAACTGGGTCTGGAACTGCGAGAGCCACAGCGGCAGGGTGCCGGCGCCGGGCTCCTTGTTGAGGACCAGCACCAGCGGGAACTCGTTCCAGGCGGTGATGAAGCCGAAGAGGGAGGTGGCCATCAGGCCGGGGGCCAGCAGCGGCAGGACGACCTTGACGAACGCCTGTCGGCGCGAGCAGCCGTCGACCATCGCGGACTCCTCCAACTCCTTGGGCACCGCGGCGACGTAGCCGCGCAGCGTCAGCAGGGTGAAGGGGAGCACCATCAGCATGTAGAAGAAGGTGAGCGGCAGCAGGCTGTTGAGCAGGTCGGCGTCCCGGACGATCAGGTAGATCGAGATCACCATGACCTCCCAGGGCGCCATCTGGGCGACCATGAAGGTCAGCAGGATGCCCCGGCGGCCCTTGAAGCGCATCCGGGCGATGGCGAACGAACCGCACAGCCCGATGACCAGCGACAGTCCGACGGCGACCACGGTCACCACGACGGAGTTCCCGGCCAGGCGCCAGAAGTTCGGCGCGTCCACGGCCGTCACGAAGTGCGAGACGGTGCCGTGGAACGGGAACCACACCGGGTCCTCGCTGAGGATGTCCTGGGTCGGCTTGAAGGCCGTGGCGAACATCCAGTACACGGGGAAGACGAACAGCAGCGCGAGGACGGCGGCGGTCGCGTTGGGCCAGATCCGGCCGGCGAGTGAGCGCTTCACAGCGCGTCCTCCTCTTGCTTGAGGGTCAGGCGCAGGTAGTACGCGGTGAGGGCGAGCAGCACGACGATGGTCAGGACGGAGATGGCGGCGCCCATGCCGAAGTGGAGGTTGCCGACGCCCTCGGTGAAGGCGTAGATCGGCAGCGTCTCGGTGAGCCGGTCCGGGCCGCCCTGGTTGATCGCGAAGATCTGCGGGAACGCCTTGAAGACCCAGATGACTTCGAGGAACGTCGTGGCCAGGAAGAAGGGGCGCAGGAAGGGGAAGGTGACGGAGGTGAAGATCTTCCAGGTGCCGGCGCCGTCCATCCGGGCCGCTTCGTAGAGCTCCTTGGAGATGGTCGTGGTGGCCGCGTAGAGGTTGAGGGCCACGAAGGGCAGCGACTGCCAGACGATCAGGACGGTGATCACGAAGAAGGTGGACAACTGGGTGCCGACCCAGTCGTAGTGGGCCATGGCGTGCCAACCGAGGTGGTCCAGCAGCCAGTTGACGACGCCGTAGCGGGAGTCGAAGAGCCACTGGAAGACGGTGGTGGCGGCGATCGACGGCATCGCCCAGGCCAGCACCAGCGCCGCCGACAGCACCAGGCGCATCTTCGTGCCGAGCCGGGCCAGCAGCAGTCCGAGCAGGGTGCCCAGCACCATGATCAGCACGACGTTGACGGCGGTGAAGACGATGGTGCGGCCGGTGACCCGCCAGAACTGCTCGCTGCCCAGCACCTCCTGGTAGTTGCCCAGGCCCCGCCAGTCGGTGAGGTGCTGGATCAGCTCCTTCATGTTGAGGTTCTGGAAGGAGAGCACCAGGTTGCGGACGAGGGGCCAGCCCAGGAAGACCGCGGTGGCGAGCAGGGCCGGGAGCAGCAGGAGGTAGGGGGCGGACCGTCGGCCGCCGGAGCCGCTCCGGGCGGGCGGTGCGCCGCCCTTGCCGGTCCGCGGCGCGGTCCGCCCCGCCGCTTCGTCGAGCTGCACTGCCATGAGCGTGTGGTCCCCTCGTTCCCGTGGATGTGCGGGTGGTGCGGTGGA
Source organism: Streptomyces lunalinharesii (assembly GCF_039532155.1). NCBI lineage: Bacteria > Bacillati > Actinomycetota > Actinomycetes > Kitasatosporales > Streptomycetaceae > Streptomyces > Streptomyces lunalinharesii. The sequence continues at coordinate 110,578 of NZ_BAAARK010000007.1, forward strand.
GGCGGCCGCCGGCACCGCGGGGTGCCGGCCCGGCGCGGTGCCGGCGGCCGCGGTCGCTGCTTTCCGGGCGTACGGGCGGGGCCCCGCGGGACCGCCCGGCCCGTGCGCGTGCGGTGGCCGGCTACTGCTTGGCGAGCCGGGAGTTGATCTCGGACTCGATGTCCTTGGCGGCGTCGGTCGGTGCCTTGCCGTTCAGGACCGCGGTCATGTAGTTCTTGATCGGGTTCGGCACGTTCTCCACCGCGGCCCACTGCGGGATCAGCGGGGTGGTGCCGCCGGACTTCTCGGCGGCCGGGGCGGCGGCCGCGGCGGCCGGGTTGTCCTTGGCGGCGCCGGCCAGGGCCGGGGACTTGGGCGTCCAGCCGGATTCCTTCACCATCTGGGCGTCGTTGTCCTTGGAGAGCGCGACCTTCAGGAATTCCTTGGCGAGTTCCTGGTTCTTGCTCATTCCGGCGACCGCGAAGTTGGAACCGCCGAGGAAGACGCCCTCGGGCTTGGCGGCGTTCTCCCCCGGAATGGTGAAGAATCCGATGTCTTCCTTGATCTTCGGATTGGCCTTGATGGCGGTCGCGGCCTCGTAGCCCATGGCGATGAGGGCGCCGGTCTTCCCCTTGGCGAAGACTTCGGCCTGCTGCGGAGTTGCCTCGTCCTTGTTCTTGGGGGCGCTGCTGAACGCCATGTACTGCTTGTAGATGTCCATCGCCTTGGCGACCTTGGGGTCAGCGAAATTGGACACCCATTTGCCGCTTTCCCTCTTCACCAGTTGCGCACCGGTGCCGATGGTCAGGCCGTCGAGGAAGTACCAGTTCTGGCCGGGCAGGTAGAGCGGATCGGCCTCGGTCTTCTGCTTGATGGTGTCGAAGTCGTGGAAGAGTTCGGCGCGCGTGGTGGGGAGCTTGGTGATCCCGGCCTGGGCCCAGATCTTCTTGTTGTACATCACCACGCGGTTGCCGGCGAACCACGGCAGGGCGTACTGCTTCCCGTCCGCCATCGCGGCCTTGTTGAAGGCGTCGTTCCAGTCGGCGCCGATCTCCTTCTTCAGGTCGCCGAGGTCGACCAGGGCACCGGCCTTGGCGTAGGCGGCGGTCTGGGTGTTGCCGATCTCGACGACGTCCGGCGGCGTGTCCTCCGAGAGGGCGGTGCTCAGCTTCTGCTGAATTCCGTTCCACTGCTGGACCTTGAATTCGACCGTGGCGCCGGTCTTCTTCTTGAATTGGTCGGAGACCTGCTTGGTCCATTGTTCCGGATTGGATCCGGACATCACCCATACGGTCAGCTTCTGGCCCTTGAAGCCGTCGGCGCCCGAATTGCTCTTGCCGCTCGACCCACAGGCAGCGACACTCACCAGCATTCCCGCGGCCGCGGTCGCCGCTATGAGCCCACGCTTCATCGCGTTCTCCCCCTCAAGGACGGGTGTGGCTTTAATGGTTTAGACCAGTTCCCGCAGCTTGGCCTAGACCTTTAGGGGTGTCAAGGGTGTATAAGAGTCGCTGTCAGGTCCGTTACCGGACCGACATCTGGCGGGCCGGGGCCCGCGTGGACGCATGGGCACCCCGTCCGTGCCACGATGTGAGCCGCTACGTACGGAGGAGCCGGTGACGGCAGCACGACAGGCATCGGAAAGGCGGGTCATGGACACCGAGGCGGGCAGCGCCGACAGCAGCGGCAGTGGCGCGCGAACCGCCCGGGTGCCCAAGTACTACCGGCTCAAGCGGCATTTGCTGGAGATCACCGAGACCCTGCCACCGGGCACCCCGGTGCCGCCCGAGCGCACCCTCGCCGCGGAGTTCGACACCTCCCGCACCACCGTCCGCCAGGCGCTCCAGGAACTCGTCGTCGAGGGCCGCCTGGAGCGCATCCAGGGCAAGGGCACCTTCGTCGCCAAGCCCAAGGTCTCCCAGGCGCTGCAACTGACCTCCTACACCGAGGACATGCGGGCCCAGGGCCTGGAACCCACCTCCCAGCTGCTGGACATCGGCTACGTCACCGCCGACGACCGGCTCGCCGGGCTGCTGGACATCACCCCCGGCGGCCGGGTGCTGCGCATCGAGCGGCTGCGGCTGGCCAGCGGCGAGCCGATGGCCATCGAGACCACCCACCTTTCGGCCAAGCGGTTCCCGGCGCTGCGCCGCAACCTCGTCAAGTACACCTCCCTGTACACCGCGCTGGCCGAGGTCTACGACGTCCGGCTGGCGGAGGCCGAGGAGACCATCGAGACCTCGCTGGCCACCCCGCGCGAGGCCGGCCTGCTGGGCACCGACGTCGGCCTGCCGATGCTGATGCTGTCCCGGCACTCCCTGGACGCCCAGGGCCAGCCGGTCGAATGGGTGCGCTCGGTCTACCGCGGCGACCGCTACAAGTTCGTCGCCCGCCTCCAGCGCCCGACCGACTGACGCCCGCCGCCCGGCGCCGGCCGACCGTACGGATTCCGAACGGCACGGCGCCCGACCGCCGCCGCGCGCCCCGGGATCCGGTCCGTCCCGGTGGCCGCCCAACTCCCGCGCGGTAACCGCCGCATACCGATATGCGGACAGCTAGTGACGCGCGCCACGACCCTGCCTTAGATTTCCAGCCGGTTGCACAGGAGTTCACGAGGGACGGGAGCCACGGTCATGGCCGAGAACGCCGCACCACCGGACCGCAGACCGGTCGTCACCCCCACACGGGTAGTGGCCGGATTGTGTCTGCTCGCCCCGTTCATCGCGATGCTGTGGGTGAGTTCGTACGCCAGGATCGAGCCGACGCTGATCGGGATCCCGTTCTTCTACTGGTACCAGATGGCGTGGGTGCTGATCTCGACGGTGCTGACGTCCGTGGCCTACAAGCTGGTCCAGCGTGAGCAGCGGGCCCGCAAGGACGGTGCGGCATGACGACTCCCCCGACCACGACGCTCGCCGCGGCCCCCCAGGGCGTCGACGGCGTGGCGCTCGCCGTCTTCGTCTTCTTCTTCCTGGCCGTCACGGTCATGGGCTTCCTGGCCGCGCGCTGGCGCAAGGCGGAGCAGTCCGCCAACCTCGACGAATGGGGCCTGGGCGGCCGCAGCTTCGGCACCTGGGTGACGTGGTTCCTGCTCGGCGGCGACCTCTACACCGCCTACACGTTCGTGGCCGTTCCGGCGGCGATCTACACGGCGGGCGCGGCCGGCTTCTTCGCCGTCCCGTACACCATCCTGGTCTACCCGCTGATCTTCACCTTCCTGCCCCGGCTGTGGTCGGTCTCGCACCGGCACGGGTACGTCACCACCTCCGACTTCGTCCGCGGCCGCTTCGGCTCCAAGGGCCTGTCGCTGGCGGTGGCGCTCACCGGCCTGCTCGCCACGATGCCGTACATCGCGCTCCAACTGGTCGGCATCCAGGCCGTCCTGGACGTGCTGGGCCTCGGCGGCGGCGCGAACGCCAACTGGTTCGTCAAGGACCTGCCGCTGCTGATCGCGTTCGCCGTGCTGGCCGCGTACACCTACTCGTCCGGCCTGCGGGCGCCGGCGCTGATCGCGTTCGTCAAGGACGGACTGATCTACCTGGTCATCGCGGTGGCGATCATCTACATCCCGATCAAGCTGGGTGGCTTCGGCGAGATCTTCCACGCGGCCGGCAAGACGCTCGCGCAGCACGGGCCGACCGGCAAGCCGCGCGGCGAACTGGCCAGCGGCCCGAACGCGCAGTGGGCGTACGCCACGCTCGCGCTCGGCTCGGCACTGGCGCTGTTCATGTACCCGCACTCGATCACCGCGACGCTCTCCTCGCGCAGCCGCAACGTCATCCGCCGCAACACCACGATCCTGCCGCTCTACTCCCTGATGCTGGGCCTGCTGGCGCTGCTCGGCTTCATGGCGATCAAGGCCGGCACGGACACCCGGGGCAACGCCCAGTTGGCGATCCCGCAGCTCTTCGCGGACATGTTCCCCAGCTGGTTCGCTGGCGTGGCGTTCGCCGCGATCGGCATCGGCGCGCTGGTGCCCGCGGCGATCATGTCGATCGCCGCCGCCAACCTCTTCACCCGGAACGTCTACAAGGACTTCCTCAAGCCCCACGCCACCCCCGAGCAGGAGCACAAGGTCGCCAAGCTGGTCTCCCTCCTGGTGAAGGTCGGCGCGCTGGCCTTCGTCCTCACCATGGACAAGACCGTCGCGATCAACTTCCAGCTGCTGGGCGGCATTTGGATCCTGCAGACCATGCCGGCACTGGTCGGCGGGCTCTTCACCCGCTGGTTCCACCGCTGGGCGCTGCTGGCCGGCTGGGCGGTCGGCATGGTCTACGGCACCCTCGCCGCCTACGGGGTGGCCAGCCCGACCCAGAAGCACTTCGGCGGCTCCAACGCCCAGATCCCCGGCCTCGGCGAGATCGGCTACATCGGCCTCACCGCCTTCGTCCTGAACGTCGTGGTGACGGTCGTCCTGACGGTCGTCCTGAAGGCCCTCAAGGCCCCTGAGGGCACCGACGAGACGGTCCCCTCGGACTACACCGCCGACGTCGGCGACGCGAACGTCACCGCCGACCTGCCGCCCGCCACGGCGGAGGCGCCGGCGGGGCGCTGAGCATCGTCAGCCACGGAGGAGGGCCGTCGCGTTCACCGGGAACGCGGCGGCCCTCACCCGTGTGCGGCGCGGTGGCCGCGGAAGGTCACTTCACCCAGTCCTTGAGCGCTTCGGTTTCGAGTGTGATGCCGACGGGGTCCGGGAGATGGAGCGGCTTGCCGTACGGCACGGTGTGGATGTTCTCGTAACGGCCGTCGTCGGGCTCGCTGTAGAGCGTCACCTCGCAGGCTTCGCGGTCGATCAACAGGTAGAGAGGGATGCCGGTCTCCGCGTACGCGCGAGGCTTCTCCACCCGGTCGCGCGTGCCCGAGTCAGAGTCGTACGAAGTGACCTCAACGACCATCAGCACCGGTTCGGGATCGGCCCATTCACCCTGGCCGACGAAGGCGCCACTAGGCGCGAGCACACCGTCCGGGCGGGCCCTGCCGCCGCGATACGCCTGCACTTTCAGTCCCTGGTCCGGATAGAGCCACAGTTCAGGGCGCGCCTGGATGCAGAGCCGCGTCAGCCATTCGATGATCCGACCGTGGTCCCCGTCCGGCACAGCCCTGCTCCTGATTTTCCCGTCGATGAACTCCAACCGAGCGCCTTTTTCCAGGCGGGCGAGTATCCGGGCGACCTCTTCAAAATGCTCGGTCTCCATGATGTGCAGCGGGCTGGCGAGCGCGGTCATGAGGGCTTCTCCCTTCTTTCAACGGACGGAGCAGGGAACGTGGAACCGACGATAGTGGACACCACCGACAGTCACTTCGTGATCACCATCAGCGAAACTCCCCACCGGCCGCCCGGTCGTCGGCACACTGCCTCCATGGACATCACCATCAGGCCCGTCCGCCCGGCGGAGTACGAGGCGGTCGGCGACTTAGTGACCGAGGTGTACCTGGCCGACGGGCTGTTGGCCGGCGGGGCGGACGATCCGTACGCGGCGGTACTGCGGGCGGTGGCGCACCGGGCGGAGCACGCCGAGGTGCTGGTGGCCGCGGGCGGGGCGGACGGGGCGGTGCTGGGGGCGGTGACGTTCGCGCCGCACGGGAGCCCGTACGCGGAGTTGGCCGGGCCCGGGGAGGGCGAGTTCCGGATGCTGGCGGTGCGGGGCGAGGGGCGCGGGCACGGCGTCGGGGCGGCGCTGGTGCGGGCGTGCCTGGCGCGCGCCCGGGAGTCGGGGCTGCGCGCGATGGTGCTGTCGAGCCAGCCGCAGCTGCTGCCGGCGCACCGGCTCTACCGCCGGCTGGGGTTCGCGCGGGCGGCGCAGCGGGACTGGATTCCGGTGCCCGGGGTGACGCTGTGGGCGTTCGCCCGAGAGCTGTGCTGAGGGCCGTGGAACGCCTTCACGACCGCGTTCCGGCGGGGTCCGGGCGGCCCCGCCCTTCGCATACCTGCGGGAATGGTATGCCGGAGCGACACAAGATGTGGGGGTGCATGCGGGGAGCAGCACAAGATGTATGCTCTTCCTCGCTGTCGCCGCAGGGGAATCCGGTGCAAATCCGGGACTGTCCCGCAACGGTGTGAGAGCGCGTTCCACGGCCCGTTCCCAAGGGTTCGGCGGTGCGCTCCCGAGTCCGAGGACCTGCCGACGGCACGTCCGCACCGCCATCGGTGCGGCGTCGATACGTCCGGGCCCCGAGGGATGGGCTGATGGACGCCGCGCGGCCGACCCGCGCACCCCGGTCACCGCGGGGTGTCGCCCTGCCCGCGCGGCTGCCGTCGCACCGCCGTCCCTCCCGGCCCCCGCCGAGTGAGGGAGAGCATCAGGTGACCATCGCGCCAACGGAGCCCGCGTCAGACGCCGAGGTCGTGCAGTCCGCGGTGGCCGCACCTCCCGCGCACGAGGACGGACCGGGCGTCGCCCTGCTGCGGACGCTGACCGAGCTGACCGCCGACCTGACCGCGACCGACCCCGGCAAGGTGGCCGCCGCCGCGCTGCGCGGCCGGCACCCCGGCTCCGACGAAGCGGAACTGCGCGCGCTGGCGACCGAGGCCGCGGCCGGACTGATCGCCGACGAGCCGCAGTACTCCCGGCTCGCGGCGCGCCTGCTCACCCTCGCCATCGCCGAGGAGGCCGCCGGCCAGGGCGCCACCTCCTTCGCGACCTCGATCGCGGTCGGCCACCAGGAGGGCCTGATCGCCGACGTCACCGCGGAGTTCGTGCGCGGCCACGCGGTGCAGCTGGACGCGCTGGTGGACGGGGCCCTGGAGGCCGGCGCCGACGACCGGTTCGGGTACTTCGGGCTGCGCACCCTGCAGTCGCGCTACCTGCTGCGGCACCCCATCACCCGCAAGGTCATCGAGACGCCCCAGCACTTCCTGCTGCGGGTGGCCTGCGGCCTCGCCGAGGACGATTCGCTGCGGGCGCTGGCGGACGTCGCCGAGCTGTACCGGCTGACCAGCACGCTGTCCTACCTGCCGTCCTCCCCCACGCTCTTCAACTCCGGCACCCGGCACCCGCAGATGTCCTCCTGCTACCTGCTGGACTCCCCGCTGGACGAGCTGGACTCCATCTACGACCGCTACCACCAGGTGGCCCGGCTCTCCAAGCACGCCGGTGGGATCGGTCTGTCGTACTCCCGGATCCGTGCCCGCGGTTCGCTGATCCGCGGCACCAACGGGCACTCCAACGGCATCGTGCCGTTCCTGCGCACCCTGGACGCGTCGGTGGCCGCGGTCAACCAGGGCGGCCGCCGCAAGGGCGCGGCCTGCGTCTACCTGGAGACCTGGCACGCCGACATCGAGGAGTTCCTGGAGCTGCGGGACAACACCGGCGAGGAGGCCCGCCGGACCCACAACCTCAACATCGCGCACTGGATCCCGGACGAGTTCATGCGCCGGGTCGAGACGGACGCCGACTGGTCGCTGTTCTCCCCGTCCGACGTGCCCGAGTTCGTCGACCTGTGGGGCGCGGAGTTCGACGCCGCCTACCGGGCCGCGGAGGCCGCGGGCAAGGCCCTCAAGCAGGTGCCCGCCCGGGTGCTGTACTCCCGGATGATGCGCACCCTGGCGCAGACCGGCAACGGCTGGATGACGTTCAAGGACGCCGCCAACCGCACCGCCAACCAGACCGCGGAGCCCGGCCGGGTCGTGCACTCCTCCAACCTGTGCACGGAGATCCTGGAGGTCACCGACGACGGCGAGACCGCGGTCTGCAACCTCGGGTCGGTCAACCTCGCCGCGCACCTGGGCACGGACGGCGAGATGGACTGGGAGCGGCTGGACGCCACCGTCCGCACCGCCGTGACCTTCCTCGACCGGGTCGTGGACATCAACTTCTACCCGACCGAGCAGGCCGCCGCCTCCAACTCCCGCTGGCGGCCGGTCGGTCTGGGCCTGATGGGATTGCAGGACGTCTTCTTCCGGCTCCAGCTGCCGTTCGACTCGGCCGAGGCCCGGGAGCTGTCCACCCGCATCTCCGAGCGGATCATGCTGGCCGCCTACGAGGCGTCCGCCGACCTCGCCGAGCGGCACGGCCCGCACGCGACCTGGTCCGCGACCCGCACGGCCCGCGGCGTGCTGCACCCGGACCACTACCCGAACGCCGAGCCGCGCTGGGCGGACCGTTGGGCGGCGCTGCGCACCCGGATCGCCACGACCGGCATGCGCAACTCGCTCCTGCTGGCCATCGCGCCGACCGCCACCATCGCGTCCATCGCCGGCGTCTACGAGTGCATCGAGCCGCAGGTCTCCAACCTCTTCAAGCGCGAGACGCTGTCCGGCGAGTTCCTCCAGGTCAACACGTACCTGATCGAGGAGCTCAAGGAGTTGGGCCTGTGGGACGCGCGGACCCGGGACGCGCTGCGGGACGCCAACGGCTCCGTCGCGGAGCTGGCCTGGATCCCCGCGGACGTCCGGCACCGCTACCGCACCGCCTGGGAGATCCCCCAGCGCGCCCTGATCGACATGGCCGCGGACCGCACGCCGTTCCTGGACCAGAGCCAGTCGCTCAACCTCTTCATGGCGTCGCCGACCATCGGCAAGCTCAGCTCGATGTACGCGTACGCCTGGAAGCGCGGCATCAAGACCACGTACTACCTGCGCTCCCGGCCGGCGACCCGGATCGCCCAGTCGGCGCGTGCCGCGTCCGTCCCCGCCCAGCTCCCGGTGAGCGACCCCGACGCGGTCGCCTGCTCCCTGGAGAACCCCGAGTCCTGCGAGGCCTGCCAGTAATGTCCACCGCACCCGAGAAGACCACGAACGCCGCCGCGGCCCACACCGCCACCACCGGCGGCACGAAGAACCTCCTGGACCCGGGCTTCGAGCTGACCCTGCGGCCCATGCGCTACCCGGACTTCTACGACCGCTACCGGGACGCGATCAAGAACACCTGGACCGTCGAGGAGGTCGACCTCCACTCCGACGTCACCGACCTCGCCAAGCTGTCCCCGGGCGAGCAGCACCTGATCGGCCGTCTGGTGGCGTTCTTCGCCACCGGCGACTCGATCGTCGCCAACAACCTGGTGCTGACGCTGTACAAGCACATCAACTCCCCCGAGGCGCGGCTGTACCTGAGCCGTCAGCTCTTCGAGGAGGCCGTGCACGTCCAGTTCTACCTGACGCTGCTGGACACCTACCTGCCCGATCCGGACGACCGGGCCGCCGCCTTCGCCGCGGTGGAGAACATCCCGTCCATCCGCGAGAAGGCGGAGTTCTGCTTCCGGTGGATGGACCACGTCGAGAAGCTCGACCAGCTGGAGTCCAAGGCCGACCGCCGCCGCTTCCTGCTGAACCTCATCTGCTTCGCGGCCTGCATCGAGGGCCTGTTCTTCTACGGCGCGTTCGCGTACGTGTACTGGTTCCGGTCGCGCGGCCTGCTGCACGGCCTGGCCACCGGCACCAACTGGGTCTTTCGCGATGAGTCGATGCACATGGAGTTCGCCTTCTCCGTGGTGGACACCGTCCGCGCGGAGGAGCCCGACCTCTTCGACGACGCTCTCCAGCAGCAGGTCACCGACATGCTGACGGAGGCCGTGGAGGCCGAGCTGCAGTTCGCCCGCGACCTGTGCGGCGAGGGCCTGCCGGGGATGAACACCGCGTCGATGCGCGAGTACCTCCAGTGCGTCGCCGACCAGCGGCTGCGCCGGCTGGGCTTCCCCGCCGTCTTCGGTTCGGAGAACCCGTTCTCCTTCATGGAGCTGCAGAACGTCCAGGAGCTGACCAACTTCTTCGAGCGGCGCGCCTCGGCCTACCAGGTCGCCGTCGAGGGCTCGGTCTCGTTCGACGACGACTTCTGATCCCGACCGGCCGTCAGCGTCAACTCCGGCCGCCCGCCCGAATGTGAGCGTTCGATTAGCGGGTGGCCGGAGCGGCAACCGGAGCCCATGCCACCACATCTACCCGGGCATGGAGGTCAGGAAGAGAAGTCGCCGGTACATCGACTACCCCCGCCTGGGCCGCAAGGGGGTGCGCCGCTGGCTGCCGTCGTGGCGCCTGTGGTCGGGCACGTGCACGTTCGTCCTGGCGTGCCTGGGCGGGCTGTTCGCGGTCGTCTACACGAAGATCGACGTCCCCAACGAGAACGCGCTCGCCGGCCGGGAAGGCACCGTCTACTACTGGGCGGACGGCAGCCAGATGGTCACCGTCGGCGCGGTCAACCGGCAGAACGTCAGCCTGGACAAGGTGCCCAAGCACGTCCAGAACGCGGTGATCGCGGCGGAGAACGCCACCTTCTACGAGGACCACGGCGTCTCGCTCACCGGCATCGCCCGGGCCGTGGTGAACATGGTCTCCGGCGGGGACACCCAGGGCGGTTCGACCATCACCCAGCAGTACGTGAAGAACACTTACCTCTCGCCGGACCAGACCGCCACCCGCAAGGTGAAGGAATTCATCATCGCGCTGAAGGTCAACAACCAGAAGTCCAAGTCGGACATCCTGCGGGGCTACCTCAACACCAGCTGGTTCGGCCGCGGTTCGAACGGCATCCAGGCGGCCGCACACGCCTACTACGGCATCGACGCCAAGGACCTCGACCCCAGTCAGGGCGCGCTGCTGGCCGCCGTGCTGAAGGGCTCCGAACAGTACGACCCGGGCCTGAGCAAGGCCAACCACGCCCGGGCGGTGGAGCGTTGGAAGTGGATACTCGACCGGCTCGTCGACACCGGCGCGATGAGCAAGGAGGAACGCGCCCACTACCGCACGTTCCCCGAACCGCGTCCGGTGACCAAACCCACCAGCCAGGCCGGCCAGATCGGCTACCTCGTCGACGTCGCCAACAAGTTCGTGAAGAGCACCACCGGGCTGACCGACAAGGACCTGGCCCGCGGCGGCTACCGCATCCACACCACGTTCGAGAAGCAGCGCACCCGCCGGCTGGAGAAGGCGGTCGACGACGTCCGCACCAAGAGCCTGGACCCGAAGAAGCGCGGCGCGGACAGCTACGTGGAGTTCGGCGCTGCCTCGGTGCGCCCCGGCGACGGCGCGATCGTCGCGCTCTACGGCGGCGCGGACGCCACCCGGCACTTCAGCAACAACGCCGACACCACGGCGGTCCCGGCCGGCTCCGCCTTCAAGCCGTTCGTCCTGGCCACCGCCCTCCAGGAGGAGGCCGAGCGGTACGGCGACGCACCGCGCCCGGCGGACGCCGCCAACCGGTCCGACGCGCTGCTCGGCGCCCTGATGCAGGGCTCGAACGTCCCGTTCGTGCAAGGCGGGAAGCAGCTCGGACTGGAGCGGATCCGGGACCTGGCGCTCAGCCTGGGACTGCGCAAGGAGAGCCTGGCGCAGCTGGAGCAGACCTTCCCGCTGGGCACCTCGGCGCCCAGTGCCGTGCGCCTGGCCAGCGCCTACAGCACGTTCGCCAACGCCGGGCGGCACGCCGAGCCGTACGGCGTCTCGACGATGACCTACCAGGGCAAGGCGGTGGCCGGCTTCGAGCGCGCCGAGCCGCAGCAGGCGGTCACTCCGGAGGTCGCGCAGACGATGACCAACATGCTGGCGGGGCTGGGCTGGCGGACGCTGCCGCCGGGCGCGTCCGGCGAGCAGCCGCCCGCGGTCGCGGCCACCGAGCCCGGTGACCGGATGAAGTCGGCGTGGTTCGTCGCCACCCCGGCGCCGGCCGGCGCCGGCTGGGCCAAGGGGGTGCGCCCCGCGCCGGTCGCCGGTTCCGGCGTCCGCGCCGACCGTGCGTCCGGTGCCGGCGAGGGCGCCGAACCCACCACCGCGATCACGCTGTTCCGCAACAAGCCGGGCGCGCCCCAGCTGCTGCCCCTGAACGGCGTCGGCGGCCCCGACACCGGGCTGGGCACCTCGCTCCCGCCCCGGGTCTGGACCGCCTACCAGGGCGCCGCGTAGGCCCGCGCCGGGCCGGGAGCCCCGCGCCGGCCGCCGCCGTCAGTCGTTGGGGACGACGGGGTAGCGGGGCTCCCGCTCGGCCATCTGCTTCAGCGCGTCCTTGCGGTCCCGCTTGGAGAGCCGGTCGATGTAGAGGTAGCCGTAGAGGTGGTCGGTCTCGTGCTGGAGGCAGCGCGCGAAGTAGCCGGTGCCCTCGACCACGATCGGCTCGCCCTTGACGTTCTGGCCGCGGACCACCGCGTAGTCGGGGCGGGGCAGCTCGGCGTACGCGCCGGGGACGGACAGGCAGCCCTCGTTGGAGTCGTCCAGCACCCGACGGCCGGCGGGCAGCTCGTCCAGGACGGGGTTGCAGACGTGGCCGACGTGCCGGACGCCCTCGTCGTCCGGGCAGTCGTAGACGAAGACCTTGCGGTCCACGCCGATCTGGTTGGCAGCCAGGCCCACGCCCTCGGCGGCGCGCTGGCTGGCGAACATGTCGTCGATCAGCTGCGCCAGCTCGTCGTCGAACTCCGTGACGTCCTTGCACTCCTTGTGGAGGACCGGGTTGCCGACCACGGTGATGGGACGCGAGGTGCCGCGCTCCCGGTGGGCCGCCTCGCGCTCCTTGGCGTCCGTGACGTCGTCGACGAACGCGACGCTCTCCTGCTGATCACTGTCCTGCTGGGCCATCTCCGCCGTACGCCTTCCTGCAAAACCCTCGGGGAACGCCCTACAGCCTACGGGGACGCGGTCGCCCGCTCAGCAGACCTCTTCAAGATCGCGCCATTCCCGGGTGTCCGGGCTGTCCGCGACCCAGCCGTCCAGCAGGCCGCGCACCAGGGCCGCCGGCGCCGCGATGCCGCACTCGCGCTCGGGGGCCCACAGCGAGCCGGAGCCGGCGGTGCGGTGGCCCAGCGGCCCGGGGTGGCCCGGTTCGCTGTGGTCGTGCGGGTCCAGGTGCTCGCCGTCGCCGTCGTCGCTGGGCATCCGGCTCTCGGAACAGGTGCGGCACAGCAGCCGCACCGACGACGACCAGTCCTCGGCGGCGAAGCCGGCGTCGGCCGCCAGCTGCTCCAGGGCGTCCCGGTCGGACTCGGTGGCGGCCTCCAGCAGCACCACCCAGGTGGGCACCGGGGAGGGCGCCCACAGCTCGATCTCGTCGAAGACCGGGAACGTGCGGGTGTCGCCGTCGGCGGTGGTGGTGGTCCGCTCGCCGTGCGGGACGCCGTCGTGCAGCACCACCTCGCCCCAGCGCCGCCCGGAGGACGGCAGCGGGATGGAGAGCACCTCGATGCGGGCCGGGTCCAGCCGGCGGCCCCAGACCACCTCGGCCTCGCCCTCGGGCGAGAGCCGGACCGCGGCGCTGCCCAGCGCCATCCCCCGCGGCTCACCGGTCGGCGAGCCCTCGCCGGGGACCTTCAGTCCGTACGCCTGCCAGGCGCGACGGGCCAGCGGCCAGTCCTGGAGGGCGGTGGCGGCGATGCCCACGTTCCACCAGTCGGGCGCCCCGGTCTCGCGGTCCAGCAGCGCCACGGCGCGCAGGCCGGCGGCCCGGGCCTGCTCCCAGTCGTGCCGGAACTTGTGCAGCAGTGCGAGGTTGAACCAGGACTCCGACAGCCAGGGCTCCATGTCCGCCGCGCGGGTCAGCAGCGCCCCCGCGTCCTCGTAACGGCCGTCGCCGATCAGCGTGAAAGCGCGGTCGGTCGCCTGCCGCCACGAGGCGGAGGGCCGGTGCCGTACCTTGCCGAAGATCCTCACGATTCCCGCCTGCTGGTTGCTCTTGTGCCGCTCCGGAGGGATCCCGGGCGGTTCCCCGGGGCCTTCTGGGGGCCCACTCGACAACCTGCCACAGATTGCCGTCGGGCTCACCCCCGTGCGGCTCATGCCCTGCGCCGCCCCCCTGAACCCCCCTTCGAGGGGCTCCCTTCGCATCCAACCATGCCCATCTCGCAGGGCGCTCATTACCCATGGGTTCCCCGACGGTGGACGGGCCTGGAACACTGTGCGACGGGGGTGCACGGGGCCTCGACGAGAGCGCGCGGACCGGCTCCGCGCCCCGGCGCACACCGTGTACGAGCCCCGTGGCGCCCGGGCTCAACCCGCCCGGCCGCCGCGCGCCAGGACCCGGGCGAGCGCCTCGACCACCCCCGGTTCGTGGTCCCGGGCGGTGGCCAGCCGCAGCCGTTCCAGCGCGCGCAGCCGCCCGGCGGGCCCCGTGGCGCCGGCCACCAGGTCGTCGTAGGCGTTGACGGTGCGGACGATACGGGCGGTGACCGGCTGCTCCCGGTACGGATCGGCCTGCCGCTCGACGATCACCGCGACCGCCGGCGGGGCACCGGTCTGCCGGGCCACCGCGCCGCCCAGCAGCGCGATCCGGCGCTGCTCGGCGGGCGGCAGCGGGGCGGTGGCGCCGTCCGGCACCGGGTCGACGAGCGAGAGCTGGCCGATGTCGTGCATCAGGGCGGCGTGCTCCAGTACGTCCAAGTCCGGCCCGCCGAGCCCGAGTTCCCGCCCCACCGCGCGGCTGAGCCCGGCCACCCGGCGGGCGTGGCCGGGCGGCGTGCAGCCGGCGATCTCGGTGGCGCGGGCCAGCGAGGCGATGGTCTGGCGGTAGGTGGCGCGGACAGCCGCGTACCGGCGGAAGGCGAGCTGGGTCAGCAGCAGCGGCAGGCAGAACACCGGCAGCGCCCACAGGCCGGCGACCGCCACGGCCAGCGCGATGACCACGCCGGTGGCGCAGATCGCGGTGCCGATGCCGGGCAGCGCCCGCAACGCGTCCCGCAGCAGCGGCCCGTACGGCCACCCCGTACGGGCCCGGGCCAGTGCGGCGGCCAGCACCGCGTCGCAGAGCGCGGTCAGCGCCAGCAGCACGGCCAGGAAGAGCGGGCGGACGGGACCGACCGCGGCCCAGGCCGGCAACGTCCCGGCGGCGTGCAGGGGTTGGCAGCAGGTGGCGGCGAACCCGACGGACAGCACCCGGCGGGCGAGCGGGTCCAGCACCGGCCCGCCGCCGCGCGCCAGGTAGGGGACGAGCCCCACCAACCCGGCCGCCACCACCACCGCCAGGGTCTGTGCCACCCCGTGCCCGGCCGGCCACCCGTCCGCGTCGCCGAGCAGCGCGTAGCCGAGCGCCCCGGCCGCACCGAGCGGGGCGCCCTCCCGCAGGCCCGGGCGGGCGGGGGCGCGGCGCACCGCCTCGCCCGCCGCGATCAGCGCCCCGAAGGCGAGTGCGGTGCGCGGCGCGGTGACGCCCTGCCACAGGGTGTGGCCCAGGCCCCAGCAGGCCAGTGCGGCGGCCGGGCCGTGCACCCAGGTGGCGGCGCGGCGTCTCATCGGGCGGCGCCGTGGTCGGCGCCCGACCGGTGGGCCCGGACCGGGGGGACGGGGCCGTTGCCCGCCGGTGCCGGATCGGCCGCCCGGGCCTCCCCCGCGGTCACCTGCTCCGGCCGCCAGCCGTGCTTGTCGAGGGCGGCGGCCAGCGCGCGGACCATCCGCGGGTCGAACTGCGTCCCGGCGCACCGCCGGAGTTCGGCGAGGGCGACCGGCACCGGGCGGGCCCGTCGGTAGGAACGGGTGGAGGTCATCGCGTCGAAGGCGTCGGCGACGGCCACCATCCGTGCGCACTCCGGAATCTGATGCCCCATCAGGCCGTAGGGGTAACCGCTGCCGTCGACCCGTTCGTGGTGGTGCAGGATCGCGGCCCGCGCCTCGCCCAGGAACCCGATGCCGCGGACGATCTCGTGCCCGTACTCGGGGTGCAGCTCGATGATCCGGCGCTCCTCCGGGGTCAGCGGCCCCTCCTTGCGCAACACCCGGGTGGGGACGCCGAGTTTGCCCACGTCGTGCAGGATGCCGGCGAACCGCAGCACCTCCAGCCGGTCCTCGGCCATGCCCAGTTCCCGGGCGATCAGCACCGACGCCCGGCCGACCCGCTCGCTGTGCCCGCGGGTGTAGCGGTCCTTGATGTCGACGGCCTGGACGAGGGCCCGGACGGTGGCCTGGTGGGCGGCGCGCTCCCGCTGGTACTGCGCGAACGCCCAGCAGGACAGGTGCACCGGCAACAGCACCAGCAGCGCCGCGGGCGGCCCGTAGACGCTGTGCCAGAGCACCGCCATCATCAGCCCGGTCAGCCCGTGGACGAGGTGGGTCACCGGCAACCGCGCCGCCGGGCCGCGCCACGCGGTGCGCAGCGGGTGCCGCTCGGCGAGGGCCAGCACGCCGCCGCCGAGCGCGGTGAGCACGACGCAGAAGGCGGCCGCGGCGGCCAGCGCGGGCGGCAGCAGCTCGGGGAAGGGGGCCGCGGCCGGTGCGGCGGGGCCGACGGCCCGGAAGACCCGGGCCGCCGTCCAGGCGGCGAGGGCGAGTTCGGCGGTGCGCCAGAGGCGGCGGGCGATCGGCCAGGGGCGGACGCCCGGCCCGAGCAGGGCGCCGGGCACGGCGACCAGCGCCGCCAACGGCGCCGGCAGCAGGAAGGCTCCGGCGAGCACGACGGGCGTGGCCCAGCCCGGAGGAAACGTTCCGGGCGGCGCATCGGAGCCGGCGGCGTGCCGCGCCGGGCCCTGGGTCAACGGGCAGCGGCGGATCCGTTCGCACAGGCCGTGCAGGACGCCCAGGGCCAGGGCGTCGGCCCAGGGGGCGGCGGCGCCGAGCCGTACCGCGGGGGCCGCGCAGAGCGCCGCGGCCAGGGCGGCGCAACCGATGTACACCCGCGCGGCCGCTGGGAGTTCCCGCATCGCGTCCTCCTCACCCTGCCCGACGCACCCCGCCGTCACGGCGGACGACCGCACGCCGCGGGGGTCCGGCGAGAATAGAGGGGTGGTGGTGCCCGAGGAGGCGCATCAACGGATCGAAGGGGGCGGATCGCCCGGCCCCTCACTCCCAGGGGTGAGGGGGGCGCACGCCCGTTCGGCGCGCGGGCGTGCCGGCGGCACGAGGGCGGTCCGACGCGGGACCACACGCGCACGCGGCAGCGTCTTCCGGGGGCCGAAGTGACCGGGGTACCGAAGTGACCGGGGGCACCAGAGTGACCGGGATCGCCGGGCTACCCGGAGGCGCCCGGGCCTGCGGGGGCGACCGGGTCTATTCGGCGCGTGCGGCGCTGTCGGCCGCGTCGGCCTGCGGCGGTGCGCCGGCGGCGCCCCGGGCGTCCGCCGCGCGCTCCCGCTGGGCCTGTTCGTGCCGGGCCTGGTCCAGGACGCTCACCTCGGGCACGGCCTCCCCGGCCCGGATCAACTCGATCCGGCCCATGACCTTGGACCGCAGGTCGGTGGGGACGTCGTCGTGCCCGCAGCAGCGCTTGACGAGCTTCTTGACGGCCTGCTCCAGCCCGTACTTCTCCAGGCACGGCGAGCACTCGTCGAGGTGGACCTGGAATTCGGCGCACTCCCCGGCCGGCATCTCCCGGTCGAGGTACTCGTAAAGGTGGTCAAGGACCTCTGAGCAGTCCTTCTCGTGCGGCTCTCCGCAGCTCATGATCCCGAGCCTTTCCGGTCGTGCGACTCCGGCGACGGCGCGGACTCCGTCCGGGCGGCCGCCCCCGCCGGAACCAGCCCGCGCTCGCGGGCGTAGTCCTCCAGCATGCCGCGCAGTTGGCGCCGGCCGCGGTGGAGACGGGACATCACCGTGCCGATGGGTGTCCCCATGATGTCCGCGATCTCCTTGTACGCAAAGCCCTCGACGTCCGCGAGGTAGACGGCGATCCGGAATTCCTCGGGGATCGCCTGCAACGCGGCCTTCACGTCCGAGTCGGGAAGGTGGTCCAACGCCTGCGACTCGGCGGAGCGCAGACCCGTCGACATGTGGGACTCGGCGCGCGCGAGCTGCCAGTCCTCGATCTCGTCGGCGGCGCTGCGCTGCGGCTCACGCTGCTTCTTGCGGTACGAGTTGATGAACGTGTTGGTGAGGATGCGGTACAGCCACGCCTTGAGGTTGGTGCCCTCCCGGAACTGGTGGAAGGACGCGTACGCCTTGGCGTACGTCTCCTGCACCAGGTCCTCCGCGTCGGCCGGGTTGCGCGTCATGCGCAGGGCCGCGGAGTACATCTGGTCGAGGAAGGTGAGGGCGTCCCGCTCGAAGCGCGCGTTGCGCTCGGCGTCGCTCTCCGTCCGGCCCGCGGACTGCTCCGCAGCCGGGCCGTCGGTCCCCTCGTCGGTTCCGGTGACCGGACCCACCTCCTCCAACACCGTGGCGGTTCCCGTGGCTGCCGGCGCCACGGGCCCTCTCGATTCGGAGAATAGACGACGATCCGGTGCCACCGCCGCTCCAACCAGGGCTGACTGCGTCGTCTGCATCGGCGGCCACTGCAGGTCGGCGGCCGGTCGGGCCGGGCAAGCGATTCCCATGCGGCGGACTCCCATTCCTCGTGCGCGCTGGCTGTGCTCCATTGCCTACGCATGGCACAACAGCGGCACCGGGCCAGATCATTCCCGCCCGGACCGACCGGATCTCCGCCGGTCGTGGCAGGGCGGGCCGGGGGCCGTGCGACGCGGTGCGGCGCCCCGGCCGGGGGCCGTCAGCCGAACATCCGGTCCAGCCACGCCACCGCCGCGTCGGTGAGCACCGCCATCGACTCCGCCTCGCTCACCCCCGCCGACTTCGGCACCGCGAAACCGTGGTCGCCGTGGGCCACCTCGGTGAGCGCGGTGCCCGCCGGGAACTCCGCCGGGCGCCCGAACGGGTCCCGTCCGCCCTGGACCACCAGCGTCGGCACGCCGGCGCCGGTCAGCTCCTCGGCCCGGGACTTCTCCGGCTTGCCCGGCGGGTGCAGCGGGAAGCTCAGCGCCAGCACGGCGTGGGCGCCCAGCGCGCGGGCCGTCCGGCAGGCCACCCGCGCGCCGGCGCTGCGACCGCCGGCGACCACCGGCAGGCCGGGCTTCTCCAGCGCCGGCCAGAGCGCGGTCCACCCGACGTCCAGGGTCTTCGGGGCGGGCGCCACCTTCTTGCCGGCCACCCGCCACGGCTGCTCGACCAGCGCCACGGTGTAGCCGCGGCCCGGCAGCGCCGCCGCCAGGGCGCGCAGGTCACGGGCCTCGATGCCGCCGCCCGCGCCGTGGCTGACGGCGACCACCGCCCGGGCCGGCTCGGCGTCGCGGTACCAGGAGATCCGGGCGTCGCCCGCCGGCGTCGCGACCGTCTCGCTCTCGTTCGCCCTCGTCCTCATGGGCCCATCCTGCCCGCGGAGCGCCGAGGAGGGCACCGCGGCCCGCCCGACCCGCCACGTCGGTCCTCAGAACAGGGTGCCGACTTCCGGCCCGTCGAGTTCGGTGACCAGCTCCGGTCCGTTGTTGCGGACGTTGCTGACGTCGGTCGGCACCGGGAAGGCCCGCATCAGTCCGGGCGGCGGCGGGGTCAGCAGCGCGCGGAGTTCGTCGGGGTCGCTGCGGCCCGGGTCGAGCCAGGCGTCCCAGCGGTCCGGGGGCAGCACCAGCGGCATCCGCGGGTGGATCTCGGCGAGGGTCTGCGGGCCCTCGCCGTCCGCGGCGCCGGCCAGCGCGGTGGTCTCGGCCTCGGTGGTGAGGACCGTGCAGGTCACCCACCAGGCCAGCGGGTGGTCGGCGGGCAGCGTGCGGTCGCGCCAGAACTCGTAGAGCCCGGCCATCGCCATCACCGAGCCGTCCGCGGGCGTCACGAAGTACGGCTGCTTGCGGGGGCGCTTCTTGCGGCCCTGCTCCTCCAGCTGCCGCTCGGTGGCGCCGGTGACCCACTCGAAGTAGCCGTCCCCGGGGATCAGGCAGCGGCGGGCGGCGAACGCCTGCCTGAACGACGGCTTCTCGTGCACCGTCTCCGACCGGGCGTTGATCATCCGTGCGGCGCCCTCGGGTGATTTCGCCCACGCCGGGACCAGGCCCCACTTGAGCGTCCGCAGCTGGCGCACCGGGCCGGGCGGGAAGCCGGCGGCCGCCTCGCCCTTCAGGGGACGTTCCAGCACCACCTGCACGTTGTCCGTCGGGGCGACGTTCCAACTGGACGCCAACGTCTCCGTGGGTTGCCACTGCTGGACGCCGAAGGTTCCCACCAGTTCCTCGGCCTGCCGGCTCGCTGCATACCTACCGCACATGCGTGCCACACTGCCATGCCACACGAAGGGGAGACATGGACACCCACCACATCACCGACGTCTGGGAGCAGGTCTTCACGGCCCAGCCCGGCCCCTCGCTCTGGCTGGTGATCGTCACCGGCGTGCTGGCCCTGGGCGCCGTCGTCCCGCGCACCGCCTGGCGCCTGGCACGGAACGCCGTGACCATCGCCCACGAGGGCGGACACGGGCTGATCGCCCTGCTCACCGGTCGCCGACTGGACGGGATCCGGCTGCACTCGGACACGTCGGGGCTGACCGTCTCGCGCGGCAAACCGCACGGTCTGGGCATGGTCCTGACCGCCGCCGCCGGCTACCTGGCCCCGTCGCTGCTGGGCCTGGCCGGTGCCGCGCTGCTGGCCGCCGGGCACACCACGGCCCTGTTGTGGGGGGCCACCGCGCTGCTGCTGGCGATGCTGGTGATGATCCGCAACGCGTACGGCGTGCTCACCGTCGTGCTGGCGGGCGGCACCTTCCTGCTGGTGTCCTGGCTGACCGCGCCCGAGGTGCAGGCGGGCTTCGCGTACGCGGTGGTGTGGTTCCTGCTGCTGGGCGGGGTGCGGCCGCCGTTCGAGCTCCAGGGGAAGCGGCGGCGCGGCGGCGCCGTGGACTCCGACCCCGACCAGTTGGCCCGGCTCACGCACGTCCCGGCGGCCGTCTGGCTCGGCTTCTTCCACGTGGTGACGGTGTGCTCCCTGCTCGGCGGCGGGCGCTGGCTGCTCGGCATATGAAGGAGGAGCGGATGTCCGTACCGTTGGCATCCGGTAACCCACATTCCGTATGTCGCTGTCGCCCCTGTTGCCCCAGAGGCGCCTGCTGCCTGCGGTTGCACCACGAGAGCCGTGTTTCGTACAGGTTGCGCCGCTTTTGATCAAGATCGGAACCCTTGTCCAGCCATTAAAGTAAGGGCATGACCGAGAGCCCCGCCCTCCCTGCCCTGTGGCCCGCCCCCGTCGCTCCCGGGGCGGTCGATGCGACCGTCACCGTGCCCGGCTCCAAATCGGTCACGAACCGCGG
Organism: Streptomyces lunalinharesii; assembly: GCF_039532155.1. NCBI lineage: Bacteria > Bacillati > Actinomycetota > Actinomycetes > Kitasatosporales > Streptomycetaceae > Streptomyces > Streptomyces lunalinharesii. Next base: position 131,463 of record NZ_BAAARK010000007.1, read on the forward strand.
CCTGGTCCTGGCCGCCCTCTCGTCCGAGCCCGGCTGGCTGCGCCGCCCGCTGCGTTCGCGCGACACCCTGCTGATGGCCGAGGCGCTGCGCGCCCTGGGCGTCGGCATCGAGGAGACCGCGTCGTCCAGCTCCGCCGGCACCTCCGGCGGCGAGGCGTGGCGCATCATCCCGGCCGGCCTGCACGGCCCGGCCACCGTCACCGTCGGCAACGCCGGCACCGTGATGCGCTTCCTCCCGCCGGTCGCCACGCTCGCCGACGGCCCCATCCGCTTCGACGGCGACCCGCGCTCCTACGAGCGCCCGCTGGGCGGCGTCATCAACGCGCTGCGCGCCCTGGGCGCCCGGATCGACGACGACAACCGCGGCGCGCTGCCGATGACGGTGTTCGGCGGCGGCGCCCTGGAGGGCGGCGCGGTGGAGATCGACGCCTCCTCGTCCTCCCAGTTCGTCAGCGCCCTGCTGCTGTCCGCGCCGCGCTTCAACCAGGGCGTCGAGGTCCGGCACGTCGGCGCGGCGCTGCCCTCGATGCCGCACATCCGGATGACGGTCGACATGCTGCGCAGCGTCGGCGCCCAGGTGGACACCCCGGAGGCGGGCGGCGAGCCGAACGTCTGGCGGGTCACCCCCGGCGCCCTGCTCGGCCGCGACTTGGTCGTCGAGCCGGACCTCTCCAACGCCCAGCCGTTCCTGGCCGCGGCGCTGGTCACCGGCGGCCGGGTGACCATCCCGGACTGGCCCGAGCACACCACCCAGCCCGGCGACGCGCTGCGGGAGATCTTCACCGCCATGGGCGGCTCCTGCGAGCTGACCGACCGGGGCCTGACCTTCACCGGCAGCGGTCGCATCCAGGGCATCGACGCCGACCTGAGCGAGGTCGGCGAGCTGACCCCGGGCATCGCCGCGGTCGCCGCGCTCGCCGACTCGCCGTCCACCCTGCGCGGCGTCGCGCACCTGCGGCTGCACGAGACCGACCGCCTGGCCGCGCTCACCAAGGAGCTCAACGAACTCGGCGGCGACGTCACCGAGACCGCCGACGGGCTGCACATCCGCCCCCGGCCGCTGCACGGCGGGATCTTCCACACCTACGAGGACCACCGCCTGGCCACCGCCGCCGCGATCATCGGCCTGGCCGTCGAGGGCGTGGAGGTGGAGAACGTCGCCACCACCGCCAAGACCCTGCCCGACTTCCCCGCGCTGTGGACCGAGATGCTCGATCCGACGTCCCCCGCCGGGCGGAGAGCCTGAGGGCCGCCGCACCATGCGCCGCTACGGAAAGAACCCCGACGAGGACGACGTCCGCGTCCGCCCCAACCGCAAGGGCAACCGCCCGCGGACGAACATCCGCCCCAAGCACGAGGACGCCCGCGAGGGCCTGGTCCTGACCGTCGACCGGGGTCGGCTGACCTGCCTGATCGACGACCGCAAGGTCACCGCCATGAAGGCCCGCGAACTGGGCCGCAAGAGCGCGGTGGTCGGTGACCGGGTCTCCGTGGTCGGCGACCTCAGCGGCGCCAAGGACACCTTGGCCCGGATAGTGCGGGTGGAGCCGCGCAGCTCCACGCTGCGCCGCACGGCCGACGACGACGACCCGTTCGAGCGGGTGGTGGTCGCCAACGCCGACCAGCTCGCCATCGTCACCGCGCTGGCCGACCCCGAGCCCCGGCCCCGGCTGATCGACCGCTGTCTGGTCGCGGCCTACGACGCCGGGCTGGACCCGCTGCTGGTGCTGACCAAGTCGGACCTGGCCCCACCGGACGCGCTGCTGGAGTCCTACGGCGCGCTCGGCGTCCCGTACGTCGTCACCAACCGCGACGAACTGGCCGACGGCGCCGCCGCCGCGCGGGTCCGGGAGCAGCTCACCGGCCGGATGACGGCGTTCGTGGGGCACTCCGGGGTGGGCAAGACCACGCTGGTCAACGCCCTGGTGCCGGAACGCCGCCGGGCCACCGGGCACGTCAACGCGGTGACCGGTCGTGGCCGGCACACCACCACCTCGGCGCTGGCGCTGCCGCTGCCCGGCGACACCGGCTGGGTGATCGACACCCCGGGCGTCCGGTCCTTCGGGCTGGCGCACGTCGACCCGTCCCGGGTCATCCACGCCTTCCCGGACCTGGCGTCCGGCACGGCGGAGTGCCCCCGGGCGTGCAGCCACGACGAGCCGGACTGCGGGCTGGACGCGTGGGTGGCCGGGGGGCACGCCGAGCCGGCGCGCCTGTATTCCCTGCGCCGGCTGCTGTCCACCCGCGAGCGACGCGAGGGCGACTGATCGCCGCAAACCCCTGCCACCCGTCCGGGGCACGGGCATAATCGCCCTCACGGCAGTACCGGTCCGATGCGGTCCCCACCGGTCGGAAGTGGTCACCTGGCTGAAGCGGTCACCGAGCTGACGGAGGCAATGCGATATGGCGTGGCTGCTGGTCGTGGTGGCGGGGGTGCTGGAGACCGGCTTCGCGGTCTGCCTCAAGCTCTCGCACGGCTTCACCCGCCTCTACCCGACCATCGCCTTCGCGGTCTTCGCACTCGGCAGCTTCGGCCTGCTGACGCTGGCGCTGCGCAAGCTCGACGTGGGCCCGGCGTACGCCGTCTGGACCGGCATCGGGGCCGCCGGCACCGCGATCTACGGCATGGTCTTCCTCGGCGACCTGGTCTCCACGTTGAAGATCGTCTCCATCTCCCTGGTCATCGTCGGGGTGGTCGGGCTCCAGCTGTCCGGCTCGGCGCACTGACGCCCGCCGGGGCGCCCGGCTCAACCGGTGAGCCCGGCGAACGCGCCCCGGACGAGCCGGGAGACCGCCGCGCTCTCCGCCTCCGCCGCCGGCCGCGTCCGCTGCCGCGGCACCGCCGCCCGCACGTCGGCCGGCCACCGCACGGGCTCCGGCTCCCGCTCCGGGCCGGCCGGGGCGATCACGCAGGACAGCGTCAGCCGGGCCGCGGTCTCGCACGCGGCGTCCAGGGCCGGCAGCTGCTCCCGGGGCCGGCCGGGCGCCAGCGCCGCCACCGCCCGCTCGCGGAACCGGCCGACGAGTTCCGTCGGCCCCGTCTGCCCGACCGGCAACCGATCGCCCCAACAGCCCGTCAGCGCCGCCCTGACCAGCGGGTTGGCGCGAGCGGTGCGCAGCGTCCAGGTGGCCGCCGCGGTCATCCGGGCGGCCGCGTCGGCCGTCGGCCCGGGCCCGCCGGCGTCGCCGCGGGCCAGCTCCCGTTCCACCCCGGCCAGATAGGTCTCGGTCTCCCGGCGGACGAGGGCCCGGGCCAGCCCGTCCTTGCTGCCGAAGGCGTTGTAGAGCGTCTGCCGGGACACCCCGGCCGCAGCCGCCACGTCCACCATCCGGACGTCCGCCCAGGCCCGGACGAGCAGCGCCGTGTAGGCGGCGTCCAGGAGTGCCTCGCGCGCCGAGGGCATCCGCCACCTCCCTGGCTCGGCCCGAACCGCGGGACACGCACAGAATTGACGTACCGTCAGGGGCTGTCAAGACCTGCCGCGGGCCGGTCCGGCCGCCATCGGCGGGCAGACCACCCGGGAGCGCGGCATGGCCATGTGGATCCCGCGTATACCTGTGGATACTGTTCGCACATGCCCGACTATCACGATGATCTTCGCCTGGCACACGTCCTGGCGGACGCCGCGGACGCCGCGACCATGGAGCGGTTCAAGGCCCTCGACCTCAAGGTCGAGACCAAACCGGACATGACCCCGGTCAGCGAGGCGGACAAATCCGCCGAGGAGCTGATCCGCGGCCAGCTCCAGCGCGCCCGGCCGCGTGACGCGGTGCTCGGGGAGGAGTTCGGCAGCGAGGGCTCGGGGCCGCGCCGCTGGGTCATCGACCCGATCGACGGCACCAAGAACTACGTCCGCGGCGTGCCGGTCTGGGCCACCCTGATCGCCCTGATGGAGCGCGGCGAGGGCGGCGACCGCCCGGTGGTCGGGCTGGTCTCGGCGCCGGCGCTGAACCGCCGCTGGTGGGCCGCGGAGGGGCTGGGCGCGTACAGCGGCCGCAGCCTCACCTCGGCGTCCCGGCTGCACACCTCCGAGGTCGGCCGCATCCAGGACGCGTCCTTCGCGTACGCCTCGCTGACCGGCTGGGAGGAGCGCGACAAGCTGCCCCGGTTCCTCGACCTGTCCCGGGACTGCTGGCGCACGCGGGCCTACGGCGACTTCTGGCCGTACATGATGGTCGCCGAGGGGACGGTGGACATCTGCGCGGAGCCCGAGCTGTCGCTGTGGGACATGGCGGCCTGTGCGGTGATCGTCCAGGAGGCCGGCGGCCAGTTCACCGGCCTGGACGGCCGGCCGGGTCCGCACAGCGGCAACGCGGCGGCCTCCAACGGCCTGCTGCACGAGGAGCTGCTGTCGTACCTCGGCGACGACCGGGGCTGAGCCACCGCCGCGGAATCGAATTTCGCCCGAAAAACCACCACTGACCTGCACAGGGGCAGATGTTCGGACTGACGTCCAACATCTGCCCCTTGTCGCGCGCCCGAGAGCATGTGAACATGAGAATCCCCCACTTTGTGAACTTGTGAATCGCTTCGCATGTTCACTTCCCCCAAGGAGGTGGCTCTTCTCCATGCCCATGCTCGTCAAAGACGCCATGAGCACGGTGGTCCTCACCATCGGGCCGGCTCACACCCTCCGCCAGGCGGCGCGGCTGATGGCGGCCCGCCGCATCGGCGCGGCCGTCGTCTTCGACAAGGACACCTACGGCGTCGGCATCCTCACCGAGCGCGACATCCTCAATTCCCTCGGCGCGGGCGAGGACCCCGACCGGGAGACCGCACAGGGCCACACCACGTCCGACGTGGTCTTCGCCGCCCCCGACTGGACCCTGGACGACGCGGCGGACGCCATGGTCCGCGGCGGCTTCCGCCACCTCGTCGTCCTCGACGACCTCGAACCGGTCGGCATCGTCTCGGTCCGCGACATCATCCGTTGCTGGTCCGACGTCTCCGAACGGACGCCCGCGGCGGCCTGAGCGAGGGTCCGGCGCACCCCGGCGCGGCACCCCCGCGCCCGGGCGCGCGAGCAGGCGGGTGCACGGCCGACCGCCGGGCACCCGCCCCGCACCGCCGTTGTCCGCCCCGCGGCAGCACGAAGAGGCCGGAGCCCCATGGCATCCGGCCTCTTCGGCCTGTACGGCAAGCGACGGTCGGTCGCCCTGCGACGGGCCGCCGCCACGGGGGCGGCGGCCCGACCGCACGGGACCGCTAGCCGCGCAGGGCCTGGACCGCGGCCTCCAGCCGCTTGCCGTAGTCCGCGTCCGCCTTGCGGAAGTTCTCGATCGCGCGCTGCGCGATGTCGTCGCGGGACACCTTGGCGATGAAGCCCGCCAGGTTGTTGATCAGCCGCTCCCGCTCCGCCTCCGACATCAGGCGGTAGAGGTTGCCGGCCTGCACGAAGTCGTCGTCCTCGGCGTGCGAGGGCGCCGCGCTCTCGCCGGTCCCGCCGGACACCGCCAGCGGCTGCCACAGCGGCCGACCGGTCTGGGCGGGGCCGCCGAAGCTGTTCGGCTCGTAGTTCTTCTGACCGCCGTGGCGGCCGTCGTAGAGCGCGCCGTCGCGGCCGTGGCTGCGCGCCTCGGTGGCGTGCGGACGGTTCACCGGCAGGTGGTCGGCGTTGATGCCGACGCGGTAGCGGTGGGCGTCGCCGTACGCGAAGAGGCGGCCCTGGAGCATCTTGTCGGGGGACGGACCGATGCCCGGCACGAAGTGGTGCGGGGAGAAGATCGACTGCTCGACCTCGGCGAAGATGTTCTCCGGGTTGCGGTTGAGCTCCAGCGTGCCGATCTCGATCGGCGGGTAGTCCTCGTGCGGCCAGACCTTGGTCAGGTCGAACGGGTTGAAGCGGTAGCTGGCCGCGTCGGCCGCCGGCATGATCTGCACCTGGACGGTCCAGGTCGGGAACTCGCCGCGCTCGATGGACTCGCGCAGGTCGCGCTGGTGGCTGTCCGGGTCCTCACCGGCGAGCTTGTTGGCCTCGCCCTGGGTGAGGTTCTTGATGCCCTGGTCGGTCTTGAAGTGGTACTTGACCCAGAAGACCTCGCCCGCCTCGTTGTTCCACTGGAAGGTGTGCGAGCCGTAGCCGTTCAGGTGGCGGTAGGTGGCCGGTATGCCGCGGTCACCGAAGAGCCAGGTCACCTGGTGGGTGGCCTCGGGCGACAGGCCCCAGAAGTCCCAGACGTTGTCCGCCTCCTGGGAGCCGGTGTACGGGTCGCGCTTCTGGGTGTGGATGAAGTCGGGGAACTTGATGGCGTCCTTGATGAAGAACACCGGGGTGTTGTTGCCGACGAGGTCGTAGTTGCCCTCCTCGGTGTAGAACTTCAACGCGAAGCCGCGCGGGTCGCGCACCGCGTCGGCCGCACCGAGGTTGCCGGCCACCGTCGAGAAGCGCAGGAACGTCTCGGTCTGCTTGCCGATCTCCGAGAGGAACTTCGCCCGGGTGTACTGCGTCACGTCCGCGGTGACCGTGAAGGTGCCGTACGCACCGGCGCCGCGGGCGTGGACGATGCGCTCCGGGATGCGCTCGCGGTTGAAGTGCGCGAGCTTCTCGAACAGGAGCTGGTCCTGGATCAGACCGGGGCCGCCGACACCGGCCGTCTCGCTGTTCTGGTTGTCCGCGACCGGAGCTCCGGTCTCTGTGGTCAGCGGTCCGGTGGGGGTCTCTACCGACACGTGCGCCTCCTGAAGTCTTCGTACACCTGCCCTTGGCTTGCGCCGTAACCGATCCTACATTGGACAATGTCTAAGTCAAGAAGTACCCGAAAGTCGTACTCGATCCGGTGATGGACCACCGCTGCTACCCTGGTGTCTATCTGACTGATAGGTGATTGGCATGAGTGACCTGCTCGAACGACTCCGGGGACGCGGCTGGCGGCTGACCGCACAGCGCCGCGTCGTCGCCGAGGTCCTGAACGGGGACCACGTCCACTACACCGCCGACGAAGTGCACGCCAAGGCGTCCGAGCGCCTCCCCGAGATCTCCCGCGCCACGGTCTACAACACCCTCGGCGAGCTGGTCTCGCTCGGCGAGGTCATCGAGGTGAGCACCGACGGCCGCGCCAAGCGCTACGACCCCAACGCCCACCACGACCACCAGCACCTCGTCTGCGCGCGCTGCGGCACGATCCGCGACGTGCACCTGCACGGCGACCCGCTCTCCGCACTCCCCATGCCGGAGCGCTACGGCTTCGAGGTCTCCGAGGTCACCGTGACCTACCGGGGCATCTGCCCCAACTGCAGCACCACGTCCTGACCGCGGCCCGGCCCCCGTCCGGGCCGCACCCCAGGCCACCGCCCCACAGCAGCGCACCCGGCCCGGCTCGTGAGCGTCGAGCCGCGCCCGGCACCCCCCTCGGGACCCGCCCCGCATCCCCTTCCGGCCCGTCCGGCCTCCCCATGCGCCTCCGGCACCCCATGGGCCTCGTGCGCCCCCAGCGCACCGCCGGACGGCAGCCCCCTCCGCGGGCGGCACACCCGGACCCGGTCGACGAACCCCCGCCGCCCGCCGGCCGCGAACGGGCCTCCGACCAGCACCCGAGCCCCGTTCCGCCCACTCCACGGCCGGCCCCCCGCTCGCCCCGCCCCCGCCGCCCCGCCCCGCACGCCCCTTGCCCAGATCTGACGACCCGTCATATCGTCGGCGCGCCGCGCTTTTCGGCCATCGGGACCGCCCGCGTCCCGGGCCGCCCGGGAGCGCCCGGCCGGCGCCCCGACGGCACGTTGTCCGCACTCCGCAAGGAGCACCTCGTGGGAGAGCCGCACCCGTCCCCCGCCCCTACGCCCCCGCCGACCACCTCCGCCGACCTCACTCCATCCGCACCACCCACCCCAACCACCTCTCACGGGCCCCTCAGATCGCCCACCTCACCCGCATCCACCACACCGTCCGCCGCAACCGCTCCCCCGGCCCTCCGGGCTCGCGCGCTGGCGCGGACGTTCGGGCGGGGCGGTCGGGCGCTGGCCGCGCTCGGGCCGGTGGACGTGGAGATCGCGCCCGGCGAGTTCGTCTGCGTCGTGGGGCCGTCCGGATGCGGGAAGTCGACCCTGCTGCGGATCGCCGCGGGTCTCCTGCGGCCCAGCGCGGGCGAGTTGGAGCTGCGGACCGGCTCCGACCGCCCGACCGCGATGATCTTCCAGGACTACGGCATCTACGACTGGAAGACCGTCCTGGCCAACGTCCGCTTCGGGCTCGACGTCCAGCGCGTGCCCCGCAAGGAAGCCGACCGCCGGGCCCGGTCCTGGCTGGCCCGCATGGGGCTCGCCGACTTCGCGACCGCCTATCCAGCCGCCCTCTCCGGCGGCATGCGCCAGCGCGTGGCCATCGCCCGGGCACTCGCCGTGGAACCGGAGATCCTGCTGATGGACGAGCCGTTCGCGGCCCTGGACGCCCAGCTGCGGACCATCCTCCAGGACGAGCTGCTCGCCCTCACCCAGACCACCCGCACCACCACCCTCTTCATCACCCACAGCCTCGAAGAGGCCCTGGTCCTCGGCGACCGGGTCCTGGTGATGTCCGCCCGACCCGGCCGGATCATCGCCGAACGCCGACCGCCGTTCACCCGCCCGCGCACCCCAGAGGTGCGCGCCGCCCCCGAATTCGCCGCGCTGAAGGCCGAGTTGTGGGAGCTGCTGCGCGGCGAGGTGGCCGGCCGGACCACCGCCGAACCCGAGGGGGCCGTCCCCGCATGACCACCGCCCTCGACAAGGACGGACCCGCCGCCGACCGCCTCCTGGTCCGCCGCCCCGGCCCCCAGGAACTCAGGCCGGAACGCGCCCACCGCCGCCGACGCACCCTCGAACTCACCCTCGCGGTCGCCGTCCCGGTGCTGCTGGTCCTCGTATGGCAACTGGCCGCCGCCCGGTCCTGGATCGACGCCCGGGTCTACCCCGCGCCCTCCACGATCCTGGCCGACGGCTGGCACCGGGCCCTGGCCGGCGAGCTGTGGCCGGACGTCCGCGCGACGCTCCAGCGCGTCCTGGCCGGCTACGCCGCCGGAACCGTCAGCGGCTATCTGCTGGGCCTGCTGATGGGCTCCCTGTCGCTGGTGCGCGCCGCCCTGGAGCCGCTCCTGGACGCCCTCTACGTCGTCCCCAAGTTGGCCCTGCTGCCGATCTTCCTCAACATGTTCGGGCTCGGCGAGGGCCCGCAGGTCGCCCTGGTGGCGGCCACCGTCTTCTTCTTCGTCTGGATCTCCACGATGGCCGCGGTGCTCGCGGTGCCGGCCGGCCACCGGGACGCCGGCCGGGTCTTCGGCGCCAGCCGCTGGCAGATGTTCCGGCACGTGCTGCTGCCCGCGTCGCTGCCCGCCGTCCTCGTGGGCGCACGGATCGCCGCCGGCGTGGCCGTCCTGGTGATCGTCGCCTCGGAACAGATCGCCGCGGCCGACGGACTCGGCCACTTGATCTTCGACTCGCGGGCGCTGTTCCAGAACGACGTGATGTTCGTCGGCATCGTCTGCGTGGCCGTGCTCGGCGTGCTCTTCTCCGAACTGGTGCGGCTGGCCGGGCGGTTCCTCACCCCCTGGGCGCCCCGCGACCGCGGCCGGACGCAGAACTGAAGCCGCCCCGCACCCCGCGCCTACCGTCCCCGGGCACCCCCAGGCCCCCGAACCCCCGGAACACCGGCCCGTACGGAGGTCCCATGCACACCCGCATCCGCCCCCGACCGCCCCTCGCCGTCGCCGTCCTGATCGCCGCGCTCGCCCTCAGTGCGGGCTGCGCCGCCGGTCCGGTCGCCACCGCCCCCGCCAAGCCGCGCGCCATCAAGGCGGTACCGGGCTGCGGCGCCGGCTCCTGGACCGACCCCGCCGACCTCTCGCCCGGCCGCGCCCCGGCCCGTTGCGCCAAGGGGACGCCGGCGCCCGCGCCGCTCGGCAAGCGCCGCACCCTCACCGTCGCCACCGGCACCCTGAGCGCCGAGTACGTCGCGCCGCTGCGACTCGCCCTGGCCAAGGGCGAGTTCCGCAAGGAGGGCTTGGACGTCCGGTTGAAGGTGCTGCCGACCCCGGACGCGCTGCCCCTCCTGGCCAAGGGCGACGTGGACGTCCTGTGGGCGGCCCCGGAGGCCGCCGTGGTCAACGGCGTCAACGGCGGCTTCGACATCCGTTGGGTGGCCGGGAACTTCTCCCCCGGCCCGAAGTCCCGGAGCGGCCTGTGGGTCCGGCTCAAGAACGGGCAGGACCCGTCCTCGGTGCCCCTGAAGGGCGCGACGCTGGGCACCATGATCGGCAAGGGCTCGGTGATCATGTACCCGATGGACCGGGCCTTCGCCGCCCACGGCGCCGCCCTGGATTCCGTCACCTTCCAGCAACTCGGCTCGGCCGACGTCCTCACCGCCCTGACCGGCGGCGGCGTCGACTCCGCCTGGCTGCTGGACCCGGTGTGGCGCCAGGTGGACGGCAACAAGCAGTACGCCTTCCTCGGCGGCCAGCCGCAGGGCGAGCCGCTCGGCGGCGCCCTCTACGGCCCCAACCTGCTCCAGCAGGACCCGGACGCCGGCGTCGCCTTCCTCCGCGCCTACCTCCGCACCGTCAACACCTACTTCGCCGGCGACTACAAGGCGGACCGGTCCTTCGTCGCGGAACTGGCCGGGCTGCTGAAGGTCGATCCGAAGATCCTCGCGTCGGTGCCCCCGCTCCGGATGGACTGGGAGATCAGGAAGGGCACCACCGACCGGCTCCAGAGGGCCTACCGTGACGCCGGCGTCACCAAGGGTGCACCGCTGCCGGAGGCCAAGCTCGTCGACCGCGACCTATACGCGGAGGCCGTCGGACACCGCCCGTAGCCGACGTCCCGAACACACCGAAGGCCCGGATCCTCAAGGGATCCGGGCCTTCGGTTTCAGTAGCGGGGACAGGATTTGAACCTGCGACCTCTGGGTTATGAGCCCAGCGAGCTACCGAGCTGCTCCACCCCGCGCCGTTGTGTGTTTACTTTAACCCCACCGCGACGACCAGCGCAAATCCCTTCCGCCCGCCCCGGGAGCAGTGCCCGGGAACCGGTCCGTTCGACCGCATCCCGGGCATCCGGTCCCCGACCTTCGCCGGCCGGCCGTCAGGCGCTCAACTCCTCCTGGAGCGCCGTCCGCAACCGGGCCGCCCGCTCCGCCACCTCGGGCGGTCCGAGCTCCACGGCCCGTGCGCACCAGCGCTGAGCCTCCGCGAGCGCCCCGCGCCGGGCCGCGATCAACGCCAGTCGCAGCGCCGCCCGGCCGTGGCCGCTCTCGGCGGCGCGCTGCCACCACAGGACGGCCTCGGGAAGGCTGCCCTCGCGGGCCAGCAGCAGCCCGAGGTTGAAGGCCCCGTTGCGGCTGCCGGCCTCGGCCGCGGCGCGGTACCAGGTGGCCGCCTCCACCGCGTCGCCCCGAGCCGCCGCGAACATGCCAACCCGGACCTGGGCGCGACGGTGACCCTGCCGGGCGGCCCGCTCGTACCACTGCCGGCTCTCGTCGTCCGCGGACCGGCGGTCGAGGAGGTCGGCGAGCCGGAACGCCGCCTCGGCGCTGCCGCCGCCGGCCGCACAGCGCAGGTTCCGCTCGGCGTCCTGGAGGTCGCCGTCGCGCAGCTGCGCTATGGCGACCTGGAGCGCCGCCTCGGTGTGCCCGGCGGCCGCCGCCCGCTCGTACCAGGAGCGCGCCAACCGCTCCTCGCCGCGGCCGGCGAACAGGATGCCGAGGTTGAACGCGGCGTCCACGCTGCCCGCTTCGGCCGCCTTGGAGAACCACGGCTCCGCCCCGGAGGCGTCGCCGCGCTGGAGCAGCAGGATGGCCAGGGCGTTGGCCGCCTCGCGGTGTCCGGCGTACGCGGCGCGGCGGTACCACTGCTCGCCCCGGCCGGGCCGGCCCTGTTCGGCGCAGAGCAGGCCGAGGTTGTAGGCGCCGTTGACGTCGCCGGCGTCCAGCGCGGCGCGGTACCAGCGCTCGGCGCTCTGGAGTTCGCCGCGGTCGGCGTGGAGCGCCCCCAGGGCGTTGGCGGCGTTGCCGTCGCCGTCCTGCGCGGCCCGCCGCCACCACTCGGCGGCGCTCTCCTCGTCCCCGGCGTCGCGCAGCAGGAAGCCCAGCGCGCAGGCGGCGCGGGCCTCGCCGTCCTTGGCCGCGGAGAGGTACCAGCGACCGGCCTCCTGGACGTCGCCGCGCTCCTCCAGCAGCGCGCCGAGTTGCAGCGCGGCCCGTCGGTGGCCGCGGGCGGCGGCCTGGCGGTACCACTGCTCGGCCTCGGCCTGCTGCGTCAACTCCCCGTAGGCGGGCACCGCCCGCCGGTCACCTCCGCGCCCGTCCTCGATGACCCGGGCGAGGCGGTAGGCCGCCTCGCGGTGGCCGCGCTCGGCGGCGGCCCGGAACCAGCGCTCGGCGCCGATGTCCCCGCGGTGCTCCAGGAGGTCGGCGAGGGCGTAGGCGCCCAGGTAGTGGCCGGACTCGGCGGACTGGCGCAGCCAGTACTCGGCGGCCGGCTCGTCACCGCGCTCGCGATAGTGCCGTCCCAGCGCGTGCGCCGCGGCGGCGGAGCCGGCGACGGCGGCGATCCGCCACCAGCCGGCGGCCTCGTCGCCGTAGCCGCGCTGGTGGAGGAGGACGCCGAGGTTGTTCGCCGCCGCCCGGTCCCCGGCGGCGGCCGCGGAGCGCAGGTGGGGCTCGGCTGCGTCGAGGTCGCCGCGGCGCAGCAGCATCGCGCCCAGTGCGCTCATGGCGGCGGTGTCGCCCGCCTCGGCGGCGCGGCGGTACCCGGACTCGGTGACCGCGTCGGACGCCTCGGCCGCGCCGTCGGCCTCCATCGCGTCCATCGCCATTTCGGAATCGCGCCCGTCGTCGGGCGCCTGCACAAACCGGTCCGTCTCCAACAACCTTGCCTTGTCCCCCATAAGAACCATCGTCGCATCACCTGTTACCCGCGTACACCTGGTATACCGCAGCCGGTGAGGTCACTTCAGCGGTTTGTCGACTTCCCGACACGGCGACATGCCAAACTCAAGCACACGGTTTTCCCCCATGGGTTGTCCGACCCGCCCGTGGCGAGCTTTGACCCGAACGCATGACAAAGGCCCGGATTCTCAAGGAATCCGGGCCTTGGTCTATCAGTAGCGGGGACAGGATTTGAACCTGCGACCTCTGGGTTATGAGCCCAGCGAGCTACCGAGCTGCTCCACCCCGCGCCGTTGTGACTTCAACCTATCACGCCACGGGGACCACTGTTGACACATGGGCCCCGGTGGCCGCCGGTTCGCACCGGCGGCCACCGGGCCACGGTCTCCGGCAGTGCTCAACTGCCGGACTTGCCGCCCTTCTCGGACGCCTTGGCGGCCCGGTCCAGCGCGGCCTTCAGCCGCTTCTGGGCGTCGCCGTACGCGCCCCAGTCGCCGGCCACCCGCGCCTTCTCGCCGTCGTCGTACGCCTTCTCGGCGTCCGACAGCGCTTGCTGCACGGTCTGGCCGGACGGCGGCGGCTGCTCGCCGGTCTGGCCGCCGCCGGGCGGGGGCTCCGAGCCGGTGGTCGGCGCCTTCTTGCCGAAGACGACGTCCAGTGCGTCCTTGAGGCTGTTCTCCAGGACGGGCTTGCTGTCGCCGTAGCTCACCAACACCTTCTTCAGGAGCGGGTAGTTGGTGTTGGCGCCGCGCAGGTAGACCGGTTCGACGTAGAGCAACCCCTCGTCCAGGGGGACGGTCAGCAGGTTGCCGTACTCGATCTCCGAGTCACCGAACTTCTTGAGGATGTTCAGCTCGTTGGCGATCGTCGGATCGGAGTTGAACTTCGACTGCGCCAGTTGCGGGCCCGGCACCGGCGTCTGCGCGGGCAGCTTCAGCAATCTGATCTTGCCGTAGTCGTTGCTCGTCGCATCGGCGTCGACCGCCATGAAGGCGCCCAGGTTGTCCTTCTTGTTGGGCGTGAAGGTCGTCGTCAGCGAGAACGCCTGTTGCTTCTGGCCCGGCATCTTCATGCTCAGGTAGTACGGCGGCACCGCGTTGCCCGACTTGGTGGTCGGATCGCTGGGGATCTGCCAGCGCTCCGAACCGGTGTAGAAGGTGCCGGGGTCGGTGACGTGGTACGTGGTCAGCAGCTGGCGCTGCACCTTGAAGAGGTCCTGCGGGTAGCGCAGGTGCGCCAGCAGGTCCGGGCTGATGTCGCCCTTCTTCTCGACCGTGCCGGGGAACGCCTTCATCCAGGTCTTGAGGACCGGGTCCTTGGTGTCCCACTGGTAGAGCTTGACCGTGCCGTCGTACGCGTCGACCGTCGCCTTGACGGAGTTGCGGATGTAGTTGACCTGGTTCTGCTGGGCCACCACCGCGCGCTGGCCGTTGGTGAGCGAGTCGGCGGTGCTGTCCCCCAGGGTGGTGCGGGAGGCGTACGGGTAGCCGTTGCTCGTGGTGTACGCGTCCACGATCCACTGGATCCGGCCGTCGATCACCGCCGGGTAGGCGTCGCCGTCGATGGTCAACCAGGGGGCGACGGACTCGACGCGCTCCTTGGGGGTGCGGTTGTACAGGATCCGCGAACCGTCGCCGATCGCGCCGGAGTAGAGGATCTGCGGCTCCCCGAACGCCACCGCGTACGCGGCGCGGTTGATCGGGTTGGACAGGCTGACGCCGCTCTTGCCCTGGTAGCGGTAGCTCTTCTCACCGCTGTCGTCGGAGTAGTCCAGCTCCTTCTGCGGCCCACCCACGATGGAGTACTGGGTGGTCTTCTCGCCGTAGTAGACGCGCTGTTCGTGCGGCGGGAGCTGGCCCTTGGAGGGCAGGTCGGACTCGGTGTACTGCGGGCCGCCGCCGTCGGCGATCTCGGTCCCCTTGGCGGTGACCGCGCCGTAGCCGTGGGTGTACTTGAAGTGGTCGTTGATCCAGTTGCGCTCGGGGATGCCGGCGAGGTTCAGCTCGCGCAGACCGATGACGGTGTCCTGCTCCTTGCCGTCCTTGTCCTTGTACCGGTCGACGTCCAGGGTGGACGGGAACTGGTAGTAGGACCGCACCTGCTGCTGTTGCTGGAAGGCCGGCGAGACCACGTTCGGGTCCAGCAGCCGCATGCTGGCGACGGTGTCGGCGTCGTCCCGCAGCCGCTGGCTGTCCTCGTCGGAGGTCGGCTTGTAGTTGCCCTTGTACGACGTCACATCGGAGTCCCGGATGTCGTACGCATCCCGGGTCGCCTTGATGTTCTTCTCGATGTACGGGGCTTCCTTGGCCTGCTCGTTCGGCTGGACCTGGAACTTCTGGACGATCGCCGGGTACAGCCCGCCGATCAGGACGGCGGAGAGCACCATCAGGCCGAACCCGATCACCGGCAGCTGCCAGGTGCGCCGCCACAGGGTGGCGAAGAACAACACCGCGCAGATCGCCGCGATGAAGAACAGGATGGTCTTCGCCGGGAGGTAGGCGTTGGCGTCCACGTAGCGCAGACCGGTCCAGTTGTCGGCCGACTTCAGGCCGCTGGACTTCACCGCCAGGCCGTACCGGTCGAGCCAGTAGGCGACCGCCTTCAGGGAGACGAAGAGGCCCAGCAGCACCGAGAGGTGACCGGTGGCGGCGGCGGTCGCCCGCGAACCGGGGCTGGTCAGCCGCAGCCCGCCGTAGAGGTAGTGGGTGAGCGCGGCGGCCACCAGGGACAGCACCACGCAGGCGAAGCCGAAGCTCAACAGGAAGCGGTACCACGGCAGATCGAAGGCGTAGAACGACACGTCCTTGTGGAACTGCGGGTCCGTCGTGCCGAACGGGACGCCGTTGACCCACTGGAGCCACGTCCGCCACTCACCGGAGGCGGAGGCCCCGGCGATCAGCCCGATCACCGCGGTGACCGCGACCAGCGCCCACTTCTTGAACGGGGCGATGCCCATCCGGTAGCGGTCCAGGCTCTGCTGCTCCGTGGACATCGCGCTGAGCGGCGGCCGCAGTCGATGCGCCAGCCAGACGTTGATGCCGACGGCGATCGCCATCACGATGCCGAAGGCGAAGAACAGACCGATCTTGGTCCACAGGGTGGTGGTGAAGACCGAGGAGAAGTGGACCGACCGGTACCAGAGCCAGTCGGTCCAGAATCCCGAGAACATCACGAAGAGCATGGCCAGTACGGCCAGTACGCCCAACGTCATGAGCAGGGTCCTGAACCGCCGCGACGGTCGGCCGACTCTGATCCGTGGCCCGGTGGGGCCTCCGCCGCGGTCCGGCATCTGGAAAGCCAAGGTGCGCACCTCGAAGTTCGCTGTCGTGTGGAGCAGGCCCGGCGATAGTAGGACCCAGTGATGCAACTTACGACGGCTTTACTCGGTTCCCGATTTCCGGGGTGTACAAGGCACGATGTTGGGCATGACCAACCTCCCCGTTGACGGCACCCCCCTCGCCGGCGACCCCCTGACCCGTGCGGTGCTCGAAATCGACGAGTACACCGCCGGGCTCGGCTGGGACCAGCCCGCCCGTTTGTTCGCCCTCGTCGACACCGTGAAGCTCCGTGCTCAGGAGCCCTCGCTCGCCGCCCAACTGGGCATCGACGACTCCGTCGGCGCGTCCTTGACCCCCATCGAGCAGGACGAGATCCCGGCCGGCGCGCCGCTGGACGAGTTCCTCGCCACCATCGCCTGGCCGGACGCCGTCGTCGGCTGCGCACTGGCCGTGGAGCGGCTGATGCTCCCGCCGTCCGCCGAGGAGGCCGAACCGGCGGGCATGTCCGAGAAGCAGCTCGCCAAGTGGGTCGCCGAACACCCCGAGCGCCAGGAGGTGCGGATGACGGTGGCCGTCCTCCGGGACGGCTCCCGCGAATCGGCGCTGCGCCTGCGCGAGAAGGACTCCACCTCCGAGGTGCTCACCGGCAAGGCGCTGGTCCCCGGCCTCGCGGACGCACTGTCGGCGACCTTCGAGGAGTAGTCGCCGACGGCGGCGCCGCTACCGGCCTGCCGGGCTACAGCTCGGCAGGCCGGCGGTGTCGTGGTTGCGGATCTTCTCCAGCGCCTTGACCGCGTCCCCTATGGTGCCGACCTTGACCAGCTTCAGGCCGCTGGGGGTGTCCTTCGCGGCGGCCGCGCAGTTCTCCGCGGGCGTCAGGAAGAACTCCGCGCCCTTGTCCCGCGCGCCGATGGTCTTCATCGAAATGCCGCCGATCGGGCCGACCTTGCCCTGGTCGTCGATCGTGCCCGTGCCGGCGACGAACTTGCCGCCGGTGAGGTTCCCGCCCGGGGTGAGCTTGTCGACGATGCCGAGCGCGAACATCAGGCCGGCGCTCGGACCGCCGACGTCGGCGAGCTTCACGTCGATGGTGAACGGGAAGACGTGGTCCACCTGGGCCTGGATGCCCACCACCGCACGGCCGCCGTCCGCCACCGTGGTGATCGCGACCTGCTTCTCGGGGCCCTCGGGCCGCTTGCCCTGCTTCTCCGCGGCGGCCGCGTCCTTGGCCGGGATGACGGTGAAGACCACCTTCTCGCCCGGCTTGTGCCGGGTGACGAGCTTGGCGACGTCGCCGGCCTGCTGGACGGTCTTGCCGTCCACCGCCTTGATCACGTCGCCGGCGTGCAGCAGCCCGTCGGCCGGCTTGTCCTTGACGACGGCGCCCACCACGGTCTGGCTGGCGACCGGGACGTGCAGCTGCTGGAGCGCGGCGACCTTGGCGCTCTCCTGGGACTGGGAGAACTCCTCGGCGTTCTGCTGGTCGGCCTGCTCGGCCGTCTGGCCGTCCGGGTAGAGCGTCTTGTGCGGCACCACCGCGCTGCTCGGGTCCAGCCAGCCGTAGACCGCCTCGAAGAGGTTCATGTTGTAGTCCGGCCCGGTGACCCGGACCGTCGTCATGTTGAGGTTGCCGGTCGTCGGATACGTCTTCCGCCCGGAGATCTGCAGGACCGGCTCGCCGTTGTGGTCACCGAGGGTGTTGACCGTCGGCCCCGGCGACATCTCGGCGTACGGGACGGGAATCAGCACCCCGGCACAGAGCAGCGCGATCAGCATCAGGGTCGAGGCGAGCAGCGTCGCGGTGCGGCGTGGCATGGAACGACAGTACGGGACGGGTATGACAACCGGCCCGCGGGGCCGTCCGTCCGGGGGCCGACGGCCGGGCCGGGTGCCGGCAGCCGTCAGACCGGGTCCGAGACGCGCTCGGGGACGGTCGGGGCGACGGCCGCGGCGTGCTGCTTCTCCATGGCCGCGCGGAACCGGGCGTACCCCGCCAGCTCGGCGACGTCCCCGGTCCGGCGGTTGCGCATGGCCCAACTGCTCCACAGCGCGGCGACCAGCCCGGCCAGCACCGGAATCAGCAGCCAGAGCAGCGCTCCCATGGCGACCTCCCTACCCCTTGTGCGCCCGCGATCGACGAATAAGCAGATTAACCATCTGCCAGGTCAACGCTGGTGCCGGGGAGCCGGTTACGCAACCGGAAGCTCGGGTACCGGTTCGGCCGCAGCCGGGGCGTCGGTTCAGCCGCGCGGCACCGTCGGGCGGCCGTCCCGCAAAGGCGGTGCCTAGGCGCCGACCCATTCCTCGGCGCCGTCCGAGAACGTCTGGTGCTTCCAGATGGGGACCTCGTGCTTGAGGTCGTCGATCAGCTTGCGGCAGGCGGCGAACGCCTCGGCGCGGTGCGGGCAGGAGACCGCGACGACCACGGCCAGCTCGCCGATGGCCAGATCGCCCACCCGGTGGACGGCGGCCAGCGCGCGGACCGGGTAGTCGGCGACGACCTTCTCGGCCACCCGACGCAGCTCCTCCGCCGCGGTCGGATGGGCGGAATAGCCCAGTCCGTCGACGTCCGAGCCCCCGTCGTGCGAGCGGACGGTGCCGACGAAGAGTGCCGTGCCGCCCGCCGCGCGGTCCCCGACGGCCGCGAAGACCTCGTCCACGGACAGCGCGCCGTCGCGGATCTCCAGGAGCCGGATGGGGTCCTCGGCGCCCTGCTCACCAGGGTGGTCGTGGTGGATGGACGGCGGGGTGTGCGTGCCAGACATGGTCCCATCGTGCCGTACCGGGTACCCCTTGGGGAATGGCCGTTTCCACCGGGCGTCCGGGGGCCCGTTTTGGAGGCTCGTACAGTCCGCGGCCCTCCCGGGCCCGCCGCACGGGCCTGCCGGACGCCGGCCCGGGGGGCGTCAGATGCGGCGGCGGGCCTTGCGGGCGCGGCGGACCAGGGCCGCGGTGCCCAGCAGGGCGACGGTGGCACCGGCGGCGCCGGCGGCGGTGGCGTCCTTGCGGCCGAGGCGCCGTCCGGCGACCGTGTGCCGGCCGGCGACCTCCTCCAGCAGTTCGGCGAGGACCTCCTCGTTGGTCCACCGGGGCCGCCAGCCCGCGTCGTGCAGCCGGCTGCCGCTGACCACCCAGGGGTGCATGGTGTAGGCGAGGTCCCCGGCGGGCGACGGCGTCAGGCCGATCCGGTGCAGCCGGGCGGCGGCGCCCAGCGCCACCGACGACGGCAGCTCCATGCGCCGGATGCCGGAGAGCTCCTCGACCTCCTCCTGCTCCAGCCAGCCGTCGCAGCCCACCGCCAGCTCGCCCTCGACCTTCTCCAGGGCGGCGTGCTCCAGGGCGCTGACCAGGTCCTCCACGTGGCAGAACTGCCAGGCCGGACGGGACCCGGCGACGACCAGCAGGCGCGGCGACTCGAAGTAGCGGGTCAGCGCGGTGTCGGTGCCGCCGACCAGGATGGCGGGGCGCAGCACGGTGACGTTCAGGCCCGGGTGGGCGCGCGGGGCGCGGTGGGCCAGGTGCTCGATCTCCAGGAGGTCGCCGACCCCCGTGGCGTCGGCGGTGGCACGCAGCTCGGCGTCCTCGGCGAGCGGGACGTCGTTGTCGGGCAGCGCCCCGTAGACCATGGCGGAGGTGCACAGCACCACCCGGTGGACGCCGGCGGCCGCGGCGGCGGTCAGCACCGTCTGGGTGCCGCGCACGTTGTAGGCGGTGCGGGCCGTGGCGTCGGTCTCCAGGTCGAGGTCGAGGGCGAGGTGGACGACGACGTCCACTCCGCGCAGTTTGTCGGCGATGGCCGGGTCGCGGACGTCGAGGACGTGCCACAGCGCCTCGGGGACGTCGCCGGGCCGTTCGTCGATGGCCACCACCTGCTTGACCTCGTCGGAGGCGACCAGGGCACGGGTGAGCAGTGCGCCGACCCCGGAGGCGGCGCCGGTGACGGCGACGACGGGACGGCGCAGCGGCCGGTCGGCGTCGACCGGGGTGCGGTCTGCCTGTTCAGCTGTGGCGGCAGCGTTTCGCGCTGCGCGAACGGTCGGATCTGGGGAACTCACCGGGCGTCTCCAGCGGTTGTCTTCAGTACGGGCGCGTCGGACGGGTCCGTACCAGGTGGCATCCATCCTGCCGCAGCCATCGGGACAGCGAAGCACCGAGCCCCAGGGCGGGGCGAGTGTCTACGCTGGAGGTGATGTCGGGCAGCCGCCGTCGGCGTAGGGCCGGCGGCCCTACGAGCCGAGGAAACCCGTGAGTGACACCCCATTTGGATTCGGCCTTCCGCCGGAGGAGCCGGAGGACGGCGACAACGGCGAGAAGAAGGGCGGCCAGGGAGGTAGCCAGGGCCCCGCGAACCCCTTCGGGTTCGGCGGCGGGAGCGGCGGCGCGGACAACCCGTTCGCGGCGCTCTTCGGCGGCATGGGGGGACCCGGCGGCCAGATGAACCCTGGTGACCTCGGCGCCGCCTTCCAGCGACTCGGTCAGATGCTCTCCTACGAGGGCGGCCCGGTGAACTGGGAAATGGCCAAGGACATCGCGCGCCAGACCGTCGCGCAGGGTGCCGAGGACGGTAGCAAGGACGCCAGCGTCTCCTCCGGTGAGCGCGCGGCCGTCCAGGACGCCGTGCGGCTCGCGGACCTGTGGCTGGACGGGGTGACGTCGCTCCCATCGGGCGCCGGCTCGGTGGTGGCCTGGAGCCGCGCCGAGTGGGTCGAGGAGACCCTGCCGGTGTGGAAGGACCTGGTCGACCCGCTCGCCGAGCGGGTCGGTCTGGCGATGGGCGACGTGCTGCCCGAGGAGATGCAGGCCATGGCCGGCCCGCTGCTCGGGATGATGCGCTCCATGGGCGGCGCGATGTTCGGCACCCAGATCGGGCAGGCGCTGGGCGTGCTGGCCTCCGAGGTCGTCGGTTCGACGGACGTCGGGCTGCCCCTGGGTTCCGCCGGGAAGGCCGCGCTGCTGCCGGCGAACGTCAAGGCGTTCGGCGCCGGACTGGGAGTCCCGGAGGAGGAGGTGCGGCTCTACCTCGCCCTGCGCGAGGCCGCCCACCAGCGGCTCTTCTCCCACGTGCCGTGGCTGCGCTCGCACCTCTTCGGTGCCGTGGAGGGCTATGCGCGCGGCATCAAGGTCGACACGTCCAAGCTGGAGGACATGGTCGGCCAGATCGACCCGCAGCACCCCGAGGAGCTGCAGAACGCCCTCCAGGGCGGCATGTTCCAGCCCGAGGACACCCCGGAGCAGAAGGCCGCCCTGGCCCGTCTGGAGACCGCGCTGGCGCTCGTCGAGGGCTGGGTGGACGCGGTGGTGCACGCCGCCGCCAAGCCGCACCTGCCGTCCGCCGACAAGCTCCGCGAGACGCTGCGGCGGCGCCGGGCCACCGGCGGCCCGGCCGAGCAGACCTTCGCCACCCTGATCGGGCTCCAGCTGCGTCCGCGGCGGCTGCGCGACGCCTCGCGACTGTGGGCCTCCCTGACGGACGCGCGGGGCCTGGACGGCCGCGACGGCCTGTGGGAGCACCCGGACATGCTGCCGACGGCGGCCGACCTGGACGACCCGGACGGCTTCGTCCACCACGAGCACGCGGACTTCTCCGAGCTCGACAAGATGCTGGGCGAGGCGGCGAGCGGCGGCGGCCCGGACCTGACCAAGCGGGCCGGGGACGACGCCGCCGAGGGCCCCGAGGACGGGCCGGCCGAGGGCAAGGGTGACGGCGCCAAGTGAGCCTGCACGCGGACGCGGCGCGGGTGCTCAAGGAGTGGCCCGCGCCGTCGGCTGACCAGGAGCAGCTGCGGCTGGCCTACCTGGACCACCTCGTGACCCATCAGGACGGCATGTGGAAGCCGTGCAAGGACGGGCACGTCACGGCCAGCGCGCTGGTGATCGACCCGGCCGGCGGGCGGGTGCTGCTCACCCTGCACCGCAAGTTGGAGATGTGGCTCCAGATGGGCGGTCACTGCGAGCCCGAGGACGCCTCGTTGGCCGATGCGGCGCTGCGCGAGGCGCGTGAGGAGTCCGGGATCGCGCACGGGCTGACGCTGCTGGGCGGCGCGCCGGTGCGCCTGGACCGGCACCAGACGCCCTGTGCGGTCCACCTCGACGTGCAGTACGCCGCGCTGGCGCCCGCCGATGCGGTGGCGGAGATCAGCGACGAGTCGCTGGACCTGCGCTGGTTCCGCTACGACGAGGTGCCCGCGGTCGCCGACGCGTCGGTGGTGCGCCTGGTGGCGGACACCCGGGCACGGCTGTCCGCGGCTTCTTCCTGACCGGACGTCACGCATGCGGCCGGCGCCCGCCCCTCCTTGGGGGCGGGCGCCGGCCGCATGCGTGACGGGTGGCCGGGCGGGTCAGCCTCGGGGCGGTTGGCCGTGCGGTGCGCTGGGCGCTCCCGGCTCGTCGGGACGGTGCCACGGGCCCGTGCCGCCGTCCTCAGGAGACGGCGCGCCCGGCGCCGGGTACGGGGCGTTCGGGGCATACGGGGCAGGCGGCGGCGGCTGGCCGGGCTGCCCGTACGCGGCGGGCGGCGGGAGCGGCACGGGCGGCCCCTGCGGCGCGCCGTACTGCGGCACCGGCGGCGGCTGCTGACCGTACTGGGGCACCGGTGGAGGCTGTTGCCCGTACGGCGGGGGCGGCGGGGGCTGCTGCCCGTACGGGGGTGGCGGAGGCGGCTGTTGGCCGTACTGCGGGGGCTGTTGGCCGTACTGCGGCAGCGGGGGCGGCTGCTGACCGGCCGGGTAGCCGCCGGGCGCCTGGCCGTACGGCGGGGGCGGGGGCGGTACGCCGATGCCGGGCGGCGGGGGCGGCGGAGGCGGCGGCCCCTGGAGTCCCGGGGGCGGCACCTGGCCACCGGGCGGGACCAGCGGCGCGATGACCGTCGGCGCACTGTGGATCTGCGCGGCGGCGGACTGCGGGGACTGCGCGACGGCCGGCTGCGGCACCGGGGGCGGCGTCGACTGCGGAGGGTGCGGCGCGAACTCGCGCGGGTCGGGGACGACCGGCGCGGGCGGTGCCGGAACGGCCGGCGGCGCGGCGAGGGCGGGCGGCGCGGCGGACGGGTCGGGCCCCGCGGCCGGCGGGGACAGCGTGAAGTCGGCGTCGTCCCGCGCGGCGGCGGACGCGGCCGGGGCCTGGCCGGCGGCGTCCTCCTCCAGGACCTCGCCGCCGAAGTTCGTCAGCAGCGCCTCCAACCCGCCGTCGAACCCCTGACCGACCGCGGCGAACCGCCAGACGTCCTTGACGTAGAGGTCGCCGAGCATCACGGCGCGCTCGGTGCTGAACTCGGCGCCGGTGAACGGGTACCGGGCCACCTCTTGGCCACCGGCCACGAGGCGCAGGCAGCCGGGGCCGACCTGCGCCATCTGCCCCTCGCCGTCCAGGGAGGCGGTGAAGGTCAGCCTGCGGACCTGCGAGGGGAGGCGGTCGAGCGCGACGTGGAAGGACGCGGTGTCGCCGGCCTGCGGGTCGAGCAGCCGGATCGCGTCCTCGGGGGCCGCGGGCTGGTTGTAGAAGACGAAGTAGCGGTCGTCGGAGAGCCGCTCGTCGGCGTCCAGGCCGAAGCAGCTGATGTCGAAGGCCAGGCCGGGCCCGGCGATCTGCACCCCGACGTACAGGTCCCGGTCCGCCGTCAGATCGGCGAGCCTGGCCTTGTGGCCCCGCTGGAACTCCCTGGCCATGTGCAACGCCCCTCCCCCGCTCTCGCAGTGCATCCCTACCCACGCCAGGCTAACGGCTGGCGCCGACGGTCCGCGGTGGCGGGGCGCGTCGGGGAACGGGCCGGAGCCGGTGGTTCAGCGACGGCGGGCGGCGGGCAGGTGCGGCAGCCGGTCGGCGGCCACCACGCCTTCGAGGTAGCCACGGGCCCGTTCGGTGCGCGGATAGGGCTCCAACAGCCGCCAGAACTCCGGCCCGTGACCGGGGACGAGGAGGTGCGCCAGCTCGTGCAGCAGGACGTAGTCGATGACGTACTCCGGCATGCCCTGGAGGCGGTGCGACAGCCGGATGCTGCCCTCGGCCGGGGTGCACGATCCCCAGCGGGTGTTCTGGTTGGTGACCCAGCGGACCGACGCCGGCCGGGCGCGGCCGTCGAGGTACTGCCCGGAGAGCCGCTCGGCCCGTTCGGCCAACTCGCCGTCGCCGAGCATCCGCTTGCTCTCCTGGGCAGTGAGCTTGTCCAGCATCACCGACACCCAGCGCTGTTCCTCGGCCTGCGACATCCGGGCCGGGATCAGCACGATGGTGCGGTCGCCCTCGCGGTACGCGGAGACCGTCCGGCGTCGCCGGCTGCTGCGGCGCACCTCGACCGGGCGGGCCGGCGGGCTCGGCTCGGCCCGCCGCGGGCGGTCGGCGGCGCGGCGCAGGGGCGTCTCCCCGGATCCGCGCGGGGAAGGGTCGGCGGGCACGCGCCCGACGTTACCCGCTGGCACTGGGGGAAGTCCCGACCCGCGGACGGTTCGCCACCTGAACGCCCCCGGCGTGCACCGCTTGTACGACTCCGGGCCCGCCTGTGGATAACTTCGGGGCCGGCTCCCGGCCGGCGCATGCTGGAGGCCGGACGAGACGGAACGGGGGCGGATGACGTGCATCCGATGCTCAAGCCCGCGCTGCGGCGCGGCTGGCGGGACCGGGAGACGGTGCGGTTCGGGGTGGCGCCGGCGCATGCCCGGGTGGTCGGCCCGGTCGACCTCGCGACCGGCAGCTTCCTGGAGTTGATCGACGGCACCCGCTCGCTGTCGCAACTGCTCGACGCGGCCGTGGCGCTGGACGTGACGCCGGAGCGGGCGCGCGGGGTGGTGGCGCGGCTCGGTGCGGCCGGGCTCCTGGAGGCACCGGCGACGGACGGGCCGGCGAACGGCGCCGTGCGGGCCGACGACCGGGCCGTCGAGCGGCTGCGGGCGGATCTGGCCGCCCTGTCGGTACGGCAGCGCCCGGAGGCGGCGGGGCCGCTGGCGCAGTTGGGGGCGCGCCGGTCGGTCCGGGTGAAGGTCAAGGGGGCCGGGCGGGTCGGCGCCCAGGTCGCGGCGCTGCTGTCCGCCTCGGGGGTCGGCCGGGTGGACGTGGTGGACGGCGGCACGGTCGCGCCGTGGGACGTGGTCCCGGGCGGGCCGACCCCCGGCCAGATCGGCGAGCGGCGGGCCGCGGCCGCCGAGCGGCTGGTCCGGGAGTCCGCCCCGTGGAGCCGACGGCCCCGGCCCGCCGGCCCGGTCACCGAGGCCGGCGAGCCGGGCGTCTGCCTCCTGGTGCTCGCCCCGCGCGACGGCCTCGGCGCGTACGCCCCCGACCCGGTGCTCGCGGAGCCGCTGCTCGCCGCCGGCGTCCCGCACCTCTACGCGGGGGTGCTGGAGGGCACCGGGGTGGTGGGCCCGCTCGTGGTGCCCGGCGTCTCGGCCTGCGCCGGCTGCGACCAACTCCGCCGTACGGACGCCGAGCCGGCCTGGCCGCGGCTGCTGGCGCAGTGGCGTTCGGGCCGCGGCACACCGGCGGTACCGGCCTGCGACGCGGCGCTGGCGACGGCGGTCGCGGGGCTCGCCGCCGTCCAGGCGCTGGCGTTCCTCGACGGCGAGCCGCCGCCGTGCACCGGGGCGCGGATGGAGCTGCCGTTGCCGTGCGCGGGCGTGCGGACGGTGCGGATCGCCCCGCATCCCGCTTGCGGCTGCGGCGCCGCCGGTGGACGGGGCACCGCCGACACCTCGGATCCTCGGCCGCGACACGCAACAATGACGGGGTAACCCCGGTAGGGGACGGTGTGAGTTGGAGGGGCGCATGTCTGATCTTCCCCGCAAGGCGGTCACCCGCACCGCCAAGCTGGCCGCGCTGCCACTGGGGTTCGCCGGCCGCGCCACCTGGGGCCTGGGCAAACGGATCGGCGGCAAGTCCGCCGAGATCGTCGGCCGGGAGCTCCAACAGCGCACCGCGGAGCAGCTGTTCAAGGTGCTCGGCGAGTTGAAGGGCGGTGCGATGAAGTTCGGGCAGGCGCTGTCCGTCTTCGAGTCGGCGCTGCCCGAGGAGGTCGCCGGTCCCTACCGCGCGGCCCTGACCAAGCTCCAGGAAGCGGCCCCGCCGCTGCCGACCAGCACCGTGCACGCCGTGTTGGCCGAGCGGCTCGGCGCGGACTGGCGGGAGCTGTTCGAGGAGTTCGAGGACAAGCCGGCCGCTGCGGCGTCGATCGGGCAGGTGCACCGGGCGGTGTGGCACGACGGTCGCGAGGTGGCCGTCAAGGTGCAGTATCCGGGGGCCGGCGCGGCGCTGCTGTCGGACCTGACGCAGCTCAGCCGGTTCGCGCGGCTGCTCGGACCACTGATCCCTGGCATGGACGTCAAGCCGCTCATCACCGAGCTGCGCGACCGGGTCTCCGAAGAGCTGGACTACGCCCTGGAGGCCGAGGCCCAGCGGGCACACGCCGCGGAGTTCGCCGGCGACCCGGACGTGGTGGTGCCGGCCGTGGTGCACCAGAGCGACCAGGTGCTGGTGACGGAGTGGCTTGAGGGGGTGCCGCTGTCCGAGGTGATCGCCGACGGCACCGAGGAGGAGCGCGACCGCGCCGGGCAGCTGCTGGCGCACTTCCTCTTCTCCGGTCCGGCGCGCACCGGCCTGCTGCACGCCGACCCGCATCCGGGCAACTTCCGTCTGCTGCCCGGGGGGACGCCGGACGGCCCGGTGGCCGAATGGCGGTTGGGCGTGCTGGACTTCGGCACCGTCGACCGGCTGCCGGACGGGCTGCCGCCGACGATCGGCAGCTCGCTGCGGATGGCGCTGGACGGCGAGGCGGACGCGGTCTACCGCATGCTGTGCGAGGAGGGCTTCGTCAAGGAGTCCATCGCGCTGGAGCCGGACGCGGTGCTGGAGTACCTGCTGCCGATCATCGAGCCCGCGCAGCTGGACGCGTTCACCTTCACCCGGGGCTGGATGCGGCGGCAGGCGGCCCGGATCGGTGATCCGCGCTCCCCCGCGCACCAGTTGGGCAAGCAGCTCAACCTGCCGCCCGCCTATCTCCTGATACACCGTGTGACGTTGAGCACCATCGGGGTGCTGTGTCAGTTGGGGGCTACGGTGCGGCTGCGCGCGGAGTTGGAGGCGTGGATGCCGGGGTTCGTGTCCGTCGCAGCCGAGGCGGACGCGACGGACGACGACGCCGCGGACCACGACGAGGCGGACGACGGCACGCCGGAAGGGGGCGCCTCGGCGGATGCGGCGGACTCCGCCGGCAGTCCGGCGGAGAGTCCGGCCTGACCCTCACCACCAGCTGGAATCCAGCCGGCCTTCGATGGCGCGGATGTGGTCCCGGGCACAGCGGTCGCAGAAGTACCGGCGCTCGCCGTTCTCGACCGAGCAGGTCCACGTCGGCGGGGTGCCCTCGGCCACCGCGCCGCAGCGCGTGCACTCCGTGCCGTCGGAGGTGAACTCCGCCTGTTGCTGCGTCTTCTGGTCCACCATCCGACGATATCCCCGCAAGAGCCGTGAAGCGGGACGCAACGCACTGCGGGGCCCGTCCGGTCGGACGGGCCCCGCGGTGCTGACGGGCTCAGTGCGCGGTGCGGGTCCGCCCGGTCACTGCATCACGGCCATGGCCAGCGCCCGGCGGGCGCGCAGCGACGCGCGCTCGGCGCGCCGCTGCATCCGCCGCGCGGCCGCGAGCCGATGTCCTCTGCGTTGGGACTCGGCTTCCGAAAGGCGTTGTTCCACGTGGGCCCTGGCCAGGGCTTCTGGCATGAGTTGCATGGCGAGGTTCCTGTTCTGACGCGACTCGATCGCGCTGACGTTCGTGGGTGCGGTGGTGTCGGTGAAAGACGGGTTCATCGTGGGGTCCTGCTTCTGGGGGTCCCGGGTGACGGGACGGTCGATCGTTCCTGTGCGCGCGGTGTTCATGCCACGACCGGGTTCTTGCGCGGACGGCCCCGCGGACGCTTCCGCGGCACGACGACGCCCTGCACGAAGAGCTCGCCGCCCCACACGCCCCACGGCTCGCGGCGGTCCTTGGCGCCGGCCAGGCAGGCGTCCCGCACCGGGCAGGTCTGGCACAGCGTCTTGGCGTACTCGACATCGGCCGGGGACTCCGCGAAGAAGACCTCGGGGTCGTAGGTGCGGCAGGGGACGGAGGTGCCGAGGCGGTCGATCTCGTCGTCGAGCTCGGTGAGGGGCAGCAAGGGGTTCTCCTGGAGGTCTGGCGGAGGGATCAGGTCGGTGGCGGACGGGGTGTGCGTCTGGAGTTGCACGGCGGTGTGTTCCTCGTCTGTTCCGGCCCGGCTGGTGGCGGGCACGTTGGGCAAAACAAAAGGACCGCGGATCCCGGTAGGGGTTCCGCGGCCCTGGAAGGTGCCGACCTGATCGCCGATCAGGCTGGATCTCTCCAGGGTTCGAGGCCGCGGTAGGCCCACATGTCATGCTGCGACTGGTACTTCCGGGGTTCGGCACCGTTGGCCGCCGTCGCGAAGGCAAAGGCATTCGCCCGTGCCGTCGCCACCGCTGCCGCGGGTGCCTCGGTCGGTCGCACGATCGGCTCGCCCGCCGTCAGGACGGCGAGGGCGTCGAAACGCGCGACCTCGGTACCGGAGAGACGGCCGGAGCCGGACAGACCGGTACCAAGAAGCGAGACGCCAGGAGCGCAGGGGGCGACGACCGAGAGATCGGTCATTTTGTTGGTCTCGATGAAGCTGATCACTGGGCTCGCCTCCTCTCGGCGTCTAGGGGATCGGGAGAACCCGATCCGGGGCGTTCAAGTACAGCACGGAATCATCGGATCCCGGAAGTTCCGGTGTTTCCGCTGCTTCCGAGAGGCTATGGGGATGCGCTCCGCGCGCGCAAACTATTTTTCCGACGAGTTTTCCGCGGCACCGTCGGGCCCCTGCGCGCGGTCCCCGCCGGGCTGTGCACCGGGCTCCTCACCGGCGCAGAGCGCCAGTACGTCGGTGCCGAAGCGGTCGAGCTTGCGGCGGCCCACGCCGGGGATGACGGCCAGCTCCTCGGCGGCCGTCGGGACGGCCTCGGCGATGGCCATCAGGGTCTTGTCGGTGAAGACGCAGTAGGCGGGCTGGCGGGTGTGCGCGGCCTGCTCGGCGCGCCAGTCCCGCAGCCGCTCGTAGAGCGCCTCGTCGAGCTCCGAGGGGCAGCCCTCGCAGCGCATCAGCTTCATCTCGCCGGGATCGGTCAGCGTGCGGTTGCAGACCCGGCAGCGGGCCGGGCTGCGGTGCGCGCGCGGTGGCCGGCCGGCGGCCACCGGGGCGCTGCCGCCGCGCTCGATGCCGCCGGTGAGCAGCCCGGCGGTGCGGCGGCGGGCCGTGCCGGTGCCGGGCCGCAGGCCGTCGAGGAAGCGGCTGGCGCTGCGCACCGGCCGCCCGCCGGGCGAGCGGGCCAGCGACCAGGACAGCGCCAGGTGGCGGCGGGCGCGGGTGATGCCGACGTAGAGCAGCCGGCGCTCCTCCTCGACCTGCTCGTCGGTGCGGGCGTGGTGGATCGGCAGCATGCCCTCGGTGAGGCCGACCAGGAAGACCGCGTCCCACTCCAGGCCCTTGGCGGCGTGCAGCGA
This sequence comes from Streptomyces lunalinharesii, assembly GCF_039532155.1. Lineage (NCBI taxonomy): Bacteria > Bacillati > Actinomycetota > Actinomycetes > Kitasatosporales > Streptomycetaceae > Streptomyces > Streptomyces lunalinharesii. Next base: position 161,105 of record NZ_BAAARK010000007.1, read on the forward strand.
GGCGAGGGTGACGCCCTCGACGGTGGGGGCGTGCTGGGCGGCGGCCCGCTCGTCCAGTTCGGCGACGAGGTCGGCGAGGGTGGCGGCGGGGCGGGCCCGGGCGAAGTCCTCGGCGAGCCGGACCAGGGCGGCGAGCGACTCCCAGCGGTCGCGGGCCGCGCCGGAGCCGGCCGGCGGCCGGTCGGTCCAGCCCGTGTCGCTGAGCACCGCGCGCACCTCGGAGGGCAGGTCGGCGGCGCCGGCGAGCAGGGTGTCGTTGCCGCCGAAGCGGGCCGCGCCGCGGAGCTTGACGCCGGCCTCGCGGACCTCGGGCCGTTCGAAGAACCGCTCGGCGCCGCGCAGCTGGTAGGGCACGTCGGCGTCGGCGAGGGCCTGCTCGTAGACCTCGGACTGGGCGTTGATGCGGAAGAGGACGGCGATCTCGCTGGCCGGTACGCCGGAGGCGATCAGCTCGCGGATCCGGCGGGCGGTGCCCTCGGCCTCGGTGGGCTCGTCGCCGTACTCGGTGAAGACCGGTTCGGTGTCCGGCTCGCGCTGCGAGACCAGCTCCAGGCGGTGCTCGGCGGCGCGGCCCCGGGCCCGGGAGAGCAGCCCGTTGGCGAGGTGGACGACCTGGGGGGTGGAGCGGTAGTCGCGGACGAGCTTGACGACCGTGGCGTGCGGATGGCGGACCCGGAAGTCCAGGAGGTGGTCGGGGGTGGCGCCGGTGAAGCTGTAGATCGTCTGGCTGGCGTCGCCGACCACGCACAGGGTGTCGCGCTCGCCGAGCCACAGCTCCAGCAGCCGCTGCTGGAGCGGGCTGACGTCCTGGTACTCGTCGACGACGAAGTGCTGGTACTGGGCGCGGACCTGCTCGGCGATGTCGTGCCGGTCCTGGAGCACGCCGACCGTGAGCAACAGCACGTCCTCGAAGTCGATGGTGCCGCGGTCCCGCTTGAGCTGTTCGTACGTGGCGTATATCTGCCCGATCTCGGCGGGGTCGCGGGGCGCCTCGCGGCCTGCCTTGGCGGCGGCGGCCGGATAGTCGGCGGGCACCGTCTGGGTGACCTTGGCCCACTCGATCTCGCCGGTGACATCGCGCAGCTCGTTGCGGTCGAGGCGGAGGCGGCAGCGGGCGGCGGCCTCGGCGATCAGCGGGCCCTTGCGGTCCAGCAGCCGCGGCAGCTCGCCGCCGACCGCCCGGGGCCAGAAGAACTGGAGCTGGCGCAGGGCCGCGGAGTGGAACGTGCGGGCCTGGACGCCGGCCGCACCCAGCTGCCGGAGCCGGCCGCGCATCTCGCCGGCGGCGCGGGCGGTGAAGGTGACCGCGAGCACGCTGGCGGGCTGCAGGATGCCGGCCTGGACGCCGTAGGCAATGCGGTGGGTGATCGCGCGGGTCTTGCCGGTGCCGGCGCCGGCCAGGACGCACACCGGTCCGTGCAGGGCCGTGGCGACCTCCCGCTGCTCGGGGTCGAGCCCCTGGAGCACCGCGTCGGCCCCGCTCGGCGGAACCGCGTGGGGAGAGCCGCCCGGAACCTGCGGGAAGAGAGTGGCGTCCGTTGCTGCTGTCACCCCGCCATGCTGCCAGGTCCGCGGGCGCACCCGGGAAAACCGTCCACAGCACCCGGGGGCCGGTCGTACCGGCGGGCCCGGCTGGGGACGGTCGGAGGCCAGGTGGGGACCGGTCGAGGGACGGTGGTGGGGGCCGGCGGGCGGCCGACCGGACGGCCGGGAATGGTCCGGGGCCGGTGGACGTTGTGGACAGCAGTGCCACGGCGTCGCAGCGACGCACGTGGCACCTGATCACGATCAACACCGAGCTAAGGAGCGCGGGACGCATGGCGGGCACTGTGACGATGTACAGCACGACCTGGTGCGGCTACTGCCGTCGGCTGAAGGGCCAGATGGACCGCGAGGGCATTGCGTACACCGAGGTCAACATCGAGCACGACCCGGAGTCCGCGGCGTTCGTCGAGAAGGCCAACGGCGGCAACCAGACGGTGCCGACCGTGCTCTTCGCCGACGGCACGACGCTGACCAACCCGTCCCTGGCGCAGGTCAAGGAGAAGGTGGCCGCGGCCTGAGGGCCGGGCGCTCCGCCGGAGCGGGGCCGTCGGCCGGTCCGTGAGGGAGCCGGCCGACGGCCCAGTGCCGTCCGCCGGCCCGGGGTGCGGTGCCCACCGCGCCCCGGGCCGCACGGGTCACGGCTTGGGCAGCGGCTGCCCGTACCAGCGCTCGATCAGCCGCGCCGCGATGGAGATGCCGTAGGGCGGCATGACCTCGCCGGAGGCGAAGGCGGCGCTGAGGTCGTCCCGGGAGAACCACCGGGCCTCCTCGATCTCCTCGCCGTCCACCTGGATCTCGGCGGAGGTGGCGCGGGCCATGAAGCCCAGCATCAGGCTGGACGGGAAGGGCCAGGGCTGGCTGGCGACGTACTCGACCTCGCCGACGACGACCCCGGCCTCCTCGAAGACCTCCCGGGCGACCGACTGCTCGATGGACTCGCCCGGCTCGACGAAGCCCGCCAGGGTGGAGAAGCGGCCCTCGGGCCAGTGCACCTGGCGGCCGAGCAGGGCGCGGTCCTGGTCGTCGGTGACGAGCATGATCACGGCCGGGTCGGTGCGCGGGTAGTGCTCGGCGCCGCAGGCCGGGCAGCGGCGGATGTGGCCGGCGGCCGCGATCATGGTCCGCTCGCCGCAGCGGGAGCAGAAGCGGTGCATCCGCTGCCAGTTCTCCAGGGCCACGGCGTGGACGAGGAGGCCGGCGTCCCGGGGGGAGAGCAGCAGGCCGGCCTCGCGGAGGCCGGCGGCGCGGGCGGACTGGTCCAGGCGGCCGGGCAGCGCGTCCTTCTGGAGGGCGAAGTAGCTGACGCCGTCCTCGTCGGTGCCGAGGTAGTAGCGGTGGGCCTCGGTCAGCGGCGCCTCGAAGGAGGGCGTCATGATCAGTTCGGTGCGGCCGTCAGGGGTGTCGTCGATCAGCGCCTGGCCCCCGGACACGACGAAGACGCGCGTCGTCGGGTGGCTCCAGGCCGCCGCCAGCCATGCCTCGTCGAGCCGGTGGTGGGCGGAGCGGTCAATTCCGCTCGGCGCGCTGAAGGTGATCGGCCGGTCGGCCGTGCGGTCGGTCCAGGTGGTCACTACTGTTTCCAACTCCCCCTATGGCGTGGGTGATTGCTGCGTGCGGGCGCGGAGCGGTACGGCGGTGGGCGCGGGTCAGGACGGACGCCAGGCGTCCGCCAGGTCGCCCCAGAGGTAGGCGGCGGTCTCGACGCCCTTCATGAGCAGGTCGAGTTCGACCTTCTCGTTCGGGGCGTGCCAGCCGTCGGAGGGCACCGAGATACCCAGGAAGAGGACCGGGACGCCGAGGACGTCCTGGAGGTCGGCCGCCGGACCCGAACCGCCCTCGCGGGTGTAGCGGATCTCCGTCTCGAAGGCCCGACCCATGGCGCGGGTCACGGACTGCAGCGCCGGGTGGTCGAGCGGGGTGAGGCAGGGGCGGGTGGCGCCCCAGAAGGTGATCTCGTGCCGGATGCCGGCCGGCAGCCGGTCGGCGACCCAGGCCCGGACCGTCTGCTGGACGGCCTCGGCGTCCTGGCCGGCGACCAGGCGGAAGGAGAGCTTCAGCTGGGCGGCGGCCGGCACGATGGTCTTGCCGCCGGGGCCTTGGTAGCCGCCGCCGATGCCGTTGACCTCGGCGGTCGGGCGGGCCCAGATGCGCTCCAGCGTGGTGGTGCCGCGCTCGCCGAGGGTGGCGTGCGAGTGCGCGGTCGCCAGCCAGCGCTCCTCGTCGAAGGGCAGCTCGGCGAAGAGCTCCCGCTCGCGGTCGGTGAGTTCGACCACCCCGTCGTAGAAGCCGGGGATCGCGACCCGACGGTCGGCGTCGTGCAGCGCGGCGGCGAGCCGGGCCGCCTCGGTGGCCGGGTTGGGCACCGCGCCGCCGAACGAGCCGGAGTGGATGTCCTGGTCGGGGCCGTACAGATCGATCTGACAGTCCGTCAGTCCGCGCATGCCGGTGCAGACCGTGGGGGTGTCCTCGGCCCACATGCCGGTGTCGGAGACGATCACCGCGTCGCAGGCCAGGCGGTCGGCGCGGGCGGTGATCAGGGCCGGGAAGTTCGGGGAGCCGGACTCCTCCTCACCCTCGACGAGCAGCTTGAGGTTGACGGCCGGGGCCGTCCGGCCGGTCGCGGCGAGGTGGGCCCGGACGCCCAGGGTGTGGAAGAAGACCTGGCCCTTGTCGTCGGCGGCGCCGCGCGCGTAGAGGCGGCCGTCGACGGTCACCGGCTCGAAGGGGTCGGTGTGCCACCCGTCCTCCCGGGCGGCCGGCTGGACGTCGTGGTGGCCGTAGACGAGCACCGTCGGGGCGGTCGGGTCCCCGGAGGGCCACTCGGCGAACACCGCGGGCAGTCCCTCGGTCTCCCACACCTCGGTCACCGGGAAGCCGGTCTGCGCGAGCTTGGCGGCGAGCCAGTCGGCGCTGCGGCGCACGTCCGCGGTGCGGTCCGGGTCGGCGGAGACGGAGGGGATGCGCAGCCACTGCGCGAGGTCGTCGAGGAAGGCGGCGCGGTGGTCGGCGAGGTACGCGCGGACGGCGTTGTCCGGGGTGGTGCTCATACGCCCGAGCCTATCGGCCTTCCGGGGGATACCGGCCGGGGGTCTCGCCCCGCAGGATCCGTTCGAGCCCGGCGCGGCCCGGCAGGCGGGCGGGCCGGACCACTTCCCCGGTGCGGACGAAGAGGAACGCGGCGTCGACCGCGGCGGGGTCCAGGCCGTACCGCTCGGCCCAGGCCAGGCGGTAGACGGCCAACTGGAGCGGGTCCGCGCCGACCCCGCCCGCGGACAGCTGCCGGCCGGTCTTCCAGTCGATGATCTCGAAGCGGTCGCCGTCGGGGCCGTGCTCCTTGTAGACCGCGTCGATCCGGCCGCGGATCACCCGCCCGGCGAGCGTCATGCGGAACGGGACCTCCACCCGGAACGGGGTCCGGTGTGCGTACGGGGTCCGCGCGAACGCCTCCTTCAGGACCGCCAGGTCCTGTTCGTCGGCGATCTCCGCGGCCTCGCCGGGCTCGGCACCGGGCAGCTCCTCCGGGCCGAGCAACGGCAGCGGCAGCTCCTCGAACCGGGACTGGACCCAGGCGTGGAAGCGGGTGCCGCGGCGGGCCGCGGGCTGCGGGCGGCGCGGCATCGGACGCGCCAGCTCGCGGGCGAAGCCGTCCGGGTCGGCGGCGACCTGGAGCAGTTCGGTGGCGGTCAGGGAGGCCGGCAGCGGGACGTCGCGGACCCGGGCCCGGGAACTGCGCAGCTCGGCGGTGAGCGCGCCCAGGTCGCGGTCCCAGGACGCCACGGTGCGGCGCTCCTCGGGAAGCAGCGGCACGCGCTGCTCGCCCGCGGGGGCGGGCACGGCCGGCCCGGGGCCCCCGGTGAGGGCGGTCGGATCGGGCTCGGCGGAGCGCTGGGCGATCAGGCGGGGGCGCGGGGCCGGGGACGCGGGGTCGGACCCGTCCGTGGGGGCGTCGGCGAACGCGTCGTCGCGGGCGCCGTCGAAGGCCGCGTCGAACGCCGCGGCGGACACCACGTCGGAGGGGCCGCCGTCGTACGGGTCCTCGTCGTAGGGGTCCCCTCTCACGTCGCCGTAGGGCTCCGCCATGGCGTCGTCGTACGGGGGGTCCTCGTGGGGCGGGAACGGCGGCGCGTCCTCGTAGGCGGGCGGGTACTCCTCGTCGTCCGGTGGGGGCGGCCACTCCGGGTCGTACGCGGGGGGTGCGGGGGCGGGGGGCTGGGCGGCCCGGGCGGCGAGGTGGTCGCGGACCGTGGCGGCGGCCCGGCGGCGGCGGGCCAGGGCCGCGGGGTCCAGCGGCAGCGGCCAGGGCTGGTCGGCGGCGGCCTCGGCGAGCGCGGGGTTCTCGGCGCCCTCCTCGGGCGGGTCGGCCCACGCCTCGATCTCGCCGTGGCCGGCCTCGCAGTGCTCGCGAAGGGCCGTCAGGAAGGCGGACGGGCCGCGGGGGCGCTTCTGGCTGGGGCCCCACCAGTGGCCGGAGCCGAGCAGCAGGGAGCGCGGGCGGGTGAAGGTGACGTAGCCCAGGCGGAGTTCCTCGGTCTCCTGGTGGTGCTTCATCGCCTCCTTGAAGTCCTTGACGCCGCGGGCGGTCCACTCCGCCACGTCGGGCAGCGTCACGGCGTCGCCGCGCAGGGCGTGCGGCAGGACCTTGGCGCGGCTGATCCAGGACTCCCGGGCCTGCTCGCTGGGGAACTGCTTGGCCACCAGGCCGGGCACCGCGACGACGTCCCACTCCAGGCCCTTGGACTTGTGGGCGGTGAGCACCTTGACGGTGTCCTCGCCGCCGGGGAGCGAGCTGTCCAGGCCCTTCTCGTACTGGACGGCGGTGCGCAGGAAGCCGAGGAAGGCGAGCAGGGTCGCCTCGCCGTCGAGGGCGGCGCCGCCCTCCTTGGCGGCGAACCCGGCGGCGACGTCCAAGAAGGTGCCCAGGGTCTCCCGGCGACGGGCGGCGAGGGCGTGCGGCGAGGCGGACAGCTCCACCTCCAGGCCGGTGACCGCGAGGATCCGGTGCAGCACGTCCATCAACGGGTCGGCGAGCGAGCGCCGCAGGTCGCGGAGTTCGGTCGCCAGGCGGGCGAAGCGGACCCTGGCCTCCGGGGAGAACGGCAGGCCGTCGTCGGCACCGCCGGACTCCAAGAAGGTGTCCAGCGCGTCGGCGAGCGAGATCGTCTCGGCCGGGTCGACGCCCTCCACCGCCGCGGCGAGGCGCCGCTGCGGGTCGTCGGGCGAACCACCGGACGCAAAGGTGTGGGCCAGGGCGCGGGCCCGGCGGCCGAGCAGGGCCAGGTCGCGGGCGCCGATCCGCCAGCGGGGGCCGACCAGCAGCCGGACCAGGGCGGCGTTGGCCGTCGGGTCCTGGAGGACCTCGCAGGTCGCGACCAGGTCGGCGATCTCGGGGAGGTGCAGCAGCCCGGACAGGCCGACGACCTCCACCGGAACGTTCCGGGCGACCAACTCGCCCTGGATGCCGGCGAAGTCGGCGGCGGTGCGGCACAGCACCGCGATCCCGCCCGGCGGGGTGCCGGTGCGGACCAGGTGGGCGAGGGAGTCGGCGAGCCAGGTGAGCTCCTCGCGGTGGGTCGGCAGCAGGGCGCAGCGGACCACGCCGTCCCGTTCCGCTCCGGGGGCCGGGCGGAGCGCCTCCACGCCGGCGTGCATCGCGCGCAGCGGGGCGGCCAGCCGGTTGGCGAGGTCCAGGAGGCGTCCGCCGCTGCGGCGGTTCTCGCTGAGGGCGAAGCGGCGGGCCGGGGTGCCGTCGGCGAACGGGAAGTGGGCGGGGAAGTCGTCGAGGTTGGCGACGGAGGCCCCGCGCCACCCGTAGATGGCCTGGCAGGGGTCGCCGACGGCGGTGACTGCGTGCCCAGTGGCGGCCCCGGTGGCGGCCCCGCCGCCGCCCCCGCCGCCGCCCCCGCCGCCGAAGAGGCCGGAGAGCAGCAGCCGCTGGGCGACGGAGGTGTCCTGGTACTCGTCGAGGAGGACGACCCGGAACTCGTCCCGCAGCAGCGCGCCGACCTCGGGGCGGGTGGTGGCCAAGGTGGCCGCGAGGGCGATCTGGTCGCCGAAGTCCAGCAGGTCGCGGCGGCGCTTCTCGCGGCGGTAGGCGCCGACCAGGTCGAGCAGCTCCAGCCGGCCGCGGACGGCCTCGGGGACCTTGCGCAGCTCGGCGTTGCTGAGCTTGGCGCCGTCCAGGACCGCGAGCAGCGCGGTGTCGTGGGCGTGCAGGGCGGCCGGGTCCACCAGGTGCTCGGCCAGCTCCCCGTCGAGCGCGAGCAGGTCCTCCACCAGGGTGGGCAGCGAGGTGGTGAGCGACGGGTAGGGGCCGGCGGCGGCGCGCAGGGTGCGGGCGGCGAGCTGGAAGCGGGTGGCGTCGGCGAGCAGGCGGGCGCTGGGCTCCAGGCCGATGCGCAGGCCGTGGTCCTTCAGCAGCTGGCCGGCGAAGGCGTGGTACGTGGAGATCCGCGGCTCCCCGGGGGGCGCCTCGGCGAACGGCGGCGCGCCGCCGCCGACCGGAGCGGGCGCGTCCGGGTCGGTGACGCCGGCCGCCGACAGGGCCGCGCGGACCCGCTCGGCGAGCTCCCCGGCCGCCTTGTTCGTGAACGTCAGCCCGAGGACCTGCTCGGGGGCGACCTGGCCGGTGCCGACCAGCCACACCACCCGGGCCGCCATCACCGTGGTCTTGCCCGAACCGGCGCCGGCCACGATGACCTGCGGGGCGGGCGGGGCCGTGATGCACGCCGTCTGCTCCGGGGTGAACGGGATGCCCAACAGCTCCTTGAGCTGCTCGGGGTCGGTGATGCGGGCTGACACATCGGACACCGTAACGGCCGCCACTGACATTCCCGTCATGGCCGGCGTCCGGGCAGGTCAGCGCGGTGCACGCGCCCCTTCGGGGGAACGGCGCGGGCCGGGCGGCCGGCTCACTGAACGATCTGCCGGCCCTCCGGCAGTGCGCTGCACGAGGCCCGGAACGCACAGTGCGTGCAGTGCGCACCGGTGGTGGGCGTGAAGCGCTCCTCCAGGACGCGGCCGGCGGCGGTGGCGAGCAGGTCGCCGACCCAGTCGCCGTCCAGCGGGGGCTGCGCCTGGACGGCCGGCAGCGCGTCGCCGCCCTCCTTGCGGGGCGCGCCCAACCGCAGGTGGACCAGTTCGGCGCCGCCCGGTTCCGGCCGGTCCCCGTCGACGGCGTCGTCGAGGGCGCCCTCGCGGACCGCGAGCTGGTAGACGGCGAGCTGCGGGTGGACGAGGACCTCGGGCCCGGTCGGCTTCTGCTTGCCGGTCTTGAAGTCGACGACGTAGGCGCGGCCCTGGGCGTCCGTCGACACGTGGTCCATGCTGCCGCGGATGCGGACCTCGTAGGCGCCGGCGGCGAGGGTGACGTCGAAGTCGTGCTCGGTGGCGACGGTGCGCCGGCCGAGCGTCTCGCGCTCCATGACGTGCCAGCGCAGGAAGCGCTCCAGGGCGGCGCGGGCGCTGTCCTTCTCCTGGCGGGACTTCCACGGGGCGTCGAAGGCCAGCGCGTCCCACACCGAGTCCAGCCGCGCCATCAGGACGGACAGGTCGGCCGGGGTGCGGCCGGAGGCGACCTCGTCGGCGAGGACGTGGACGACGTTGCCGAAGCCCTGGGCGGCGGTGGCAGGGGCGTCGGCCTTCACCTCGCGTCCCAGGAACCACTGGAGGGCGCAGGTGTTCGCCAGTTGGTCGAGGGCGCTGCCGGAGAGCACCACCGGCCGGTCGCGGTCGCGCAGCGGGACGGCGTTGTCGGTCGGGTCGTGCAGGCCCCACCAGCTGTCCGGGTGCGCGGCCGGCACCAGGGGGTACCCGTCGTCGTCGCGCAGCGCGGCCAACTCGGCCAGCCGCTCGGCGGCGGCCTCGCGCAGCGCCGGACCGGCCTCCGGGTCGACGGTGGTGGCGCGCAGCTCCGCGACGAGGGCGGCCACCGTCAGGGGACGGCGGGGCCGGCCGGTGACGTCCTGGGGGGTGACGCCCAGTTCGGTGAGGAACCGCGACGGCTGGTCACCGTCGTCGGCGGCCGCCTTCACGGCGGTGACCACCAGGCGTTCCCGGGCCCGGGTCGCCGCCACGTAGAACAGCCGGCGCTCCTCGGCGAGCAGGGCGCCCGGCGTGAGCGGTTCGGCCAGGCCGTCCCGACCGATCCGGTCCGCCTCCAGGAGCGAACCGCGCCGCCGCAGGTCGGGCCAGAGTCCCTCCTGGACCCCGGCGACCACCACGAAGCGCCACTCCAGCCCCTTGGCGCGGTGCGCGGTCATCAGGCGGACCGCGTCGGGGCGGACCGTGCGGCGGGTGAGGGTGTCGGCGGCGATGTCCTGGGCGTCCAGCTCCTCCAGGAAGTTGCGGGCGCCGCGGCCGCCGGTGCGCTCCTCGGCGCGGGCCGCGGTCTCGAACAGCGCGACCACCGCGTCCAGGTCGCGGTCGGCGTTGCGGCCGGCGGCGCCGCCGCGTCGGGCGGCCCGCTCCAGCCGCCCCGGCCAGGGGGTGCCGTCCCACAGTTCCCACAGCGCCTGCTCGGCCGTCCCGCCGCCGGCGAGGAGTTCGCGGGCCTTGCGCAGCAGCAGGCCGAGTCGCTGGGCCCCGCGGGCGTAGCCGGGGTCGTGCGCCACCAGCCGCTCGGGCTCGGCCAGCGCGCGGGCGATCAGCTCGTCGGAGGGCGGCGGCACCGGCTGGCCGGCCGCCCGTTCCTCCTCGCGCAGCGCCCGGCCCAGCCGCCGCAGGTCGGCGGCGTCCATGCCGCCCAGGGGGGAGGTGAGCAGGTCCATGGCGGTCTCGGCGTCGATCCGCGGGGCGGTGGTGCGGTCCGGGACGTCGGTCGGGGCGAGCGGCTCGGCCCCCTCCGCCGCGCTCCCGTCGGACAGTTCCACAGCGTCCGCGGCGTCATCTGCCGCCTCGCCATCAGCGGCGGTGTCGCCGCGCGCGGTCCCGCCGGCGGCGCGCCCGACGGGGGCCCCCGCAACCACCCGCAGCGCGGTCAGCAGCGGGCCGACCGCCGGTTCGTGGCGCAGCGGCAGGTCGTCGCCGTCGATGTCGAGCGGGACCCCGGCGGAGGTGAGCGCCCGGCGCAGGGTGGGGATCGAACGCCCCCCGGCGCGCACCAACACGGCCATCTCGCGCCAGGGCACCCCCTCCTCCAGGTGGGCCCGGCGGAGCAGGTCCGCGATGTTGTCCAGCTCGGCGCCGGGCGTCGGGTAGGTGTACACCGCGACCCGACCGCCGTCCCGTACGGGCGTCGGCTCGCGGTGGGCGCGGACGGCGGCGGACGGGAGGCGGGTGAGCGGCATCCGGCGGGTGATCAGCCGGGTGGCCGCCAACAGAGCGGCGCCGGAGCGGCGGGAGACGCGCAGGACGGCCACCGGGGCCGGCTCCCCGTCGGCCCGCCGGAAGGTCTCCGGGAAGTCGAGGATGCCGTTGACGTCGGCGCCCCGGAACGCGTAGATCGACTGGTCGGGGTCGCCGAAGGCGAGCAGCGTGCGGCCCGGGGAGCCGGCCGCGGCCGGCGCGCCCCGGTGGCCGGCGAGCGCGCGCAGCAGCCGCACCTGCGCGACGTCGGTGTCCTGGTACTCGTCGACGTAGACCGCGTCGTAGGCGCCGGCCAGACGGGCCGCGGCCGCCGGGCCCTCGGCGAGCAGCACCGCGCGGTGCACCAGCTCCGCGTAGTCGAGCACCCCCTGGGCGTCCAGGACGTCGAGGTACTCGGCGAGGAAGGCGGCCGCGGCCTGCCAGTCGGGGCGGCCGGTGCGGCGGGCGAAGGCGCCCAGCGCGTCCGGGCCCAGGCCCAGCTCCCGGCTTCGGGCCAGCACCGCGCGGACCTCGTCGGCGAAGCCGCGGGTGGTCAGGCAGGCCCGCAGCTCGTCCGGCCAGCCCGCCCGGGCGCGGCCGGCGCCGGCCAGCTCCGCCTGCCCCTCTAGGAGCTCGCGGACGACCAGGTCCTGCTCGGGGCCGGACAGCAGCCGCAACGGGTCGGCGAAGAGGTCCGCGTCCTGGTGGGCGCGGACCAGGGCGTAACAGAAGGAGTGGAAGGTGGTGGCCTGGGGGACGCCCGTCCGGCGCCCGCCGGGCCCCTCCGGGAGCCCGTCCGCGTCGGCCAGGCGGGCCGCCAGCCGGTCGCGGAGGGCCACCGCGGCCTTCCGGCTGAAGGTGAGGACGAGGATCCGCTCGGGGTCGCCCCCCTCCCGGATGCGGCGCACCACGGATTCCACCAGGGTCGTGGTCTTGCCCGTCCCCGGGCCGGCGAGGACCAGCAGCGGGCCGTCACGGTGCGCCACCACCGCGCGCTGGGCGGCGTCCAGGTCGGGGGGCGCGGTCCGCTCCGGCGGGGTGCGCACCAGCCGGTACGCGCCGGGGGCGCCGCGCCGCGCCGCCTCGCGGGGCTGCACCGGCACGGCCGGAAGGGAGGAACTCACGTGGATCGCCGGTCCTGGGAGGGAGGTGCTGGTCGTGGTGCGGACGGTGCCGGACGGCATTGCCGGGCGTCCCGGCCGTCGGGACGCCCGCGGTGGACCGCGGCCGGGACGGCAGTCTTCGACCGTACCGGGTCGGGGCGCCGACCGGGCCGGGAGCGGACCCCGGACGCCGCCGGCGGGGAGCCGTGCGGCCGGGTCGGCCGTCGGCGCGACCACCACCGTCCGGGCGCCCGGCGGCGGGGGCGCCGGTGCGCTACGCCCCGTCGCCGCCGTCCCACCGGGCCCGCCGCATGTCGATCCGCGGGACGTGCCCCTCGGCCGCGGCCGGGGCGCCCTTCAGGGGCGTGCCCTCGTCCCGGTAGTGGGCCAGGGCGCGCAGTTCGCTCCCGGGCAGCAGCACGCCGTCCGCGCGCACCACCCGCCACCACGGCACCGCGCCGCCGTAGAGGGCCATCACCCGCCCCACCTGCCGGGGGCCGCCCGGCGCCGGCCCCTGCGGATGCTCCTCGTCCTTGAGCCACTCCGCGACGTCGCCGTACGTCATGACCCTGCCGGGCGGGATCAGCTCGGCGACGCCGAGGACCCGCTCCGCGTAGTCGGGCAGCTCGACCGCGGTGTCCGGTGCGTCGTCCGGCGCGGTCCGGTCACCGGCGACGCCGGCGCTGTGCGTGTCTCCGGTCCCCTTCATTCGGTCCATCCTGCCGCACAGCACCGACAATGGGCTTGGACGCCCGATCCGCACCGGCCGGGGCGGCGCGGAGGGCGGCCGCCGCCCGATGCGGTGGCTACGGTTTCACTTCCCGTGGCCCCCAAATGCACCCTGATGCCTCCCCGGACCGGACGGCCGTGCCACCATCTTCCGGACGGTGACTGGTGATACGAGATCAAGAAGAGACGGCCGAGCAGCAGGGTGCGGCGCCTCCGCGGGAGGCGGGCGCCCCTGACGTGCTGGTCACCGGCACCGCCCCGGAACCGACCGCGGGGACCGCGCAGCCGCACGGGCCGCGGGCGGCGGGGAAGGGGAAGCAGCGACGGAAGCCGAGCACGGCTCCCGCTACCGAAAAGGCGAGCACGATCGAGAAGGCCGAACGACCCGAGGCGTCCGCGAGGCCGGACCGGCCCACGGCGCCCGAGCCACCCGAGCGGCACGAGCCCGTCCGGCAGACGAAGGGGGACGACCACGGCGACCAGCCGCCGGACGAACGGCTGGAGCACCACAAGGCCGCCGACGACGCGCCCCGCACGGGCCCGCACCGCTGTGAGGACGGGCTCCAGGACACCGGCGAGTTCCACGTCGACCGGCTGGCGGTGGACGAACCGCTGCTGCCGGCGCGCGTGCACCGCCCCGCCGACCTGCTGCGGCTGCTGCTCGGCGTCGCCGGGATCGCGCTGGTGCTGGCGCTGGCGACCTTCGCGCACGGCACCACCCAGGGCCTGAAGAACGACATCGGGCAGGGCGCCGGGGCGGCCCCGCCGCTGCTGATCAACCTCGCCGGACTGGCGTCCAGCGTCCTGGTGCTGATCGTGCCGGTGGCGTTCGCCGTGGAGCGCCTGATCAAGCGGGACGGGCTGCGGATCGCGGACGGCGTGCTGGCGGCCGTCCTGGCGCACGGGGTGTCGCTCGCCACCGACCTGTGGGTGGCCGAGGCCGCGCCCGCCTCGATCCGCAGCGCGCTCACCCAGCCGCTGGCCAACGGGGCGCTCTCCGCACCGGTGCACAGCTACCTGGCGCCGGTCATCGCGTACATGACGGCGGTGGGGATGTCCCGGCGCCCCCGTTGGCGGGTGGCGATGTGGTGCGTCCTGTTGCTGGACGCCTTCGCGGTGCTGATCGGGCGGTACACCACTCCGTTCGCGATCGTGGTGACCGTGCTGATCGGCTGGACCGTCGCCTTCGGCACCCTCTACGCGGTCGGCTCGCCCAACGTCCGCCCCACCGGCCAGAACCTCCTCGCGGGGCTGCGCCGGGTCGGCTTCCGGCCGGTCAGCGCGATGCGCGCGGAGGACGCCGGCAGCCCGGAGCACACCGACCGGGGCCGCCGCTACCTCGTCACCCTGGAGGACGGGCCGCCGATCGACGTCACCGTCGTCGACCGCGAGCAGCAGGCGCAGGGCTTCTTCTACCGGGTGTGGCGCCGGCTGTCGCTGCGCGGGATCAACCAGCGCCGCAGCCTCCAGTCGCTGCGCCAGGCCCTGGAGCAGGAGGCGCTGCTGTCGTACGCGGCGATCGCCGCCGGGGCCAACGCGCCCAAGCTGATCGCCACCTCCGAGCTGGGCCCGGACGCCGTGATGCTGGTCTACGAGCACATCGGCGGCCGCACCTTCGACGCGCTCGCCGACGAGGAGATCACCGACGCGCTGATGCACAGCGCCTGGCGCCAGGTGGCCGCGCTGCAGTCGCGGCGGATCGCGCACCGGCGGCTGGTCGGGGAGGCGCTGCTGGTGGATCGCTCCGGCAACATCGTGCTGACCGACCTGCGGGGCGGCGAGATCGCCGCCGGCGACGTGGTGCTGCGGATGGACATCGCGCAGCTGCTGGCCACCTGTGGACTGCGGGTCGGCGCCGAACGGGCGGTCGCCGCGGCCGTCGAGGTGCTCGGGCCGGACGCGGTGGCCGACAGCCTGCCGCTGCTCCAGCCGATCGCGCTCAGCCGCACCACCCGGGCCACCCTGCGCCAGCTGGCGCGGGACCGGGCCAAGCGGGAGCGGGAGGCGGTGCTCGCCGCGTCACAGGCCGCCAAGGAGGCGCGGGAGGCCCGGGAGGCCAACGGCCCCCAGGACCGCAAGGCGCTGCGGGCGGTGCGCAACGCCGAGAAGAGCGCCGAGAAGCGGGCCCTGGAGGAGGCGTCGGAAGAGGCCCTGGAGGAGGACCTGCTCGCCCAGATCCGCCGGCAGGTGCTGCTGATCCGGCCGAGCGCGGTGATCGAGCCGGCGAAGCTGGAACGGCTCAGCCCGCGCATCCTGATGAGCTGGATCGCCGGAGCCTTCGCCGCGTACGTGCTGCTGTCGCAGCTCACCAACTTCAACCTCGGCGACGTGATCAACCAGGCCCGGTGGGTGTGGGTGCTGGTGGCGGCGTTCTTCTCCGCGCTGACGTACGTCGCGGCGGCGATGAGCCTGCTGGGCTTCGTCACCGAGAAGGTCTCGTTCCTGCGGACGTTGCTCGCGCAGGTCGCGGGCGACTTCGTGAAGCTGGTGGCGCCCACCGCGATCGGCGGGGTGGCGCTGAACACCCGGTTCCTCCAAAGGGCCGGGGTGCGTCCGGGGCTGGCGGTGGCGAGCGTCGGCGCGTCCCAGCTCTTCGGGCTGGGCAGCCACGTCGTGCTGCTGCTGGCGTTCGGCTACCTGACGGGCACCGAGCACGCCCCGCAGATCTCGCCGTCCCGGACCGTCATCGCCGGTCTGCTGACGGTGGCCGTGCTGATCCTGGTCGTCACGGCGGTGCCGGTGCTGCGGAAGTTCGTGGTGACCCGGCTGCGGTCGCTGTTCGCCGGGGTGGTGCCGCGGATGCTGGACATCCTCCAGCGGCCGCGGAAGCTGGTCACCGGCATCGGCGGGATGCTGCTGCTGACGGTCGCGAACGTGATGTGCCTGGACGCCTCGATCCGGGCGTTCGGCGGCGGCGACCAGATCAGCTACGCCGGCATCGCGGTGGCTTTCCTGGCGGGCAACGCGCTGGGTTCGGCGGCGCCGACCCCGGGCGGGGTGGGTGCCGTGGAGGCCGCGCTGATGGGTGCGCTGACCATCGGCGGGCTGCCGGCCGAGACGGCGCTCCCGGCGGTGCTGCTGTTCCGGCTGATGGTCTTCTGGCTGCCGGTGCTGCCGGGCTGGATGGCCTTCAGCTTCCTGAGCCGCAAGGGCGAGATCTAGGACGCCCCGGGGCCCGACCGGCCGGCCGCCGCACCGGTTGAGCCGGCCGGCCACAAAGCCACGACGGCGCCGGTCCGTATTGCACGGACCGGCGCCGTCACGCGTCACGGGGCGCGGCGCCCCGCTCGCGGAGCCGCTCAGTAGATGGGCTTCTCCGGCTCGACGGTGTTGACCCAGCCGATGACGCCGCCGCCGACGTGCACCGCGTCGGCGAAGCCGGCGGACTTCAGGACCGCCAGGACCTCGGCGGAGCGGACGCCGGTCTTGCAGTGCAGGACGATCTTCTTGTCCTGCGGGAGGTCCTGGAGGGCGGTGCCCATCAGGAACTCGTTCTTCGGGATCAGTCGGGCGCCGGGGATCGAGACGATCTCGAACTCGTTGGGCTCCCGGACGTCGATGATGTCGATCTTCTCGTCGTTGTCGATCCACTCCTTGAGCTGCCGCGGAGTGATCGTCGAACCGGCCGCCGCCGCCTGGGCCTCCTCGGAGACCACACCGCAGAACGCCTCGTAGTCGATCAGTTCGGTGACGGTCGGGTTCTCGCCGCAGACCGCGCAGTCGGGGTCCTTGCGGACCTTGACCTGGCGGTACGTCATCTCCAGCGCGTCGTAGATCATCAGGCGGCCGACCAGCGGGTCGCCGATGCCGGCGAGCAGCTTGATGGCCTCGTTGACCTGGATCGACCCGATGGAGGCGCAGAGCACGCCGAGCACGCCGCCCTCGGCGCAGGAGGGCACCATGCCGGGCGGCGGGGGCTCCGGGTACAGGCAGCGGTAGCACGGACCGTGCTCGCTCCAGAACACCGACGCCTGGCCGTCGAAGCGGTAGATGGAACCCCAGACGTACGGCTTGTTCAGCAGCACGCAGGCGTCGTTGACGAGGTAACGGGTGGCGAAGTTGTCCGTGCCGTCGACGATCAGGTCGTACTGCGCGAAGAGCTCCATGACGTTGGTGGAGTCGAGGCGCTCTTCGTGGAGGTTGACCGTGACGTACGGGTTGATGCCGAGCACCGTGTCCTTGGCGGAGGCGGCCTTGGACCGGCCGATGTCCGCCTGGCTGTGGATGATCTGGCGCTGCAGGTTCGACTCGTCGACCTCGTCGAACTCCACGATGCCCAGGGTGCCGACGCCGGCCGCGGCCAGGTACATCAGCGCGGGCGAACCCAGGCCGCCGGCGCCGACGCACAGCACCTTGGCGTTCTTCAGCCGCTTCTGCCCGTCCATCCCGACATCGGGGATGATCAGGTGGCGGGAGTACCTGCGGACCTCGTCGACGGTGAGCTCCGGAGCGGGCTCGACCAGGGGTGGCAGCGACACGGGGACTCCGTTGGTCGGTCTCGATGGGGTTCCCCCGCCCCGGTCGGAACCGGGAACGGTGGAGGTGGTGCTCCCCGTAACACTGCCACGCCCCTCTTCATTCCGAGACACCCGGTCCGATGTGCGAGACACATCCGTCCCAGTGGTCGGGCAGCGACTCCCCGGCGTCACCGAGGGCCGCCGCCACCTCGCCGGCCTGCGCGCCGGACGGCCGCCGTCCCTGGCCGGCGCGGTACGAGGGCGGGCGCCCCGCCCTCGTAGCCTCCGCCGGCCAGTCGTCTCACTGGGCGGACGACCGTCTCGCGGATCGGTGCGCGGCGGTGCCGCGCCCGTCCGGCGGCTCAGATGCGGCAGGCCGCCTCCATCCAGATGTCGGCGAGGGACTCCTCCAGGCCGATCCGCGGGCGCCAGCCGAGCCGGTCGCGGGCGGTGCGCACGTCGGCCTGCTGCCAGGTGCCGCAGCCGTCCGGGTACGGGTAGGCGGTGGGGGGCGCGCCGACCGCGTGCCCTTCGGAGGCCGGCGCCGGGATCACCAACCGGGCCGGCGGGGAGTCGAGTTCGTGCAGCGAGCCGCCGAACCCGGCGACCCGGGCGAGCACCGAGGCGGCCTCCCGCAGCCGCACCGCCCGCCCGGTCCCGATGTTGACCACGCCCTGCGCGGCGGAGAGCGAGGCGGCGTGCACCGCCCGGGCCACGTCCCGGACGTCGACGAAGTCCCGCTGCACCCCCAGCCCGCCCAGCTTCAGCTCGTTGTCCCCGGACTGCATCGCGCGCCGCATCGCCTCGGCGAGCCGGCCCAACGGCGAGCCGGCCGGGGTGCCCGGGCCCACCGGCGAGAACACCCGCAGCACCACGGCGTCCAACCCGGAGCCCAGCACCAGCTCGGTGGCGGCCAGCTTGCTGACCCCGTACGGGCCGCCGGGGCGCGGCACGGCGTCCTCGGCGGTGGACGAGCCGGGCTGCGAGGGCCCGTACTCGGAGGCGCAGCCCAGGTGGACCAGGCGGGCGCCGCAGCCGCTGCGGCGCAGCGACTCGCAGATGGTGGCCACCGCGACGGTGTTGTGCCGGGTCAGCTCCCGGGCGCCGCCGCGGGTGGTGCCGGCGCAGTTGACGACCACGCCGGGGTGGACCGCGTCGAGGAAGCGGGTGAGCGCCCCCGGGCTGCCGGTGGCGAGGTCGAAGCGGACGTCGGCGTCGTCCCCCCGGCCGAGGGCGGTGAGCTGGACGGCGGGGTCGGCGAGCAGGCGGTCGGCGACGTAGCGGCCGAGGTACCCGTTGGCGCCGATGAGCAGCACCCTCATCGTGCGGCCCCCCTGCGCGCGTGCCGTGTGGTCGGGTGGACGTTCATGTGACGACTCCTCATGCGGATCGAGGGAAGCGGGTGAAGGGCGCCGACGCCGACCGCGGATGCGGCCGCCGCCCCCGGGGGCGGCGGCCCGGTGGGGGGTGGGGTCCGCGGCGCGGGGGCCGGGGCGGGCGACGCGGCGGCGTCGGGGCGCCGCGTCGCGGGGAACGCGGAGTACGGGGGCCCGTGCGGGCCGGTGGGGCACCTCGTCACCGGTGGGCCTCCGGCCGGTCGGCGAGGGGGGTGCCGCCGCGACGTTCGGGCGCGGCGGCGGGCGGGTGGGCGCAGGCCCCGGCGAGCGCCCGCAGGCCGCGGGCGAGCAGGGCCAGGGCCGCGAGGGCGCACGCGACGGCGGGGACCGCGGCCGGCCCGGCGGCGGCGACCAGGATCTCCACCGGGGTGCCGAGCGGCGCGAGCCCCGGCAGTCGGGCGGCCAGGACCAGGCACAGGGCCGCCGCTTCCAGGGCCGCGGCGCCGCCCAGGCCGGCCGCGGCGGCCGTCGGGAAGCCGTGCACCGCGAGCAGCCGGGCGAGGAAGAGCAGCAGTGCCAGCGCGCCGGCCGCGAGGACGGCCGACCTGCCGCCGGGGCCGCCCGCACCGGCGAACAGCAGGTGCGCGCCGACCGCCAGCGCCAGCGCGGCGCCCAGGAAGAACCCCGTGGCGCCGACCAGCAACGGCCGCACCCGGGAGGCGAGTTCGGCCAGGGCGCGGCTGCTGGCCAGTCCGCGGCGGCCGCGGACCGCGAACCAGTGGGCGCACCCGGCGGCCGGGACGACCGCGCAAGCCAGCGCGACGGCGGTGGCGACGGCGGCCCGCGGGTGCGGGCCCGGCACGTCGGGCCCGCCGGAGAGCAGCTGCGCCAGCAGCCAGTCCCCGTAGACCGCGTAGCCCACCGTCCAGCCGGCCCACAGCACCACGGCCCGGGATCCGGGGCGGTGGCGCAGCCGCAGCGGCCCGTGCCGCAGCGCCAGCCGCAGCGCGAGGGCGGTCAGCAACAGGCCGGCGGCGTCAACCGCCGCGACGAGGTGCCGGGTCGGGTGCCGCACGGCGGCGTGGGCGGCAACGGTGGCGAGGGCGAGCGCGCCGGGCAGCAGCTGGACGGCGCCGCGGGCGAACCGGGAACGGGGCGCGGGGGCGACCGGGAGCGGGTCCGGGTCCGGGTCCGGTTCCGGTCCGGCCGGCGGCTCGGGCGCCGGCCGGGCCGCCGGTTCGTCGGCGCGCGGGACGCGGGCGTAGAGCTCCTCGGCCAGGGAGAACACGTCGCGGTGCCTGAAGCGGGCGGCGGCGCGGTCGGTGACCCCGTGCGCCTCCAGGCCGGCGGCGATCTCCAAGGGGTCGACGGCCCGTTCGCACAGCGCGCGATGGCGGTGCATCAGCAGCCGGACCGGGTCGGCGGGGCCGTGCCGCGGGGCCGGCCGGGCGGGGGGCGCCGCGGTGCCGCTCTCGGACGCGGTCATGTGCCGTCCCCTCTCCTCCGGTCCCGGCGACAGGGGCCGGCGAGGGGGCCGCCCCGGCCGGACGACGCCCGTCCGGGCCCCGGTCCGCCCCGCCCGCGGGCGCCGCCCCGACGCGCCGCGTGCGCCGCGTCCACCCGGCCCGTCACCCGTGCCTCGCCCACCACACCGCGCACGTCCCGTACGTCCGTCACCACTGCCGCCTCCCTCACCCTCACCACACCTGCCCGGCGGCCGGTTCGCCGGCCGCCCCGTACCGCGTGCGCCGGGCCCGTCCGCCCGCCCGTGCCCACGTCGGCGTGCGGGCGGCACCGGTCGGCGTCGGCCCCTCGGGCATCAGCGACTCCGCGGGCCGGGCGAAGGGGCGCGGAACGCCGTCCCCGGCCGTGGCGCCGCACCCCGCGGGGCCGCCGGGGGCCTGCGCGCCCAGCTCCAGGTAGATGCCACGAAATGCCGCGATGTTCTGCTCGACGGTGAAGAGTTCGAGCGCCCGGGCACGGGCCGCGGCGCCCAGGCGGGCGCGCCGCTCCGGGTCGGCGAGCAGCGCCCGGAGGGCCTCGGCCAGCGCGCGGGGGTTGCGCGGCGGGACCACCAGGCCGGTGCCCCCGATCACCTCGCAGACCGCGCCGGTGTCGGTGGAGACCGTGGCGCGGCCGCAGAACATCGCCTCCACCAAGGAGTGCGGGAACCCCTCGACGGCGCTGGAGAGCACCACCACCGTCGCCGAGGCGTAGGCATCCGCCGGGGTGGGCGCGGTGGGATCGCCGAACTCCTCGAAGCTGACCGGGTTCTCCCCGGCCGACCGGGCGTCGACGGCCTCGTCGGGGAAGAGTTGGGCAGCCAGCGCCCGGCACTGGGCGCGGTAGCCGGCGGCCTCCGGGTCGGCGCCCAGGCCGCCGATGATCCGCAGGGTGGCGGCGGGCACCGCCCTGCGGAGTTCGGCGAACGCGTGCAGCAGTCCGACCAGGTCCTTGTCCGGGGCGATGGCGCCGGTCCACACCAGCGTCGCGGAGTCGTCCGGCGCGGCGTCCGGCACCGCCGCGAAGGGGCCGGCGTCCCGGCCCGGGTAGACCGTGCGCAGCCGGGCCGGGTCCGCGCCGCACCGCTCCTGCCAGCGGCGGGCCCGGGTGCCGCCGGGGGTGATCAGCGCGGCCCGGGCGTAGGTCTCGGCGGCCAGGGCGCGTCGGAAGGCGGTGAGCAGCACCCGCACGGGCGCGGTCCGCGGTGCGGTCGGGTCCGTGAGGTAGTGCTCGCGCAGGCGCACGCCGTGCTCGGTGACCAGGAGCGGGGTCCCGAAGAAGCGTTTGGCCAGCAGCCCCGGGAGGGCGGCGGCGCCGGCCGAGGTGGCGTGGCAGAGGTCGACCCCGGCGAGCCCGGCGTCGCCGTACCAGTCCAGCGCGAGCGGCCGGAGCGCCGGCTCCAGCTCCGTGGTGGCCGCCAACAGGTCGGTGACCTGGGCCCCTTGGAGGACGGGCAGCGCGCCGGGGCCGTGGCAGACGGCCTCCAGGACGCGCACGGCCTCTTCGGAGCGGAGCAGGGCGGGCAGCGCGGCACCGGCGCGGGCCAGGTCGGCGAGCCCGTAGAGGCCGCTGGCGAAACGGTCCGCCTGGCCGTCCGCACCGGATTCCGCACCGGTGGCCCGCTCCCCCGCCGCCAGCGCCGCGCAGGCCGCCACGAGGTCGGCGAAGTGCTCGACGAACCGGCGCCGCGCGCGGCGGCCGGCGAACCGGCCCCCGGGATGCCGCGGTGCGGTCCGACGCCGCACCACCGGGACCTCGCCCCACAGCGGCGCCGACCCGGCCAGCCGGGCGTTGGCCGGCAGTTCCCCGGGGCCCCGGGCGTCCTGGCGGGCGTCGGTGGTCAGCGCGTGGAGCGCGAAGTCATGGCCGGCGAGCCCGCGCACGAGCCGCTCGCACCACCGGTGCGCCTCACCGGACGCGTAGGGATAGCCACCCTCGGTGACCAGTCCAATGCGCACGACGGCACCCCCGTCCTCCCATATCGGCGTCCTGGCGCGGCACGTCCCCCGCCACCTGCAGGAAGAAGCTACGCAAAGGGGCCGGTGGCGCGATGGACGGTTGTCCATCGCGCCACCGGAAGGGGTGAACGCGCGTGACTTTCCACCCCTCGGGCCGTTTCGCCGCGCTATGGGGCCGTTGGGCGGGGTCCTCCGGCCGGCAGGCCGCCGCGCGCAGCGCCCGCCTCCCCGCCGCGACCTGCGGATCCACTACCGGGACGGCCGCCAGCGGCCCCTACGTGCAGGGGTGCTGCGGGCTGTCGCACACCCGGTCGACCGGCCCCTCTTCGACGATCCGGCCGCCCCGCAGCACCGCCACCCGGACGCCGACCGCCCGGACCACTGCCAGGTCATGGGTGACCAGGCCCAGGCCGCGGACGCGTCAACGGAGGAACGCACGACGGACGACGCGCGGCGACGCGAGGGGAATCACCCCGGTCCGGGAGGTCTCAGCGCCTCGACGGGGCGGGACGGGACGGGGCGGGCCTCAGCGACCGTCGATCTCGGCCACGCTGTGCACGGACACGCCGAGGAGCGCCCGCCGGCCGCCTCACTGCCCGGTCGGGTACGGCCAGGAGTTGGGCCGGCAGGTCGCGCCGTCCGTGGTGAGGAACTTGGTCTGCTGCATCATCACCGGCGCGAGCGCGCCCTGCCGCGCACACGCCTCGTGGTTGTGTCCGAGCCGGTGCCCGACCTCGTGGTTGATCAGCATCTGCCGGTAGGCCAGCATCTTGTCGGGACCGTAGGTCTTGGCGCCCTGCGCCCAGCGGTAGGCGTTGATCATCACGCGCTCGGTGGCCGCCGAGTCGCAGGAGACGTTGTCCTCGGTGGTGTCCAGGCCGGACTTGGCACACCACTTCGCGGTGGTCCCCGGGCTCGCCAGCGAGATCACGAAGTCCGCGTCGCCGGACCCGACCCGCTGGAAGGTGCGCCGCCCGCCGTGCGCCCAACTCCGTTCGTCGTTCAGGGTCTTGTGCACCGCATCGGCGAACAGCTGGCCGTCCAGGGGCAGTCCCTGCTCGACGTCCACCCGGTAGCGCAGCACCTTGCCGTGGCCGGGCGCCTTGGCGTCGCCGCCGACCGCCCGGAACTGGCCGCTGGCGGTCAACTGCGGGTCGAGCGGGAAGACCTGGGCCATCTGGGTGGCGTAGTCGGCGGGCTTGGCGTCCTGGCCGGCCCGCACCTCGGAACGCGACGCCTCGTCGGTGCCGGGGTCGCTCCGGTCGTCCCCACTACGGGCCTGCGCCCCGCCGTCGTCGCGGTGCTGGTCGGCGACCTGGCCCGCGATGACGACGGCGAGTGCGGTGGTCACCGCGGCGGCCGCCGCACCGGTGAACGTGCGCGCCTTGGTGCCCTTCCGGGCCGGGCGCGGGGCGCCTCGGGCCCCGGCACCGTCCTCGGTCGCGGTCTCGACCACCACCGGATCGGCACCGCCCCGCACGCCCGCCGGCGCCGCGAAGGCCGCGTCGGGCGCGCCGCCGGGGAACCCGTCCAGGGACGCCGCGGCCCGCTCGGTCGGGGCGCCCGCCGGCAGGTCGGCGGGCTCGTGGCCGCGCGCACGAGGCCGGGCCGACTCGCCGAACGCCTCCAGGTAATCCCGCCGCGGTCCCGGCCCGCTGTCCGGCGACGCCACCGGAGCGCCGAAGACGGGCGTGCCGGCGGCGGGCGTGCCGAAGGGGGCCGGCGCGGACCGGGCCCCTCCGGGCTCGGCGGCCCGCGGTCGCGGAATCCTCGGCGCGGCCTGGGCACCCGGCACGTGGCCGTACCCGCCGGCCGCGGTCGGCTTCGGGTCCGTGCCCCAACCGCCGCCCGGCTCGCGCTGCTCGGGATGGCCGCCGCGCACCGCCCCGCCGCCCTCCGGCGGGCCGGCCGCCCGGCGGCGGCGCCCGGTGCCGGGGGTGGGGGGCGTACTGCCGGTGCTCTTGGCCGCGTCACCGGACGGGCGCTGCGGCCCGCCCTGACGGCTGTGTCGTCCCACGGGGCCCGTCAGCTCCCGTCCGCCGCGGGGCGCGCGGCACCGGGGGCCTCGGACCGGGCCGCCGCGGAGTCGACCAGGTCGCGGACGGCCCGTGCCACCGCCTCGGGGTACTCCATCATCGCCACGTGTCCCGCCTCCGGAAGGGTCAGCAACCGCGAGCCGCGGAACGCCGCGGCCGCCCGCCGCGCCATCCGGATGGAGACCAGGCGGTCCCGTCCACCGTAGACGAGGAGGGTGGGTGCCAGGACGCGTTCGGCCTGGCGCCACAGTCCGTGCTGGCCGCCGAGCGTGTAGGCGTTGACCACGCCGCGTGCCGAACGCTCCATCACCTCCCAGAAGTAAGGGAGTTCGAGCCGTCGGGCGTACTCCTCCACGGCGGATTCGAAGCCCTCGGGGGTGACCCGGGCCGGATCGCCGTAACAGAGCGCCAGCACCTCGCGGGTGCGCTGCTCGGGCGTCCAGTCGCGGGTGAGCCGGTTGAACAGCCGGGCCACGCCGGGGACCGCGAGCAGCGCGGTGGGCACCGCGGTGCGCTGCGGCCGGAGTTCGGGCAGCGCGGGCGAGATCAGGGTGAGGGTGCGGACCAGGTCGGGACGGGTCGCGGCGACCCGGGTCACCGCCGCGCCGCCCAGGGAGTTGCCGAGCAGGTGGACCGGGCCGCGGCCGCCCGCGTCGAGGTGGCGGATGACCGCGCGGGCCTGCGCGGAGACCGAGTAGTTGCCGTCCGCCGGCGGCGGCGACTCGCCGAAGCCGGGGAGGTCGATCGCCTCGCCGGTCAGCCGGTCCGCGAGCAGCGGCATCAGGGCCGACCAGTTCCGCGACGAGCCGCCCAGGCCGTGGACGTAGAGGGCCGGTTCGCGCACCCGGTCGGCGGCGCCGGCCGGGACGCCGGGGGTCCGGACGGCCAGCGTCAGCCGTGGCGGCGACGCCAGCGTCGTCCACTCGACCGCCTCGTCCGCGGCGCCCGGGGCGCCGGGGCCGGCCGGCGGCACCGGGAGGGCGGCGGCTGTCGCGGTGTCCGGCGACTCGGTCGAAGACATGGGGTCGATGTTACGAGACGATCACGCCCCCGATTGTGTGTTCGCGGTCACACACCGCATCGCGCGCCCGCAACCGCTCTCCTAGGCTCGTAGCTAGGGCGGCCACCACAGGCGGACCGGGCCCCCGTACGCACCGGACTAGGGAGCCACCATGCACGTCGACCCGACGGACCCCGACACCTTCGAGGAAGCGGCCAACGGCCCGAACCTCGCCCAGATCGACGTGGAGGCACCGGAGGCCGACGCCGCCGAGCAGCACGCCGACCTCGCCCCGCACCGCGACGAGACGATGACCGGCGGCGACTTCTCCGCGAACGAGGCGGACCGCGCCGAACAGGCCCGGGTCGTCGAACTCAACGAAGACGAATACCGATGACCTGGGACGTTATGTCGCCTTCGAAGAACGGTGCCGGGCAGAATTTCTCCCCACGGACCGCGCACAGCCCCGTTACCCAAAAGTACGATGACGGCCGCGGTGCACCACCTCGTACGGACCGCGAACGGAACGATCTCTGGGAGGCAGCGTGAGCGCCATCGAGCAGACCGAGGCGGCGCGCCCGCGGGGCACGCGCCTGCCACGCCGAGCCCGGCGCAACCAGCTCCTGGGCGCGGCCCAGGAAGTGTTCGTCGCGCAGGGGTACCACGCGGCCGCGATGGACGACATCGCCGAGCGGGCCGGCGTCAGCAAGCCGGTGCTCTACCAGCACTTCCCCGGCAAGCTGGAGCTGTACCTGGCCCTGCTCGACCAGCACTGCGAGGCGCTGCTGCACTCGGTGCGCACCGCCCTGGAGTCCACCAACGACAACAAGCAGCGGGTGGCGGCCACCATGGACGCCTACTTCGCGTACGTGGAGGACCCGGGCGGCGCCTTCCGGCTGGTCTTCGAGTCGGACCTGACCAACGAGCCGGCCGTCCGCGAGCGGGTGGACAAGGTGTCGCTGGAGTGCGCCGAGGCGATCAGCGCGGTGATCGCCGAGGACACCGGGCTGTCGCGGGACGAGTCGATGCTGCTGGCCGTGGGCCTGGGCGGGGTCTCCCAGGTGGTGGCGCGGTACTGGCTGTCCTCGAAGAGCCAGGTGCCGCGGGACACCGCGGTGCAGCTGTTGACCTCGCTCGCCTGGAAGGGCATCGCCGGATTCCCGCTGCACGGCACCGACACCCACTGACCGTGTTCGCTGCTGGCGTGTTCGGTGACGTCCTGTCCGTCCCCGCACCGGGCTAATGTGGGCTGCGTACCGCGCGGCTGGCCGCGCACCCTCCCCCGGCTGACGTCGGGGGACCCCCAGACCATCGGAGGGACAGTAGCCGTGGAGGTCAAGATCGGCGTGCAGCACGCGCCGCGCGAGATCGTTCTGGAGAGCGGGCAGCCCGCGGAGGAGGTCGAGCGCGCGGTGAGCGACGCCCTGACCGGCAAGGCGGAGCTGCTGAGCCTGGTGGACGATCACGGTCGCAGGGTCCTCGTCGCGGCGAGCCGGGTGGCCTACGTGGAGCTCGGCGAGCCGACCGCCCGCAAGGTGGGCTTCGGCGCACCCTGAGCGGCGGCACCGACACCGCAGGGCGGCGGCCCGGAGAGCGTTCTCCGGGCCGCCGCCCTGTGGCGTTCCCAGCTGGCGCCGGCGTCCGCCGCGACACCGGAAATCCACGCCCGAAATCCCTTGCCCGAAGGGCGGACGCAGGCGCACGCTGACCGGACAAGCGGGCCCGCGCCGGAGGGTTGTTGCCGGTGGCCCCTGGGTACGACCGCCTACGACCGATTTGTTCGACCGATCGGCCTCGTCAGCGGGAGGGAACAGCATGATCTGGGAAGCGCTCGGCGCCGTGATCGTCGGATTCGCCATCGCCCTGTCCGCCCGGCGATGGCTGCCCGAGCGGTTCCCCGACCGCGTCCTGACGCTGGCCACCGGGCCGGTCGCGGCGCTGCTCGGCGCCCTGCTGACCCGTTCGATCCTGGGGCCCGGCCACCCGGTGCAGGTGATGGTCGCCGCGTTCGCCGTGGGCGCCGCGCTGCTGTCGGTCCTGGTGCGCCCGCCGCGCCGCCGGCCCCGCCGCCCGGCCACCCCGTTGAAGGGCCACCGGACGGCCTGCTGACCGCGTCAGGCCGCGAGGCCCAGCGACGCCATCCGCTTGGTGTGCGCCTCGGTGATCCGCGAGAACATCCGGCCGACCTCGGCCAGGTCGAAGCCGTCGGCCAAGCCGCCGACCAGCATGGTGGAGAGCGCGTCGCGGTCGGCGACCACCCGCTGGGCCTGCGAGAGCGCCTCGCCCATCAGGCGGCGGGCCCACAGCGCCAGCCGCCCGCCGACCCGCGGCTCGGCCTCGATGGCCGCCCGGACCTTCTCCACGGCGAAGGTGGCGTGCCCGGTGTCGTCCAGCACCGCGAGCACCAGGTCGCGGGTGTCGGAGTCCAGCCGCACCGCGACCTCGCGGTAGAAGTCACTGGCGATCGAGTCGCCGACGTACGCCTTGACCAGGCCCTCCAGCCAGTCCGACGGCGCGGTCTGGCGGTGGAACTCGTCCAGCGCGGCGGCGAACGGCTCCATCGCCTCGTTCGGCTCCGCCTCGATCTCGGCGAGCCGGTCCCGGAGCCGCTCGAAGTGGTGGAATTCCGCCGACGCCATTTTGGCCAGTTCGGCCTTGTCGTCCATGGTGGGGGCGAGCTTGGCGTCCTCCGCCAGGCGCTCGAAGGCGGACAGCTCGCCGTACGCGAGTGCGCCGAGCAGGTCGATCACGGCGGCCCGGTACTGCGGGTCGACGGATGCCCGGTTCCAGTCCTGGGCGGCGATTCCGGTGTGTTCCTGGGCGTCAGCAGCGGCGTTGTCAGGCGTCTCCATGACCGGCACAATAGCCCGCCCGAGGGGCCGCGGAAGGCCCTGGTCAGCCATGGCTCGACCACCCGTGCGTGTGATCGTCGGGACGGGTGCGGCGCGCCGTGATGAATTCCTCAGTCATACACGCCTTCGGATTCAGGGCCCACATCCGGGGTACAGTGCTAAAGGACCCGCCGAGTAGTCGGTGGGTCGTTCCACGAAAGCGGATGCCCGGTCGGTGGCCCGATCGGCTCCACCCGACCGCCCTCCCCCGCGGCGCGTACGCGACGTGCGCACAGCAGGAGGGACACCGCTCGCGGCAGGAGTGCCTGAGCGACGGCAGTGGTCCCGCGCCATCCGGCCCAGTAGGTCGGCCCCGTACGAACCCGTACGACGGCGCGGTACGACCCCCTCCGCCGCCTCCCGCCGCGTCTCACAGAAGAGGCAAGACTCTGTCTACGACGTTTCGAGATCTCGGGATCTTCCCCGAGACTGCCGAGGCCCTGGAAGCCGTCGGCATCGTTTCCCCCTTTCCCATCCAGGAGCTGACGCTCCCCGTCGCCCTCTCCGGCAACGACGTCATCGGCCAGGCCAAGACCGGCACCGGCAAGACGCTCGGCTTCGGCCTGCCGCTGTTGGAGCGGGTCACCGTCCCCGCCGACGTCGAGGCCGGCCGGGCCACGCCCGAGCAGCTGACCGAGGCGCCGCAGGCCCTCGTGGTCGTGCCCACCCGCGAGCTGTGCCAGCAGGTCACCAACGACCTGCTGACCGCCGGCAAGGTGCGCAACGTCCGGGTCCTCGCGATCTACGGCGGCCGGGCCTACGAACCGCAGGTCGAGGCGCTGAAGAAGGGCGTCGACGTGATCGTCGGCACGCCCGGACGGCTGCTGGACCTGGCGGGCCAGAAGAAGCTGAGCCTGTCGCACGTGCGCACCCTCGTCCTGGACGAGGCCGACGAGATGCTCGACCTGGGCTTCCTGCCCGACGTCGAGAAGATCATCCAGCTGCTGCCGGCCAAGCGGCAGACCATGCTGTTCTCGGCGACCATGCCCGGCCAGGTCATCTCGTTGGCCCGCCGCTACATGTCGCAGCCGACGCACATCCGCGCCACCGCCCCGGACGACCAGGGCGCGACGGTCGCCAACATCACCCAGCACGTCTACCGCGCGCACTCGCTGGACAAGCCGGAGATGGTCGCCCGGATGCTCCAGGCGGACGGTCGCGGGCTGGCGATGGTCTTCTGCCGCACCAAGCGGACCGCCGCCGACATCTCCGACCAGCTCGCCCGCCGCGGCTTCGCGGCCGGCGCGGTCCACGGCGACCTCGGCCAGGGCGCCCGCGAGCAGGCGCTGCGCGCGTTCCGCAACGGCAAGGTCGACGTGCTGGTCTGCACCGACGTCGCCGCCCGCGGCATCGACGTCGAGGGCGTCACGCACGTCATCAACTACCAGTCGCCCGAGGACGAGAAGACCTACCTGCACCGCATCGGCCGCACCGGCCGGGCGGGCGCCAAGGGCACCGCGGTCACCCTCGTCGACTGGGACGACATCCCGCGCTGGAAGCTGATCAACAAGGCTCTGGAGCTGTCGTTCGACGAGCCGGAGGAGACCTACTCCACCTCGCCGCACCTCTACGAGCAGCTGAGCATCCCCGCGGGCACCAAGGGCGTGCTGCCGCGCGCCGAGCGCACCCGGGCCGGGCTGGCCGCCGAGGAGGTCGAGGACCTCGGCGAGACCGGGGGCCGCGGGCGCGGCCGGCGGTCCGGCGACCGGGCCGAGAAGGAGACCCGGGAAGAGCCCCGGCGCACCCGGACGCCGCGCCAGCGGCGCCGGACGCGCGGTGGGGCCCTGCTGGACGAGACGGCCGCCGCGGGCGCGCCGGAGCCGGGCAACACCGCCGACGCCGCGGTGCGCACCGCCGAGGGCAGCGAGGCCGCCGCGGCCCCGCGCACGCCCCGTCGCCGGCGCCGCACCCGGGGCGCGGTGGCCACCGCCGCCAGTGAGGCCGCGGTCGCCGAGCACCGCGAGGCCACGGCCGACGCGGACGCCGAGGCCGCCACGGTGCCGGCCCCCGCGGCCGTCCCGGACGCCGAGGCGGGCCAGGACCCGGCCGCCGCGCCGCGCCGGCGCCGCACCCGCAGCGCCGCCAAGACCGCCGCGGTCGAGCCGGTGGCCGCACCGGCCGTGACCGAGGCGCTCGTCGAGCCGGTGGCCGAGGCCGCCGTGGCGACGGCCGAGGGCGCGGACGCCGCCCCGGTGAAGCGCACTCGCAAGCGGGCCGCCGCCAAGAAGACCGCGGTCGCCGCGGATGCGGTGGACGCCGGCGCGACGGCCCCGGTGGTCGTGGACGTCGAGGCGCCGGCCAAGCCCAAGCGGACCCGGACCCGCAAGGCCGCCGCCGCGGAGCCCGCGGTCGAGGCCGAAGCGGTCGTGGCGACGGCGGAGGGCGTCGACGCCGCCCCGGCCAAGCCCAAGCGCACCCGCAAGACGGCCGCGACCAAGACGGCCGCCGCCAAGAAGGCCGCCGCGGAGCCCTCCGAGGCCACCGACGGGGAGGCGCCGGCCAAGCCCAAGCGGACGCGGAAGACCGCCGCCGCGAAGGCCGCCGAGGCCGCTCCCGAGGTCGTGGCCGTGGTGGACGGCGCGGAGGCCAAGCCCAAGCGCACCCGCAAGCGGGCCGCCCCCAAGAAGACCGCGGACGCCGCTCCGGTCGAAGGCTGAGCCGACCGGCCCGACGGCACCCGACGACCCGGCCCCGCTTCGTGCGGGCGCCGGGTCGTCGGCGTTCCGGGACCCGCGCCTCGGGCGGCGCAGGCGTCCCGATCGGGATTTCCCCGGCCACCCCGATAACCTCACCCCATGAGCAGGCCGCCCACCCTCACGCTGCCGCCGTGCGCCCGCGCGCACCGGCTCGACACCGCGCGCGGTGCGTTCGCCGTGCACGACGCCCGGCCCGACGGCGCACCGATCGGCACCGCCCTCCTCGTCCCCGGGTTCACCGGCAGCAAGGAGGACTTCATCGCGCTGCTGGCGCCGCTGGCCGCCGCCGGGTTCCGAACGGTCGCGGTGGACGGCCGCGGACAGCACCAGACGCCCGGCCCGCGCGACCAACAGGCTTACGAGCAGCGGGAGTTGGCGCTCGACGTGCAGGCCCAGGCGCGGGCCCTACAGGCGTTTGGGGACGGGCCGCTGCACCTCTTGGGGCACTCCCTCGGCGGGCTGGTCAGCCGGGCCGCGGTGCTCCACGACCCGACGCCGTTCCGTTCGCTGACCGTCCTCAGCTCCGGGCCGGCGGCCATCGAACCGACCCAGCAGACCCGGGTGCGGATGCTGATCGACGCGCTCGGCACGATGGGCATGGAGCAGGTCTGGGCGGCGATGCAGGCGCTCAACCCGCCGGAGGCCGCGCACGAGGCGCTGGCGCCGGAGCTGACCGCGTTCCTGCGGCAGCGCTGGCTGAACACCGTGCCCGAGCAACTGATCGCGACCGGCCGGCAGATGCTCGCGGAGCCCGACCGGGTCGCCGAACTGGCCCGCACCGGGCTGCCGGTCCACGTCGTCTCGGGGACCGTCGACTACGCCTGGCCGGTGCCGCTGATGGACGCGATGGCCCGTCGGCTCTCCGCCCGGCGCACGGTCGTCGAGGGCGCGGAGCACTCCCCCAACGCCGAGCGGCCGCAGAAGACCGCCGGGGCACTGGCCGGCTTCTGGAGCGACGTCGGCTGATCCCGCGGAGCCGACCCGTCGGCCCCAGGGCGCTTCTGACGCCCTAGAAGCGCCCCTGCACGTGGTCCCAGAACCCGTCGCGCAGCACCCGCCGCAGATCGGCGTGGCCGCGCAGGGAGTGCTTCAGCAGCGCCTCCGCGGCGGTGAGCAGCTCCTGGTCGACGGCGCCGGGCAGGTACGGGTGGCCGGGGAGCAGGTCGGCCACCCAGGCCGGTCCGCGCTCCGACAGCCACTGGGCGGCGACCCGCGCCCCGACGAACCGGACCTCCTCGCGGGTCGGCGCGGGCCCCTCGGCGGCGCCCGCCTCGGGCAGCTCGCCGGCCGCCCGCCGGGTGACGTACGGCTTGCAGAAGTCCAGGTCGAAGGTGCGCGCGCTGTCCACCTCCCACAGCAGCGGCTCGGCCTGGTTGCGGCCGCCGGGGGCCTCGATGCCCCATAGGTGGACCCGCGCGCCGTAGCCCTGGGCCGCCTCCACCGCGGAGACCAGGTCCTCGTCGCCGCCGATCAGGACCGCGTCGGTGATCGCCCGGTGCCGGGCCAGCGACTCCAGGTCGGTGCGGATCAGCGAGTCGACGCCCTTTTGCTGGTTGTGGGCGTTGAGGTTGCCGAGCCGGACCTTGACGTCCGGGAGTTCGGCGATCCGCTGCTGCTCCTGGGTGTGGATCCGGCGGCGGGCGCCGTCGTACCAGTAGACCCGCAGCAGCCGGCTGTCCGGGAAGATCGTCCGGGCCTTGTCGATGAACGCCTCGATGATCCCCTCGGCGTCCAGTTCGAACGCCCTGCGGTCCTCGGTGCCGGTGACCAGCCGCCCGGTGGCGGCGTAGACGTAACCGGCGTCGGCGAAGACCGCGTGGGTGGACGGGGTGGTGGCGACCTCCGCGAGGACCCGGGCGAGCAGCTCGTTGGTGCGCTCGATGCCGGCGGCGAGCGTGGTGAGGTCGGTGGTGCCCGTGGGCTGGGGGTCGTTCATTGCGGGATCCATTGTCCCGGCGGGCGCGCGCGGGACACAACCACTCGCGTTTCCGTACACGCATTCCTTAGACCATCAAAAATTTTCGTTAGCGTAGGGAATCATTTCAGCTGTAGGCTCGTTGTACCCATACGGAACGCCTGGCAACGAAGCCAGGCAAGTCCTGTCAAAGAGTTCTCCGCAGGAGGATCAGACGAAGGGAGAAGCCGCATGCGCTTCGAGATCATGCGCCTGGACGATGCCGACGGCGCCGCCGTGGACAGCACCGTCGTGGACGCCGCCTCCGTCAACCAGATCGTGCAGCAGGCCGCCGCCATAGGGCAGCGCATCTACATCCGCCCCGCCGACGCCACTGCCGTCCGCTGACCGCCGACGCCGCCGACCTCGCCCCGACGACGCCATGACGGCGTGACGTCCCTGCGGCGATCGGCCCGGCGGCGACGCACCGAAGACGCGAACGCCCCCGTACGGAACCTCCGCACGGGGGCGTCGTCACGTCCGGAGCCGCTCAGGACCCCTGGACCACCTGCGTCACGCCGTTGATGATCTGCTGCACGGCGAGCGCGGAGAGCATCATCCCGGCCAGCCGGGTCACCAGCACCACCCCGCCGTCCTTGATCACCCGGATGATCACCAGCGAGAACCGCATCACCAGGTAGAGCACCACGTGGATGGCGGCGATCGCCGTCCAGACCGCGACCTGGGACGCGGCGTCGTCGGCGTGCTGCACCGCGAGGATCACCGAGACGATCGCGCCCGGCCCGGCCAGCAGCGGCATCCCCAGCGGCACCAGCGCCACGTTGACGTCCTTGGTCTGGGTCGGCTCCTCGGACTTGCCGGTCAGCAGGTCCAGCGCCACCAGCAGGAGCAACAGCCCGCCGGCGATCATCAGAGCGGGCGTGGAGATGTGCAGCCGCCCGAGGATCTGCTTGCCGAAGAGCCCGAACAGCGCGATCACGCAGAACGCCACGGTGGCGGCCTGCCAGGCCATCCGGCGCTGCACCTTGGCCGCGCGGCCGGAGGTCAGGGCGAGGAATATCGGGGTGATCCCTGGGGGGTCCATGATCACGAAAAGCGTGACGAAAAGGGTACTGAAGACGGCGACGTCGAACACGGTGCTGGCCTTGCGGTGGTACGGACGATCGGAAAGGAGGCGCACGGGACCGGAACGCGGCACGGCCGGGGCAGGGCCCGTGGGAACGAAGAAGGAATTTGCGCAGGCACCCCGCCGGGGGCCTACGGGACGCGCCGGGCCGGACGGCCGACGCCCGCGGGGCTCAGCCGCCCGCGCCGGGGACCGGGAAAGCGCCGGTGGCCCGGCGCACGATCTCCCCGTAGATCTCGGGATCGGTGGTGCAGTCGCCGAGGCGACAGGTCTTGCGGCTGCCGTGGTAGTCACTGGAGCCGGTGGTCAGCAGTCCGACGTCGGCGGCGAGCCCGCGCAGCCGGGCACGGGTGGCGACGTCGTGGTCCATGTGGTCGACCTCGATGCCGTCCAGGCCGGCCGTGGCGAGTTCGGCGATCGCGCTCTCCGGGACGCAGGTGCCGCGCTTGACGGCGAGCGGGTGCGCGAAGACCGTGACCCCGCCGGCCGCCTTGACCAGGCGGATCGCGTCGAACGGGTCGAGTTCGTGCTTCTCCACGTAGGCCCGGCCGTCGTTGGCCAGCCACGCGGAGGTGAAGGCGTCGGAGACCGAGTCGACCACGCCCAGCTCGACCAGGGCGGTGGCGATGTGCGGCCGCCCCACGGAGCCGTCACCGGCGATCCGCGCCACCTGCTCCCAGGTGACCGGGACGCCCAGCTCGCGCAGCTTGCCGACCATGGCCCGGGCGCGCGGCACCCGGTCGTCCCGGACCAGCTCCCGCTCGCGGGCGAGCTCCGGCTCGTCGGGGTCGAAGAGGTAGGCGAGCATGTGCAGGCTGATCCCGTCGAGCCGGCAGGACAGCTCCGCGCCGGTGACCAGCGTCAGGCCCTCGGGGAGCGCCGCGCGCGCCTCGGCGTGCCCGCGCACGGTGTCGTGGTCGGTCAGCGCGACGACGTCCAGACCGGCGGCCGCGGCCTGGCGCACCAGCTCCGCGGGGGTGTCCGTGCCGTCGGAAGCCGTGGAGTGGGTGTGCAGATCGATGCGCACGACACGGGCTCCAGACTGCTGCGGGGTGGACACGGCGGTGCGACCGGAGGACCGGGCACCGGGCCGCGGGGCACCGTAAGGACTGCACGGCACTACCACGGACTACAGGAAGGATACCGGGCACCCGGACGTGCCCCCGCCCGAGCGGGTCCCCGCCCACCCGAGGAACCGCAGCCGCCCAGCTCCGCTCAGCTCAGAATCCTCGGCGACAAGGCCCCGCAGGGCAGCAGATCCACCTCGGCACCGGCTTCCCGCAGATCCGTCAGCACCAGTTCGTCGTACATCAGCAGTCCCGACTGCTCGGGCCAGGCGATCGCCCACAGCCACAGGCCGCGGGCCTCGCCCGCGAAGACCGCACGGTCCGCGGGGGCGCCGTGCACCTGCCACATCGCGGTCGGCCGGCCGGCGGCCAGCACCTTGGCGTGCGGCGGCTTGTCGATGCCCAGCTGGGGGCCCGGGTCGGGGCCGTCAATGCCGGCGTAGCGGGCGCCGAGCCCGACGCCCAACTCCTCGGCGACCAGCAGCAGCTCACCGGGGCCACCGAGCGGGCCGGGTCCGGAGCAGGCGACGGCGGTGGCCCGGCCGCCGCTGCGGTCGTCGCCGGCGCAGGCCACCCCGGTGAACAACCAGCCGACCGGCAGCGGCCAGGGCATCCACACGGGCACCTGGGCCCGGTGCACGACGACGCCGAGCGCCTCGACGCTCGGCGGGACGACCGGCTGGAGCGGATGCACGGTGCCGTGCGCGTCGCACTGCCAGGTATCGGAAAAGAGACCGGGGGCCCGCACCCGGCCTCCGCACTTCGGGCAACTGGGTTCGCCCCTCATAAGGACCAACGGTCCTCCAGCACCGCCGCCCCGTCAAGGACGATCACCCGACCGGTGTGCCCCTAATCACGTACGGGACCGCACACTTGACCGGTTCTGGCCACCGCACCGCACACCCCCACCTTCTTAGTTGTAACTTGCACCATTTAGTCGACCTAACTTATTCTGTGTAAACAGCAACGACTTTCGGGCGCACGCACAGCAGGAAGGGGAACCCCGGCATGCACAGCAGCAGCCACGGCGGCGGCACCCACGACGATCCCTTCGCGGACCCCCCGGGCGCCTCGCCGAGCGCTTCCGCCCGGGGCGGCGGCGGTGGACACGCAGCCGGCCCCTCGCTCCTCCGCCAGCCGATGGCCGTCTGGGCCACCGCCGGCGCCTCGGTCGTCGCCTTCATGGGCATCGGCCTGGTCGACCCGATCCTCCCGTCCATCGCCAAGGGCCTGAACGCCTCGAACAGCCAGGTCTCCCTGCTCTTCACCTCCTACTTCCTGATCACCGCCGTCGCGATGCTGGTCACCGGCTTCGTCTCCAGCCGCATCGGCGGGCGCAAGACGCTGCTCGCCGGGCTGGCCCTGGTGGTGGTCTTCGCGGCGCTGTCCGGCACCTCGTCCTCGGTCGGCGAACTGGTCGGCTTCCGCGCCGGTTGGGGCCTGGGCAACGCGCTCTTCGTCTCCACCTCGCTGGCGGTGATCGTGGGCGCGGCGGCCGGCGGCAGCGCGGCGGCGATCCTGCTCTACGAGTCGGCGCTCGGGCTCGGCATGGCCTGCGGCCCGCTACTGGGCGCGGTCCTGGGCGACATGAAGTGGCGCTACCCGTTCTTCGGCACCGCGGTCCTGATGGCCATCGGCTTCCTCGCCATCACCGTCTTCCTGAAGGAGCAGCCCCGGCCGGCCCGCAAGACCTCGTTGCTGGACCCGATCCGGGCGCTGGGCCACGGCGGGCTGGCCTCCGCCGCCGTCTCCGCGTTCTTCTACAACTACGCGTTCTTCACGGTGTTGGCGTTCACCCCGTTCGTGCTGAACATGTCCCCGTACAAGTCGGGCGGGGTCTTCTTCGCCTGGGGCGTGCTGCTCGCGGTCTTCTCGGTGCTCCTCGCGCCCCGGCTCCAGCGCCGCTTCGGCTCGCTGCGGGTGCTCGGCGGCTCGCTTCTGCTGCTCGCCGTCGACCTGGTGGTCCTGGGCTACGGCGACCACACCACCGCCGTCGTCTGCACCGTCGTCTCGGGCGCCTTCATCGGCCTGAACAACACCGTCTTCACCGAGCTGGCCCTCGGCGTTTCGGACGCTCCGCGCCCGGTGGCCAGCGCCGGCTACAACTTCGTCCGCTGGTTCGCGGCGGCGGCCGCACCGTTCCTCGCCCCGAAGATCGCGGAGTGGACCGACATCCGCGTCCCGTTCGTGGTCGCGGCGCTGGCCGCGGCGGTCGGCGCCGGCGTCGTCGCGGTCCGCCGGCGGGCGCTGACCCTGCGCGCCGAGGAGTTGGAGCCCCGGCACGCGACCGAGGACGGGGTCGCGGTCTTCGCCGACCAGTAGGCCGAAGGGCGAGCTGACGCCCCGTCCGCCCCGCGCGCGGACGGGGCGGCGGCGTCAGTCCAGCGCCACCCCCGTGCGCAGCGGGTCGCGCAGGTCGGTGCCCCGCTCCAGCCAGCGCGCCTGGAGCGCCTCGGCGCCGTGCACCCGCTTCCAGGCGGCCTCGTTCGGCGTCATCGGCAGCAGTGGCAGGAATCTCACCGGGTCCCGCGGCTCGTCCAACTCCAGGTCCTCGACGAGGCCGCCGGCCGCGCCCACCAGCACCGAGGTGAACGGCGCCCCCGGCCACAGCGGGTCCCCCACGTCCAACGACGCCCCGGGGGCCACGATCACGCCCTCGACCTGCGGTGCCGCGGCGAGAACGGCGAGCGGCCGGAGCGCCTTGTCGGTGTCCGCGCGGCCGGCCCGCACCGAGAGCACGAGTTCGGCCCGCGGGCCGCGCAGCGGGTCGGCGACGACCGCGGTGGGATCGGCCATGGGCTGGGCGGACATCCCGAGGGTGGCGTAGCGGAGCACGTCCCCGTCGACGAAGCGCAGCACCTCGATGCGGTCGGTGCCGAGGAAGGTGACGGCGGCACGCGCGTCCGGTTCGCCCAGTGCCGTGCGCAACCGGGCCTCGACCAGCTCAAGAACGTCAGACATGCGCCGAGCATAGGGGCCGCCCCCACACCCGAACGCCCGCCCCCGGGAGCCCGTGAGCTGCGGCTTCGCACGGCGTTTCGTATGGAACGGGCAAAGGGGAGCCTGAGCGCTGAGGACGACTGATAGCCTTGCCGTCTGGTCAGGGAATGACGTCGTCCCCCAGCGGGGACCGGCCGGAGGAGGTGGGGCTGCGGTGGATCCAAGTCGACCGTGCAGTACCGACAGTTCTCCCGTCATCCCGTTCGCGTAGCGAATCTTCTGATCCGAGGGCTTCAGTACCCAGCCGCACCGCGGCGAAACCCGTGAAGTCTTTTTGCTCCGGATGCAGATGGCGGAAGAGCGCCTCCGACTCTTAGTTCCGTGATGTCAGCGAACTGCCGTCAGTAGCCCCGCACCGAGCGCCGCCCGCTTTGCGGACGTACGGCCGACGACGCCTCGTACGTCCTCGTTCCGGGCCGCGTTGCGCCCGCGCTCGCCGCTGACGGTCGGCCCCGAAGGAGCCTGCCATGTCGATGATCCGCGACCTGCGCGCCGCCGTCCGCCCCGCCCGGCGCCGCGACGACGCCCCCTACCGCGCCGATTCCGCCGCGCCCGCCTGCGCCAACAGCGCCGTCGTCGACTGCGGCGTGTACCGCGACGGCCAGCGCGTGCGCGGGCACCTCGCCCCGGCCGAGGCGATCGCCGGCGTCCGGGACGAGGGCGGCTTCGTCTGGATCGGCCTGCACGAGCCGACCGAGGCCGAATTCGCCGGCATCGCCCAGGAGTTCGGGCTGCACCCACTGGCCGTGGAGGACGCCGTCCACGCCCACCAGCGGCCCAAGCTGGAGCGGTACGACGACACCCTGTTCACCGTCTTCAAGACCGTGCACTACGTCGAGCACGCCGAGCTGACCGCGACCAGCGAGGTCGTGGAGACCGGCGAGGTGATGTGCTTCACGGGCCCGAACTTCATCGTCACCGTCCGGCACGGCGGCCAGGGCTCGTTGCGCGCGCTGCGGCACCGCCTCCAGGAGGACCAGGAGCGGCTCGCCAAGGGCCCGTCCGCGGTGCTGCACGCCATCGCCGACCAGGTCGTCGACGGCTACATGGCGGTCGCCGGCGCGGTCCAGGACGACATCGACGAGGTCGAGATCGACGTCTTCAGCTCCGGCACCAACGGCAAGGGCGCCAGCGGCAAGGGGGCCGGCGGCCAGGGCACGGCCAAGGGCGGCGACGCCGGTCGGATCTACCAACTCAAGCGCGAGGTACTGGAGTTCAAGCGCGCGGTGTCCCCGTTGCTGCGGCCGATGCAGTTGCTGAGCGAGCGCCCGATGCGGCTGGTGGACGCCGACATCCAGAAGTACTTCCGGGACGTCGCCGACCACCTGGCGCGGGTCAACGAGCAGGTGCTGTCCTTCGACGACCTGCTGAACTCCATCCTCCAGGCCAACCTCGCGCAGGCCGCCGTCGCGCAGAACGAGGACATGCGCAAGATCACCGCCTGGGCGGCGATCTTCGCCGTGCCGACGATGATCGCCGGCATCTACGGCATGAACTTCGAGTACATGCCGGAGCTGCACTGGAAGTACGGCTACCCGGCGATGATGCTCGTCACGGTCAGCATCTGCCTGGGGATCCACCGCGGGTTCAAGCGCAACGGCTGGCTGTGACCCGGCCGGTCGGGGGCGCGGCCGGGCGGCGTCTCACCGCCTGGGCGGCCCCGGACCGCCACCACCGGGCCGATTAGGCTGAGGGCCATGACGGAGGAGACCGTGTCGCAGGCCCTGCTGGATCGGGCGCTCATCGAAGAGGCCACGAAGAAGTCCGGCCTGGTCTGGGTGCGCGGGGCGACCGGACCGGCGCGGGCCCTGTGGCATGTCTGGCACGACGGGGCGGTCTGCCTGGTCGGCGACGCGGGCCCGGAGGACCACCGGGAGGACGCCGGGGCGGAGCGCGCCGGCAGCACCGAGCAGCCGCTGGCCGCGCTGGGGCTCACCGACGGCGGCACCGCGACGGTCACCGTGCGCAGCAAGGACAAGGGCGGTCGGCTGGTCGCCTGGCCCGCCGAGGTCCGCGAACTCGCGCCCGGCAGCGACGCGTGGCAGGCCACCGTAGAGGAGTTGAAGGGCAAGCGGCTCAACGCACCGGACG
This sequence comes from Streptomyces lunalinharesii, assembly GCF_039532155.1. Classification (NCBI taxonomy): domain Bacteria; kingdom Bacillati; phylum Actinomycetota; class Actinomycetes; order Kitasatosporales; family Streptomycetaceae; genus Streptomyces; species Streptomyces lunalinharesii. The sequence goes on from NZ_BAAARK010000007.1 coordinate 200,841, forward strand.
CGGACACCCTCACCGAGCGCTGGGCCCGCCAGTGCCGGGTGTTGCGGCTGACCCCGGCCGGCGCCGCGGTCCAGCGTCCCGGCCGGATGCCGGACGACGCGCACGCGGCCCCGCCGCTGGCCTCGCCGGCGACCACGCGCCGGCCGGTTCCGGCCGCGCTGCCCAAGCTGCTGCGCCGGGGCCGCAAGGGCTGACGCCCACCGGGCCGGCGGCCCTCAGCGGGTGCCGGTCCGCGCGATCTGCTTGCCGTAGTCGACGACCTGGTCCTGGCCGGGGGCCTTGAGGTCCACCGCCTTGCCCCAGTCGGCGAGCTTCACCTCGCCCGCGCCGCCGGCCCGCTGGAGCCGCAACGGGTACGGGGTGCCCTCCAGGGAGACGTCGAGGGTGCCGCCGGAACCGGCGCCGGCGGCCACCTGGACGGTGCGGACCCCGCCGACCGTCCCGCGGTTCCCGGCCGTCAGCTCGCCGTGCAGGCCGAGCAGTCCGGCGAGCAGGGTCTCCTTGTCGGTGAAGCCGCTGAAGCGCTGGTAGACCGGGTCGGCGGCGGGCACCTTGACGTACTTGTCGCCGAGTTTGGCGGCGCTGGAGTCGGGGCCGGAGCCGGCGCCGGCCTTCTCCCCGGCCCAGAAGGACGCGTCCGCCTTCAGGTAGAGCGCCTCGCCGACGCGCAGCAGTTGGAAGGAGGCGGCCTTGGTGGTCAGCTCGCCGCGGGCGCCGTCCTTGGCCAGCCGCATGTCCAGGGTGTAGGTGCTGCCCTGGCTGACGACCTTCCCGGAGAGCCGGACGGTGTCGGCCCGGGCGGCGGCGGCCCGGGCCTTGGCCTCGATCTGCTGGGCCGGCAGCTTGCCGACCCCGTTGGTGCCGGCGTCCGGGTCCTCCGCGCAGCCCGTCACCGTCGCGGCCAGTGCCGCGCACGCCGCCACCACCAGCGCCGCCCGCCCGGTGCGTCGGGGCTCGGCCGGCGGTCGGCGGGTGGTGTCCGGGGGGATGACGCTCACGTCGGCTCTGCCTCCTGATGCGGGTGACCTCGACAGCTCACGGCAGCGTACCCGGGGCCGGCGGGCCGCCGGCCGGTCACCATACGGCCGTTCCCGTCGGGGCGCGCCCCACCCCGACGGGTTAGCCTGAACCCGGACTCATCAGGATTTCACCGATCAAAAGTGGAGCAATCCGGGCGTAAGGGAGAAGGGCGGCGCTACGCATGGCGGTGGTCACTCCCCGGATCTTCGTCTCCCACCTCTCCGGCATCGCCGTGTTCGACCCCAACGGCGATCAGGTCGGGCGGCTGCGGGACCTGGTCGCGCTGCTCCGGATCGGGGACCGCCCGCCCCGGCTGCTGGGACTGGTCGTCGAAGTGATCAGCCGGCGCCGGATCTTCGTGCCGATGACCCGGGTGACCGGCGTGGAGTCCGGCCAGATCGTCACCACCGGCGTGATGAACATGCGCCGCTTCGAGCAGCGGGCCTCCGAGACGCTGGTCTTCGGCGAACTGCTGGACCGGCGGGTGCGGCTGGTCGAGACCGGCGAGGAGGTCACCGTGCTCGACATCGGCATCATCCAGCTGCCGGCCCGCCGCGACTGGGAGATCGACAAGGTCTTCGTCCGGCGCGGGAAGGGCGGGGCGCTGCGCCGCAAGGGCGAGGTGCTGACGGTCGAGTGGTCGGCCGTGACCGGCTTCTCCCTGGAGGAGCACGGGCAGGGCGCGGAGAACCTGCTCGCCACCTTCGAGCAGTTGCGCCCCGCCGACCTGGCCGGGGTGCTGCACCACCTCTCCCCCAAGCGGCGCGCCGAGGTCGCCGCGGCCCTCGACGACGACCGCCTGGCCGACGTCATGGAGGAGCTGCCGGAGGACGACCAGGTCGAGATCATCGGCAAGCTGAAGGACGAGCGGGCCGCCGACGTCCTGGAGGCGATGGACCCCGACGACGCCGCCGACCTGCTCTCCGAGCTCCCCGAGGAGGAGAAGGAACGGCTGCTGACGCTGATGCGCCCGGAGGAGGCGGCGGACGTCCGCCGGCTGATGTCCTACGAGGAGCGCACCGCGGGCGGCCTGATGACCACCGAGCCGATCGTGCTGCGCCCGGACGCCACGGTCGCGGACGCGCTGGCCCGGGTCCGCGACCCGGACCTCTCCCCCGCGCTCGCCGCCCAGGTGTACGTCTGCCGGCCGCCGGACGAGACGCCGACCGGCAAGTACCTGGGCCTCGTGCACTTCCAACGGCTTTTGCGGGACCCGCCGTTCACCCTCGTCAGCTTCATCGTGGACACCGATCTGCCGGCCCTGCGGCCGGACACCCCGCTGCCCGAGGTGACCGGCTACCTGGCCGCGTACAACATGGTCGCGGCCCCGGTGGTGGACGAGGGCGGGGCGCTGCTGGGCGCGGTCACCGTCGACGACGTGCTGGACCACCTGCTGCCGGACGACTGGCGGGAGGCCGGGCTGCACGGCCGCACCGACACCGCGGGCACCGCCGGCGCCACCGTCCGGCCGCGCGGGAAGACGGCCGATGGGCGCTGAGGACCGGGAGCCCCCCAGGGAGCGGCGACCGCACGGCGCCTCCGCGGTGCGCCGGGGCAGCACGGGCGAACGGCCCCGGGGGGCGGAGGGGCGGCCGCGGGTGCGGCTGGACCAGCCGCGGGTGCCGCGCCGGACGCTCTTCCCGGAGTACGACCCGGAGGCCTTCGGGCGGATGTCCGAGAAGATCGCCCGCTTCCTGGGGACCGGCCGCTTCATCGTCTGGATGACGGTCACCATCATCCTGTGGATCAGCTGGAACGTCACCGTCCCCGGCTCCCTGCGGTTCGACAACTACCCGTTCATCTTCCTGACCCTGGCCCTCTCCCTCCAGGCGTCCTACGCGGCGCCGCTGATCCTCCTGGCGCAGAACCGCCAGGACAACCGCGACCGGGTCACCCACGAACAGGACCGCAAGCAGAACGAGCGCTCCATCGCCGACACCGAGTACCTGACCCGGGAGATCGCGGCACTGCGGATGGGCCTCGGCGAGGTCGCCACCCGCGACTGGATGCGCTCCGAACTGGAGGAGCTGCTGCGGGAGCTGGAACTGCGCCAGCCGGCCGACGGCGAGCGCCCCGAACGGGACGAACGCGACCACTGAGGGCCTTTCCGGAGGCCGCCTCACCCGCCGTGCCTCCCCCTCCCGTCGCGCGACCGCCACCCCTTTGGGGCGCGCTTCGCGCGGCCGTACTATCGGGGGCATGGCAACAGACACGCCCCAGCCCGACGGCTCCGCACCGAGCGAGGACGCGATCCGCGAAGCGCTCGCGACGGTCAACGACCCCGAGATCCACCGCCCCATCACCGAACTGGGGATGGTCAAATCGGTGGACGTCGCCGCGGACGGCTCGGTGGCGGTCGTGGTCTACCTCACGGTCTCCGGCTGCCCGATGCGGGAGACGATCACCAACAGCGTCCGCGAGGCCGTCGAGCGGGTGCCCGGTGTGACGCGCGCCGCCGTCGAGCTGGAGGTGATGAGCGACGAGCAGCGGCGGGAGCTGGCGACGGCGCTGCGCGGCGGCACCGCCGAGCGGGAGGTGCCCTTCGCCAAGCCCGGTTCGCTGACCCGGGTCTACGCGGTGGCCTCCGGCAAGGGCGGCGTCGGCAAGTCCTCGGTCACCGTCAACCTCGCCGCCGCGATGGCCGCCGACGGCCTCAAGGTCGGCGTGGTCGACGCGGACATCTACGGCCACTCGGTGCCCCGGATGCTCGGTGCGCACGGGCGCCCCACCCAGGTCGAGAACATGATCATGCCCCCGTCGGCGAACGGCGTGAAGGTCATCTCGATCGGCATGTTCACGCCCGGCAACGCCCCGGTCGTCTGGCGCGGCCCGATGCTGCACCGCGCCCTCCAGCAGTTCCTCGCCGACGTCTACTGGGGCGACCTGGACGTCCTCCTGCTGGACCTGCCCCCGGGCACCGGCGACATCGCCATTTCGGTCGCGCAGCTGGTGCCGAACGCCGAGATCCTGGTGGTCACCACCCCGCAGCAAGCTGCCGCCGAGGTCGCCGAGCGGGCCGGTTCGATCGCCGTGCAGACCCACCAGAAGATCGTCGGCGTGGTGGAGAACATGTCCGGGCTGCCCTGCCCGCACTGCGACGAGATGGTCGACGTCTTCGGCACCGGCGGCGGCGAGCGGGTCGCCGAGGGCCTGACCAAGACCACCGGTACGCAGGTCCCGGTGCTCGGCGCCATCCCGATCGACGTCCGGCTGCGCGAGGGCGGCGACGAGGGCAAGCCGGTGGTCCTGACCGACCCGGAGTCCCCCGCCGGCGCCGCGATCCGCGCGATCGCCGGCAAGCTGGGCGGCCGTCAGCGCGGCCTGTCGGGCATGTCGCTGGGCATCACCCCGCGCAACAAGTTCTGACGCGTCCGGGTCGGCTCCAGGCCCCCGTACGCCCCTGAAAAAGGGCGGATCCGCAAGGGTCCGCCCTTTCGCGCACGGCGCGTGCGCCGCCCAATGGGGCGCACGACACTTCGTACGCGCCCCCCAGATGGAGCCCGGCGCTCAGCCCTCGTACGTCTCCAGGTCCTTGATCACCGAGAAGCCCAGGCCGTAGGCGCTCATCCCGCGCCCGTAGGCACCGAGGTGGACCCCCTCCGCCCCCTCCGCCTCATCTTTGCCGGCGGACCCGGCGAGCACCCAGCCGTACTCGGACTCCCGATAGCAGAACGGCGTCGGCACCCCGTCCACCGGGAGCATCAGCTCGCTCCACCCCTCCCCGCCGAGGTCGTCGGCCAACTCCCAGGCGAGCATCGTCTGCTGGTCCAGCCAGTCCTGGCGCAGCGTCCGGTCCATCTGGGTCGGCCAGGTGTGGGCCAGCAGCCCGGAGCCGGCGAGCCAGGCGGCGGTCGAGACCGAGGTGGCCTCCAACACGCCGGTGCCGTCCGCGCTGCGCCGCACGGGGCGGTTGGCGACCGTCACCACCACCGCGAACCGCTCGTCCTCCGGGGACTCCAGCTTTATGGTCGGCTCCACCCCGTGGCCGGTCGCGCCGTGCTCGACGGTGCCGTCCGCGGCCGAGCCCACCCGCATCAACCAGCGCGGCCCGGTGAACGCCTCGTCGAGGCCGTACCACGGGAACGCAGCCAGCAGATAGCCGTCGACCTTCCGGCCGGTATCGGCGGACACCTGGTCGGTGACTGTCCGACTCGTCGTCTCCATCTGCGCGGAGCCTCCTCGTTGCCCTGCGTCGTGGCGGCCCGCCCCCCTCAGGCGACCTCACCCCGGACACCGGGAGCATAGCCAGTGGGGTCAACACAGCCGGGCATACGAGATTCTCAGGTCGCGTCGGCGTCGAAGGGCGGCGGCTCGCGACGGGACGGGTCGGTGCTCTTGGTGAACATGTCCGGACGACCGGCGGAAGCGGCCGGGGACTCCTTGGACAGGCTCAAGGGGGCGTCGCCGGCGGACGCGGCCGGCGCACCGGACGCGGAGCGCGGCGCGGTCGAATCCCGCACCGCGTCGGTGACCTCCGCCATCTCCTTCTTCAGGTCGAAGCCGTCCCGCAGCTCGGCGAGCTCCCGCAGGCCGTACTCGTCCTTCTCCAGGACGTGCTTGCGGACGAAGTTCCGCGGCTTGAGGTCCTCGAACTCGAAGTCCTTGAACTCCGGGCCGAGCTCGTTGCGGATGTCTTCCTTGGCGTTGTCGGAGAACGCCCGGACCTTGCGGATGAAACCGGTGACGTCCTGGATGACCTTGGGGAGCTTCTCCGGTCCGAAGATGAGCACCGCGAGGACCACGATCGCAACCAGCTCTAGGGGTCCTATGTCGAAGAACACCTTGCAGCTCCTTGGGGTATCCGCGGCCTTCGGCGGCCTTTGGGCCAAGGCCGCCTCTCACGGTACCTGGCCCCGGGCCTCGGGCGGGAGTCGCCCGTGCCAACACGGTGGAAACGATCAGTTCCGGCTGGAGGAACCCAGTGTCAGCCGGACGGACCGTTCCGCGCCGTCCCGCTGGACCGTCAGCGTGAGCGTGTCCCCCGGACGGTGGCTGCGGACCTTGATGATCAGCTCCTCGCCGCTGTGCACCGGTGCTCCGTCCACCTGGGTGATCACGTCGCCCGGGCGGATGCCGGCCTTGGCGCCGGGCCCGCCCGGGGTGACCGGCGCGGCACCGGTCTTGGCGGCCTGGGTGACCCGGGCGCCGTCGCCGTCGTACTCCATCTCCAACGTGACGCCGATCACCGGGTGGGTGGCCCGGCCGGTGTTGATCAGCTCCTCGGCCACCCGCTTGGCCTGATTGATCGGTATGGCGAAGCCGAGCCCGATGCTGCCGCCCTGGGCGCTGCCGCCACTGCTGCCGCCGCCGTCCAGTCCGCCACTGCCGCTGTCGGCGGCCCGGATCGCGCTGTTGATCCCGATCACCCGGGCCTTGGCGTCCACCAACGGCCCCCCGGAGTTGCCCGGGTTGATCGGGGCGTCGGTCTGCAGCGCGTCGACGTACGACACGTCGCTGCCGTCGCCCTTCTTGCCGCCCGCGGTGATCGGCCGCTGCTTGGCGCTGATGATTCCGGAGGTGACGGTGTTGGCCAGGTCGTAGGGGGCGCCGATCGCCACCACCGGGTCGCCGACCTGCGCCGCGTCCGAGTCGCCGAGGGTCAGCGGGTGCAGTCCGGTGACGCCCTCGACCTGGACCACGGCGAGGTCGTAGCTGCCGTCCTTGCCGACGACCTTGGCCCGGGCGGTCTGCCCGCCGCTGAACGTCACCGATATCTCGCCGCCGGTCCCGGCCGGTTCGACGACGTGGTTGTTGGTGAGGATGTGACCCTGCCGGTCGAGCACGAAGCCGGTGCCGGTGCCCTGCTCGGCGTTCCCGCGGACGTGCAGGGTCACCACGCCGGGCAGCGCCGCCCGGGCGATCCCGGCGACGCTCTCCGGGCTGCGGCTCCCCACGCCGTCGGCCACCTGCGGCAACTTGATGTCGTCGAGGCCGCCGTAACGCTCGATGTAGGCGCCGGCGACCCCGCCCGCGCCGCCCGCGAGCAGCGCCAGCGCCACGGCGCCGAAGACCAGCACGGGACGCCGGCCGCGGCGCCGGGGCGGGGCCACGACGGCCGGCGGGGGCGCGCTCCAGGGGTCGTACTGCTGCCAGGCGCCGGGGGCGGCGGGAGGGGGCGCGACGAAGCCCGTGGCGGGGGCGCCGACCGCCGCGGCGCCCGGGGGCGCGGGACGGGGGCCGCCGTCGCCGGGGTGCGGGACAAAGCCGCCCTCGACGGTCTCGGGGACGGCCGGCTGCGATCCGACCGGCGGCGCGTCCGGCGGCGTGGGGTGCGTCAACGGGGCGTCCGACGCCGCGAGGTGGCCGGCCGGGGCGGGCGGGCCGACGGGCCGCTGCTCGGCGTCCTGCGGGGCGGCGGGGGCCGGTGTCGCCGCCCCGGGCGCCGGAGTGCCCGGGGCGGGCGGCAGCACGGTGCCGTGGGCCGGGGTGGCCGTCGGCCGTTGGACCAGCGGGGCCGGCGCCCAGGGGCCGGGGCCGCCGTACGGGGGCGTGCCGTAGGGGTCCTCGGGGTGCAGCGGCTGCGGTCGGGGGGCGGCGAGGGGAGCGGCCGCCGGCTCGGTGCGCGGGTCGGGCCAGGTGGCACCGGCCGCGGGCTCGACGTCCGGCCCCGGCTGCTGCTCCGCCCGGCCGCCGGCGGGCACCTGACCGAGCGTCACGGTCGTCGCGGGGCGCTCCACGGGGGCCGGCGCGGTCGGTGCGTCCTCGGTCGGGTCCGCGGTGGTGACCGGCGCCGCGGGGGCGGGGTCCACCGGGGCGGTCGTTGCCGTGCTCTGCGGCGCGGCACCCTCACCGGGTATCTCGGCCGGCGCCCCGACCAACTCCCGCCCGTCTCCGGCGGGTTGGGGGCCGGCGACACCACCGGCGGGGCGGTCGACCGCGGCCCTCTCGGGGGCTCCGGCGGGCCGGACGGGATCGGCCGCCGGCTCCGCCGTCCCGGCCGGGGGCTGCGGTGGTCGGACGATCCAGTCGCCCGATGCCTCCGCCTCACAGGCGTGGTCGGTGCCGTCGGCGGGCGACGCGGCGGGCGCCGCCTCCCCTGCCTGCTGGGCGGACTGTCCCGGCCCCGGAGCCTGCTCCGGGCGGTGCCACCACTTCAGCTTGGGCCCGGCGGCCTTCGCGTCGTCCATGCTCTCCCCAACAATTCGCCCGCGGCCCTGCGCGGACCACCGCCACCTGGGGCCTGTCCGACGACAGACCCGTGCGGTACGCGCCCCGGGCAGGAGCGCGCCGCCCGAGAAGGGATTCAACCAGTTCCGGGCGGGAGCGCGCAGAGCCCGGTCAGTGCTGGCCGGTGACGGGCTGACCGGTGGGGGCCGACGAGCCGAGCAGCGGTCGCATGGGCTCCAGCGGCGGCAACGGGGGCGGGGTGTGCCGGACCGGGGCGTTCCCACTGGTGGCGGCGAGCGGGGCGAAGCGGAACTCCGCCGCCGGGCCGGTGGCCGCTATCAACGGCGAGAGGCCGAACCGGCCGGGTGCCGGGTTGAACGCCGGTACCGCGTCGGACGGTCGTCCCTCGTCCGGCACCAGCAGCGACATGGGACTGGGCGCGGGGGCACCGGTCGGGTTGCTGGCGGAGGGCCAGGCGTCGGGACGGGGCTCGTGCGTGGCCCAGAACCCCTGGCCGCGCGAGAACTCCGGGGAGCCGGCCGCCGGATCGGCGCCCAGCGGGGTGACGGCGGTACCGCTGCCCTCGGCGCGGGGCCCGGGCGCGTCGACGGCCGCCTCCAGCGGCAGGGCCCCGCCGAGCGCGAACGCCGCCAACGAGACCGCGCCGGCCGCCGCGAACGCGAACCGGCGCCGCTGCGGCCCGCCGCGCTCCGACTCCGGCACCCGGAAGCCACGCGTCCGCGGCTGGGGGGCAACCGCCGCCATGGCGCCGCCGAGGTGGTTCTCCGACGGGACGTAGCCGAACGCACCGTCGCCGCCGGCGAACGCACCGCGACCGAAGGTGCCGTTGCCGAGCCGACTGCCGGGGCCGTCGGGATCGCCGCCGGGCAGCTGTTGGAGCCGCGCGAGCAGTCCCTCGGAGGGCCCGGGGGACAGCGCCTGCGCGAACACGTTCTTCAACCGACGCTGCGCGTCGGCCTCCGCCTTGCACCTCCCACACGTCGCGAGGTGCGCCAGCACCCGCTCCCGTGCGTCGTGCCCCAGTTCACCGTCGACCAGGGCTGCGAGGCGGTCGCCGAGATGGTGCTCGGCGGGGGACGGACCGCCACTGCCGCTCACGCGATTCCGACCTCCCTACTGGGCACCACGGTCAGGCTCCGCCGCTCCCGCCGCTGCTCCTGCCGCTCCTCGGCCCTGGCCTCGGGCGAGCGGTGCTTGAGCGCCTTGCGCAGGTGCGAGCGGCCCCGGTGGATCCGGCTGCGGACCGTGCCGAGCTTGACGCCGAGGGTCGCGGCGATCTCCTCGTAGGACAGGCCCTCGATGTCGCAGAGCACCACGGCCGCCCGGAACTCCGGCGCGAGGGTGTCCAGCGCATGCTGCACGTCCGCGTCGAAGTGGGTGTCGTCGAACTGCTGCTGCGGCGCCGGCTCCCGGCTGGGCAGCTTCTCGGCGGCGTCGTCACCGAGCGCGTCGAAGCGGATGCGCTGACGGCGGCGGACCATGTCCAGGAAGAGGTTGGTCGTGATGCGGTGCAGCCAGCCCTCGAAGGTGCCGGGGGTGTACGTCGACAGCGAGCGGAAGACGCGGACGAACACCTCCTGCGTCAGGTCCTCGGCGTCGTGCTGATTGCCGGTGAGGCGGTAGGCGAGGCGGTAGACCCGGGCACTGTGCGTGCTGCCGATCTCCTCCCAGGTGGGTGGAGTCCACGCCTGCACGTCCGCGTCTGCGGCGAAGGTCGCGGTGGGCGCGTCGGTGACGGGGGCCCCTCCCTTGGCCTTGGGGCCGTGAGGGCGGAAACGGTCAACGGTGTTGGTCACGGATTTCGGCCCGGCGAACGACCTTCGCAAGCGCCTGCGCACTCCTCGGTCACCCGCCGCAGCCGCACCTCCCCTGGTGGCTCTGGTGGTGTCCAGTAGAGCCCCTACCATATCCACCTCGCCCGTTAGCTCCGGATAAGCAGTTTTGACCAGCATTTGGTGTGGCTTCTCGTCCTGCCGCGGCTCCCGCCCGGCCTCTTGCGCGGTATCCACCGGTGCGTCCCCCCGTCTCTCCCCCTGCCCCCTTCTAACGCCCGGTCCCATCTGCGGGTTCCCGCGCGCAGCGGATACAGTCACGGTTGCGTCAACTACGGGGACAGGAGAGGGCCATTACCGGCAACCGGCAGACGAGCTTGGCATTCGCCGAGGCGTACGGCGCCGGGACCATCGACGACGCCGCCCACACCGCCCTGCTCTGGTGCCGCGACCGCGCCCGCGAGGTGGGCGTCCGCACGGTGACCGCCGGCACCGGCGCGGCGCTGCGGCTGCTCGCCGCCACCGCGGACGCCAAGGCCGTCGCCGAGATCGGCACCGGCACGGGGGTGTCGGGCATCTACCTCCTGCACGGCATGCGCGCGGACGGCGTGCTGACCACCGTGGACCTCGAACCCGAACGGCAGGCGTTCGCCAAGCAGGCGTTCCGCGCCGCGGGCTTCGCCGGCAACCGCGCCCGCTTCATCCCGGGCCGCGCCCTGGACGTGCTGCCGCGCCTGGCGGACGGCGGCTACGACCTCGTCTTCTGCGACGGCGACCTCCTGGAGTACCTGGAGTACCTCGCCGAATCGTTGCGGCTGCTGCGCCCCGGCGGCCTGGTCTGCTTCCAGGGCGTCTTCGCGGACGGCCGGACGGTGGACTCCGCGGAGCAGCCCGACGAGGTGCTGCGGGTCCGCGAGCTGCTGCGGGCCATCCGGGAGAGCAGTTCGCTGGCGCCGGCCCTGCTGCCGGTCGGCGACGGGCTGCTCTGCGCGGTCAAGCGCGCCTGACCCGCCCCCCCCCCCGGACCCGGCGGGGCAATCGCACAAGAGCAAAGAGCACGAAACGACCCCGGCACGCGGCGCGCCGTGTGGTGGCGTGCCGCGTGCCGGGGCCGGGGTATTCGGCTGGTGGTAGCGGGGTGGAAAACCCCGAGAACCGCAGCGGTTTCTCCGCCCTCGTCAGACGGTGACCTTTTCCAGGGCCTCACCCAGGGCCTTGGCTTCGTCGGGGGTCAGCTCGACGACGAGTCGACCGCCGCCTTCGAGCGGAACGCGCATGACGATGCCCCGCCCCTCCTTGGTCACCTCGAGCGGGCCGTCGCCCGTCCGCGGCTTCATGGCCGCCATGCTCGTTCCCCTTCCTGAAACCAGCTCATCGCAGCCGGCGGCCTTGATAGGCGCGTGTCACCGGCGTCGAACACATTGCTTCCAGGCCATTATCCCGCATCGAACGACCCGATGACCAACATCAGGGGGCATCCCTTTGGCAACGCGCTCCCGCAAACCCACCCAATTCGGGGAGCGGGCTGCGATACTTCGCCACTCTCCGCCACCCGGCACACCCACATTGTTTGATGTACGTCACATGTCGACGGCGGATGATCTCCGGCATTCTGAGCGCTGACTGCCCCTGCCGGGCAGCCCAGAGCCTCGACGGAGGGGACTCCACTATGGCCGACACCGTGCTCTACGACGTGACCGAAGGACTCGCGACGGTCACGCTCAACCGTCCCGACGCGATGAACGCGATGAACACGGAGGCGAAGGTCGCGCTCCGGGACGCCCTGAAGGAGGCCGCCGCCGACCCCGCCGTGCGGGCGGTGCTGCTCACCGCCACCGGGCGCGCCTTCTGCGTCGGGCAGGACCTCAAGGAACACGTCGCCCTGCTGGCCGAGGACCGGGAGACCGGCGCCGGGCGCACCATGAACACCGTGCGGGAGCACTACAACCCCATCGTCACGGCGCTGGCCGGGATGCCCAAGCCGGTGGTGGCCGGCGTCAACGGGGTCGCCGCGGGTGCCGGCGCGGGCTTCGCGCTGGCCGCCGACTACCGGGTGGTCGCCGACACCGCCTCCTTCAACACCTCGTTCGCGGGCGTCGCGCTGACCGCGGACTCCGGGGTGTCCTGGACGCTGCCGCGGCTGATCGGTCACGGTCGGGCCGCCGACCTGCTGCTCTTCCCGCGCTCGATCGGCGCCCAGGAGGCCCACGACCTGGGTATCGCCAACCAGGTCGTGGCGGCCGACGAACTGGCCGACGCGGCCGCCGCAGTGGCCCGCCGGCTGGCCGAGGGCCCGACCGCCGCCTACGCCGCGATCAAGGAGTCCCTGGCCTTCGGAGCCGGGCACGGGCTCGTCGAGTCCCTCGACAAGGAGGACGAGCTCCAGGTCCGGGCCGGGGCCTCGGCGGACCACCACCGCGCCGTGGCCGCGTTCGTCAACAAGGAGAAGCCGGTCTTTGAAGGGCGGTGACCCGACGGACGGCGGCGGGCCCGGCTGCGGGACCTCCCGGCGGCAGCCGGGGCGTCAGCCGGCCGCCGCGTCCACCGCCGCGCGCACGTGGCAGTCCGCGAGGTGGTCGTTGACCAGGCCGCACGCCTGCATCATGGCGTACGCGGTGGTGGGACCGACGAAGCGGAAGCCGCGCTTCTTGAGGTCCTTGGCGAGCGCGGCGGACTCCTCGGTGACCGGCTGCACGTCCCCGGTGCTGCGCGGCACCGGGCGGCCGGCCCGGGTCGGCGCGTAGGACCAGATCAGGGCGTCGAGTTCGCCGGGGGCCAGTGCGGCGGCTACCTGGGCGTTGCCGATCGTCGCGGTGATCTTGGCGCGGTTGCGGATGATGCCCGGGTCGGCGAGCAGCCGCCCGGCGTCCTCGCCGGTGAACCGCGCCACCTCGGCGATCCGGAAGCCCGCGAACGCAGCGCGGAAGCCCTCGCGGCGCCGCAGGATGGTGATCCAGGACAGCCCGGACTGGAACGCCTCCAGGCTCATCCGCTCGAAGAGCGCGTCGTCGCCGTGGACCGGCCGGCCCCACTCGGTGTCGTGGTAGGCGCGGTAGTCCGCCATCCGCTCCGACTCCATGCCCCACGGGCAGCGCGGGACCCCGTCCGGGGCCGTCACCACTCCGGTCATGCCCGGTCCTCCCCTTCTCCCGACGGCGCCTCGCCGTCCTCGTGCTCGGTCCCCTCCGGGCGTCCGGGCTCCTCGGCCGGTCCGGACGCGGGCGGAAGGTCCGCCACCAGTCCGGCGCCGCCCATCGCCGAGGCGTTGGCACCGGCCAGGGCCGCCTCCAGCTCGGCGATCCGGGCGTCCCGCTCGGCCAGCTCGGCGCCGAGGCGGTCCAGCACGTCGTCGACGTCGTCCATGCGGTACCCGCGGACGGCCACCGGCAGCCGGACGGCCTCCACGTCGGCCCGGGCCAGCGGGCGGTCCTGGGGCAGCGGGTCGTGCAGCGCCGCGGGCTCGGCGTCGCGCAACCCGCCGCCCTCGCCGCCGGCGTCACCCCCGCCGACGACGACCAGCGTGACCGCGGCCACCACCACGACCATCGCGATCAGCATGAACCAGAACACGACCATCTCCCCGGACTTCAAGTGCCTGCACCGATCGTGCCATGCGGGTCTGACAGTTAGGGTCGCTCCCGGACCACGGAGAGGGAGTCAAGGGATGCTGCGGCTGGGAAAACGCGAGTTCGGAGCGCATGAACCGGTGATCATGGCGATCGTCAACCGGACGCCGGACTCGTTCTACGACCAGGGCGCGACGTTCCGCGACGAACCCGCGCTGCACCGCGTGGAGCAGGCGATCGCCGACGGGGCCGCGATCATCGACGTCGGTGGCGTCAAGGCCGGCCCGGGCGAGGAGGTGGACGCCGCGGAGGAGGCCCGCCGCACGGTGGGGTTCGTGGCCGAGGTGCGGCGCCGCCACCCCGACGTGGTGATCAGCGTGGACACCTGGCGGCACGAGGTCGCCGAGGCGGTGTGCGAGGCCGGCGCGGACCTGCTCAACGACGCCTGGGGCGGCGTCGATCCGCGCCTCGCGGAGGTCGCCGCGCGGTTCGACGTGGGTCTGGTGTGCACCCACGCGGGCGGCGCCGAACCGCGCACCCGGCCGCACCGGGTGGCGTACGACGACGTGATGGCCGACGTCCTGCGGGTCACGCTCGGACTGGCGGAGCGGGCCGCGGCGTTGGGCGTGCGCCGGGACGGCATCCTGATCGACCCGGGGCACGACTTCGGGAAGAACACCCGGCACAGCCTGGAGGCGACCCGGCGGCTCGGCGAGATGACGGAGACCGGCTGGCCGGTGCTGGTCTCGCTGTCCAACAAGGACTTCGTCGGCGAGACGCTCGACAAGCCGGTCAAGGAACGGGTGCTGGGCACCCTGGCGACCACCGCGGTCTCCGCCTGGCTCGGCGCCCAGGTCTACCGCGTCCACGAGGTCGCCGAGACCCGCCAGGTGCTGGACATGGTCGCCTCGATCGCCGGCCACCGGCCGCCGGCGGTCGCCCGCCGCGGCCTGGCGTAGCGCCGTTCCCGCCGCCCGCGGCGGATTTCCCGTAGGGGCGGGGGAACGGATCCCGTAGGGGTCGCCCGCGCCCCCTGCGGGCCACAACGGCGGGGGCGCGGGCGGTGTTCCCCTCGTTCCGGCGGACCGGGGCGCCGGATCGCCAGAAGCGCCCTAGATGCCGACCTCCTTGGTCACCAGCGTGATCGCCTCGTCCACGTCGTCGCTGAGGTGGAACAGCTCCAGGTCGTGCGGCGACGCCTTGCCCTGGGCGATCACGGTCTCGCGCAGCCAGGAGACCAACCCGCTCCAGTACTCCGAGCCGAAGAGCACGATCGGGAAGCGGGTGACCTTGCGGGTCTGGACGAGGGTCAGCGCCTCGAAGAGCTCGTCGAGGGTGCCGAGTCCGCCGGGGAGGACGACGAACCCGCGCGCGTACTTCACGAAACAGGTCTTCCGGACGAAGAAGTAGCGGAAGTCGACCCCGAGGTTGACGTAGTCGTTCATGCCCTGCTCGAAGGGCAGCTCGATGCCGAGCCCGACGGAGGTGCCGCCGGCCTCGAAGGCGCCCTTGTTGGCCGCCTCCATGGCGCCCGGGCCACCGCCGGTGATCACCGAGAAGCCGGCCTTCACCAGCGCCGCGCCGATCCGCACCCCGGCGTCGTACTCCGCCGTGCCGCGCGGGGTGCGGGCCGAACCGAAGACGCTGACGGCCGGGCCCAGCTCGGCCAGCGCGCCGAAGCCCTCGACGAACTCCGACTGAATGCGCATCACGCGCCAGGGATCGGTGTGCACCCACTCGGAGGGACCTTCGGAGTCCAGCAGCCGCTGGTCCGTCGTCGTACCCGTCTGCACCTGGTCGTGCCGGCGCAGTACGGGGCCCAGCCGCTGCTCCTCAGGGCTGTACGCACCCTCGGGGTTGGCCATGACGTGCTCCCTCCGCTGACAGATCGTTTGCCACTTCAGCGTAGATCCGCCGGTGTGGCGCGGAGGGGAATTCGGCGGGTATCCAGGCCGTCGCCAACGGGGCCGACCGGCCCCGGACGGCCCTGCTGACCTGGCTCCGCGCGGTCGTCAGGCGGCCGGTCCCGCGGTCAGCCACGAGCGCAGCCGCTCCTCGCAGTGCAGGATGCGGTCGATCGCGACCCGCTCGTCCTTCTTGTGGGCGAGCAGTGCCTCACCGGGTCCGTAGTTGACGGCCGGGACGCCGAGGGCGCTGAAGCGGGAGACGTCGGTCCAGCCGAACTTGGGCTTCGCGCTGCCGCCGACGGCCGTCATGAACGCCTGGGCGGCCGGGTGGGACAGCCCGGGCAGCGCCCCCGGGGAGTGGTCGTCGATGACGAACTCGTCCACGGGGCAGTCCGCGAACACCTCGCGGACGTGGGCCACCGCCTCCTCGGGGGTGCGGTCCGGCGCGTAGCGGAAGTTGACGGTGACGGTGCAGGCGTCCGGGACGACGTTGCCGGCCACGCCGCCCTCGATGCGGACCGCGTTGAGGCCCTCGCGGTACTCCAGGCCGTCGATCACCGGGCGGCGCGGCTCGTAGGCGGCGAGCTTCGCCAGGAGGGGGGCGGCGGCGTGGATGGCGTTGGCGCCCATCCAACTGCGCGCGGAGTGCGCGCGCTCCCCACTGGTGCGCAGCAGGACCCGGAGGGTGCCCTGGCAGCCGCCCTCCACCTGGCCGTCGGAGGGCTCCAGGAGGACGGCGAAGTCGCCCGCGAGCCAGTCGGGGTGGGCGTCGGCGACCAGGCCGAGGCCGTTGAGGTGCGCGGCGACCTCTTCGTTGTCGTAGAAGACGAAGGTCAGGTCGCGGTTGGGGGCGGGGACGGTGGCGGCCATCCGGAGCTGGACGGCGACCCCCGACTTCATGTCGCAGGTGCCGCAGCCCCACAGGACGCCGTCCGCGTCGAGCCGGGAGGGGACGTTGTCCGCGATCGGCACGGTGTCGAGGTGTCCGGCGAGCACCACCCGCTCCGCGCGACCCAGGTGCGTGCGGGCGACGACGTTGTTGCCGTACCGGTCGACGGTCAGGTGCGGCAGGGCGCGCAGGGCGTCCTCGACGGCGTCGGCGAGGTCCTTCTCGTTGCCGCTCTCGGACGGGAAGTCGACGAGCTGCGCGGTCAGTGCGGCGGCGTCCAACGACAGGTCAAGGCGGGGGTGAGTGGGGCGCTCCATGGGACCGACCCTATCGGCAGCCCTCGGGTACGTTGTGCTGCGTGTCCGCCCAGCCCGCTTCCCCTGCCCGCCGTGCCCGTCGGTGGCGCACCGCCGCGGCGGTCGCCGTCCTCCTCGGAGTGATCGCGTACCTCGTGGTGCAGTACGTCACCAGCGGCCCCGGGGCACCGCGCTGCACGGTGCGGCTCCAGGGCGACGGGGATCCGTACGAACTCAGTCCCGAGCAGGCCGCGAACGCCGCGACGATCTCCGCGGTGGCGACCTCGCGCGGGCTGCCGGAACGGGCGGTGACCATCGCACTGGCGACCGCCATGCAGGAATCCGGACTGCGCAACATCAATTTCGGTGACCGGGATTCGGTGGGGCTTTTCCAGCAGCGTCCTTCACAGGACTGGGGAACCGTGAAACAGATCATGGATCCCGTCTATTCTTCCGGGGAGTTCTACCGCCATCTGGTGAAAGTTCCCGGCTATTCGCGACTGCCTTTGACCGTTGCTGCCCAGAAGGTGCAACGCAGTGGCTATCCGCAGGCGTACGCGAAGCACGAGGCGAACGCCGCACTGCTCACAGGGGCGTTGACCGGCCGGAGCGGTGACGTGTTGAGCTGCACGGTGAGCCACCCGGTGGACGGCGTCGGGCCCGACGGCGCGGCGAAGGTGCGGGAGCAACTGGTGCGGGAGTTCGGTTCCGGGGTGCTGCCGCGGGCCGAGGGCGGCAGCGGGCGGGCGCCGGCGGCGGGCCGCAGCCTGACCGTGCCGGTGCGGCCCGCCGAGTACGCGACGGCGGCCGACGAGGCCGCGCAGCGCGGCTGGCAGCTGGCCAACTGGGCCCTGGCGCACGCCGCCGACCTGCACATCGACCGGATCAGCTATGCCGGGCGGACGTGGACGGCGGCCGACTCGGACAAGGGCTGGCAGGGCCCGGCGGGCGCCAAGGGCGCGGCGGACGCGGTGCGGATCGTCACCGCGCAGTAGCGCGTCGACCCCTGCCGCACCGGTCGACTTGACCGCGCGGAACGGCAATCCCCTTTACCGGACCGGTATTTCACCTGGTTGCGACCGTATCCTCGGCCAATTCCCGTGCGTTTAAAGGTCTGTGACGTTTCCGTACGGCTTCGGGGCACGCGCACATTGCTCACCTTTATCCAGGGCAGATTATGTGACACGTTGCCAATTCTTTACCGGAGTTCACCGCAACCTTCGGACTCCTGACGCGGTAATCAGGGCGTCCGTCCGCCCGTCGGACATGGCACATCTGTCAGAAGTACGAGTCCTTCTCCGTAAAAGGAGCATCATGTCCCTCCCCGTTACGCGTCGGATCGCCCGAGCCGCCCTGCTGGTCGCAGCAGGCGCCGCTCCCGTGGTCGCTGCGGCCGGATCCGCGAGCGCCGTGAACCTGCCTCCGTCGGGCAGCGAAGTGGGCGGGCTGACCACCCTGGACTCCGCGAACACCAGCAAGGCCGTGGACAACACCGCCCGGACCGGCGCCGGCCTGGTCAACGCGACCGGCAAGGAGGCCGCGGAGACCCTCGCGCCCGCACTGGTGCGCACCCTCGCCCCGGTCGTCGAGGAGGCCGCGCCGTTCACCCAGGAGACCGCCCGCAAGGCGGAGGGCATGGCCCGTCCGGTGGCGAAGAAGGGCATCTCCACCAACTCGCTGGCCGCCGACGCCGTCCGGAACCTGATCGGTGCGCCCCAGGGGGCGCAGACGCCGGTGCACGGCCTGATCGGCGGGATGCCGATCGGCCGCTGACGCGCCGAGACGCCGCGCGACGACGCGGGGGCCCGGGGAACTGCTCTCCCCGGGCCCCCGCGCGTGCGTCGGTCGGATCAGTGGCTCATGCGCCCAGGCGGCGCACCGCGGCGGCCACCCGCTCGTCGGTGGCGGTGAAGGCGATCCGCACGAACCGCTCCCCCGCGGTGCCGTAGAAGTCGCCGGGGGCGACCAGGATGCCGCGCTCGGCGAGGTCGCGGACGGTGTCCCAGCAGGGTTCGTCGCGGGTCGCCCAGAGGTAGAGCGACGCCTCGCTGTGCTCGATGCGGAAGCCCGCGGCCTCGAAGGCGGTGCGCAGTGCGGTGCGCCGGCGGGCGTAGCGGTCGCGCTGTTCGGCGACGTGCGCGGTGTCGCCCAGCGCCGCGACGGTGGCGGCCTGGACCGGTGCGGCGACCATCATTCCGCCGTGCTTGCGGATCTGCAGCAGCTCGCCGAGGACCGCGGCGTCGCCCAGCAGGAACGCGGAGCGGTAGCCGGCGAGGTTGGAGCGCTTGGACAGCGAGTGGACGGCGACGATGCCGTCGTAGGAGCCGCCGCAGACGTCCGGGTGCAGGACGGAGACCGGCTCGGCCTCCCAGCCCAGTTCGAGGTAGCACTCGTCGCTGACGACCAGGACGCCGTGCTCGCGGGCCCAGGCGACGGTGCGGCGCAGTTCGTCGGCGGTGAGCACCCGACCGGTGGGGTTGGACGGGGAGTTGAGCCAGAGCAGCTTCAGGCCGGTCGGGTCCAGCGCGGTCGGCTCGTCGTAGACGACCGGTTCGGCGCCGGCCAGGCGGGCGCCGACCTCGTAGGTGGGGTAGGCGAGCCGCGGGTAGGCCACCTTGTCGCCGGCGCCCAGGCCCAGCTGGGTCGGCAGCCAGGCGACCAGTTCCTTGGAGCCGACGACCGGCAGCACGTTGGTGTGCGCCAGGTCGGGGGCGCCGAGGCGGTCGGCGGCCCAGCCGGTGAGCGCGTCCCGCAGTGCCGCGGTGCCCCACACCGTCGGATAGCCCGGGCTGTCCGCCGCGTCGGTGAGCGCCTGTCGGACCAGGGCGGGGACCGGGTCGACCGGGGTGCCGACCGACAGGTCGACGATGCCGTCGGCGTGCGCGGCGGCGGTCGCCTTGTACGGCTCCAGGCGGTCCCAGGGGAAGGCGGGCAGCCGGTCGCGGAGGGACGCGCCGGACGGGTGGCGGGAGGAGACTGCGCCCACGGTGCTCTCTTTCTCGTACGGGGTGGCGCGGGGGACGTCGGCGTGCGAAAACGCATCGGTCCCGTACGGCTGGTGGGCCGTACGGGACCGGGCGGCGCCGTGCGGCCTTCCCCAGCTCACGCCGGGGCTACCCCCAGCGGCCTCGGAGGTGCGAGGGAGCGGGCCGGCTCCCTTGTGCCCCTCCGGGGGGTGATCAGTGGTCCTGGTTCTGCGGCGGCAGTGCGGCGATGAACGGGTGGTCGCGCTCGATCAGGCCGAGCTTGCTGGCACCACCCGGGGAGCCGAGCTCGTCGAAGAACTCCACGTTGGCCTTGTAGTAGTCCTTCCACTCCTCCGGGGTGTCGTCCTCGTAGAAGATCGCCTCGACCGGGCAGACCGGCTCACAGGCGCCACAGTCGACGCATTCGTCCGGGTGGATGTACAAGGACCGGGAGCCCTCGTAGATGCAGTCGACGGGGCACTCCTCGATGCATGCCTTGTCCTTGACGTCGACACAAGGCTGCGCGATGACGTAGGTCACGCTGTCGTTCCTCCTCGGTAGGGCCGGCGGACCGGTCGGCGGTACCGCCGCTGGGCGCGCGGGAGCGCGGCGTCGTCGATGCCCGCCACCTAGTATCTCCGTTCCCGGGCACGAGACGAACAAGAGGGGCGGTTACAGAGCGATGGAATTCCTTGCCGGCGGACGCGCGGAGGTCCGGATCACCCATGCTGACGTGGGCAAAAGGGTATCCGTCCGGCGCTTGACCGGGGCCGGGAGGGAGGGGCCGGCATTCACGGATGCGGTCGGGGTTCTCACATCATGGAACGACGGTGTGTTGAGCATCACACGGCGCGATGGCGAGTGCGTGCGGATCGAGGAATCCGCGCTGGTGGCGGCCAAGGTCGTGCCGGCGGCGCCGGCCCGCAGGAAGGTCCCGGCGGCCACGGTGCGTGAGCTCCAGAAGGTCGCGGCCCGCAGTTGGCCGGCCATCGAGACGGAACGTCTCGGAGAGTGGACGCTGCGGGCGGCCGTCCAAGAGCTTCCCGGCGGAGCGGCGGCCGGGCGCCGGGTGGGCTTCACCCGGCGGGCCAACTCCGCGCTGCCGCTCGGCGACCCCGGTCTGCCCCTGGACGAGGCGCTGGCCCGGACCGCCCGGTGGTACGCCGACCGCGGGCTGCCCGCCCTGGTCACCGTGGCCACCGGCCGGGCCGACACCGACGAGCGGCTGGACGAGGTGCTGGCCGCCCGCGGCTGGACCGCCGAGGCGCACACCTCCGTGCGGATCGCGGCCCTGGCACCGCTCGCGGACACCGACGCCGACACCTCCGACGTGCAGCTGTCCCGGCAGCCGGACGCCGACTGGCTGACCCTCTACAACCGGGCCGGCACGCCCACGCCCGAGGCGCGGGCGGTGCTGACCGGCGGCCCCTCGGTGTGGTTCGCCCGGGTGCCGACGCCGGACGGCGGCACCGCGGCGATCGGGCGGCTGGTCGTCGACGGGCGCTGGGCGGGCTTCGCCGCGGTGGAGACCGCGCCCGACCTGCGGCGCCGGGGACTGGCGTCCCGGGTGATGGCGGCCCTCGCCGAGCGGGCGCTGACGGAGGGCGCCTCGGCGGCGTACCTCCAGGTCGAGACGGACAACGCGGGCGCCCTGGCGCTGTACGACGGGATGGGGTTCGTCGCACACCACGGTTATCACTACCGACGCGGCCCTGCGGTCGGCGCGGTCGGCGCCTGAGGAGGTGTCCGTTCGACATGGGTGAGCGTGCGGAGCGCGGGGAGCCGGAGCGGGACGCGGCGCGCGAGGAGCGGCGGCGGCAGTTCGCGGCGGCGGCCCGCGAGGAACGGCCGGACCTCGCACTGCTGTGCCTGCTGATCGGCGCCGAGGCCGACCCGGCACTGGACGAGGCCGGCATCGACGCGGCCCAGATCGAACTGGACCGGTTCGCCGGCCTGCTGCCCTACGCGCCGGCCGGGTCCGCGGCGGGCCGCCCCGCCCACAACGGCCCGGAGGTCTGGGCCCGCAACCTCGCCGCGCTGCTCGGCACCCAGGAGGGCTTCGGTGGCTCGGCCGCCGACTACCGCCGGCTGGAGTCGTCGCTGCTGCACCAGGTGCTGCGGCGGCGCCGGGGGCTGCCGATCCTGCTGTCGGTGGTCTGGATGGAGGTCGCCCGGCGGGCCGGGGCCCCGGTGTACGGGGTGGCGCTGCCGGGGCACTTCGTGATCGGCCTGGGCGATCCGGGCGGGCGGCACGTGCTGGCCGACCCCTTCGCGGGCGGGCGGCCGCTCACCGACCAGGACGCGGCGATGATCGTCGCGGGGGCCAGCGGTGCCGCGCTCTCGCCGGGGATGCTGGCGCCGGCCGGCCCGTTGGAGGTCGTCCAGCGCATCCTCAATAACATCCGGGCCTGGGCCCGGGCCCGCCCGGAGCACGGTGCGGTCCACCTGTGGGCGCTGGAGCTGGCGTTGCTGCTGCCCAGCCATCCGGCGCGGCTGCGCCACGAACGGGCGCAGCTCCTGGTCGAGCGGGGCGATTTCCTGGCCGGGGCGGCCGAGCTGGAGGAGTACGCGCGGGTGCTGGAGCCGGTCCAGCCGGCCGCCGCGACCGCGCTGCGCCGGGAGGCCGGGGCGGCCCGGGCCCGGCTGAACTGAGCGGGCGGCTCCGCCCCTCAGGCCTCTGTCCCTCAGGCCGCCGCCCCTCAGGCCACCGCGGACCGGGCCGGTGCCGGCGCGGCGTCGTGCACCGGGGCGCGGCGGACCACCAGCAGCGTCGCGTCGTCCTTGAGGTCGCCGCCGGTGAAGTGCTCCAGGTCGGCGCGCAGGGTGCGGGCCAGCTCGGCGGGTTCCAGGTCGACCCGGGCGGCGATCCGCTCGGCCAACGGGTAGAAGCGGCCGTCGCCGCCGCGGGCCTCGGTGACGCCGTCCGTGCACAGCACCGCCCAGTCGTGGGGTTCGGGCTGGATGCGGACGCTGCGGCGGGGCTCGCGGCTGAGCCCGCCGAGCCCCAACGGGAGCCCGCCCTCGCCGTCGGAGCGCTCGTGGACGACACCGTCGCGCACCAGGTAGTACGGAATGTGACCGCAGGACAGCAGCCGGGCCCGGCCCGCGCCGCGGACCTCGACCAACAGTGCGGTGACGAAGCGCTCGTCGGTGCCCTCCTCGGCGGAGCGGGCGTTGTAGCGGGTCAGGGCCTGTTCCATCCGGTCGGCGACCCCCTCCAGCGACTCCTGGTACTGCGCCGCCTCGCGGAACGACGCCAGCACCTCCAAGCCCGCGCCGATCGCCGGCATGCCCTTGCCCTGGACGTCGCCGATCAGCAGCCGCAGGCCGTGCGGGGTGTTGACGGCCTCGTAGATGTCGCCGCCGACCCGGGCGCCCTCCTGCGCGGACACGTAGAAGCCGTACGCCTCCAGCGGTCCGGCGCGCAGCGGCAGCTCGCGCAGCATGGCCCGCTGCACGGTGTCGGCGACCAGGGTGGTGCGGGCGTGCAGCGCCTCGCGTTGGAGCCGGGTGCGGCACAGCACCAGGGCGAAGACGCCCACCAGGAACGCGCCGAAGACGCCGACGACCCGGCTGGCCGGGGCCCAGTCGGGCACCGTCAGGAGGTCGACGTAGGTGAGCGAGACGACGTAGACGACGGCCACCAGCAGCGTGCGGGGGTACGAGCAGCGCAGCGCGGCGACCAGCGGGGCGATCCCCATGAACGCGGAGATGTGCAGCTCGGGGCCGGTCGTGGCGTCCACCGTCGCGACGACCAAGATGGCGAGGATCAGCAGCACGGGGGCGAGGAGACCGCCCTCTGCGGGGCGCTGGGCTGGCATGACACTTCAAGCCTGCGGGACGTTCCGTGCGCGCGCACAGGGGCGAAGGTCCGCTCGCGCCGCGGGCGAAGGTCCCGGCCGCGGTGCCGGTGGTGCGGGCCGGACGGGGGCGGGACGCAGGGGCTGAGGGTTAGAGCCAGCCCTTGTCGCGGGCCGTGCGGACCGCCTCGGCGCGGTTGCGGGCGCCGGTCTTCTGGATGGCGAGCGAGAGGTAGTTGCGGACGGTGCCCTGGGAGAGGTGGAGCGCGGCGGCGATCTCGGCGTTGGTGGCGCCGTCGGCGGCGGCGTGCAGCACCTCGCGCTCACGGTCGGTCAGCGGGCTGGCGCCGTCGGCCAGGGCGGCCGCCGCCAGCACCGGGTCGATGACCCGCTCCCCGTCCAGTACCCGGCGCACCGCGTCCGCGAGCCGGGCCGCCGGGGCGTCCTTGACCAGGAAGGCGTCCGCGCCGGCCTCCATCGCCCGGCGCAGGTAGCCGGGGCGGCCGAAGGTGGTGAGGATGACGACCTTCACGCCGGGGAGTTCGTCGCGCAGCCGGGCCGCGGCGTCCAGGCCGCTCAGGCCCGGCATCTCGATGTCCAGCAGTGCGACGTCGACGTCGTGGGCCCGCGCCTGGGCGAGGACCTCGTCACCGCGTGCCGCCTGGGCGACGACCTCCAGGTCGCCCTCCAGGGACAGCAACGCCGCCAGCGCCTCCCGGACCATGGACTGGTCCTCCGCCAGCAGCAACCTGATCATGCGGGCCAGCTTACGGCGTGGGGCGGCCGCGCTGGTCCGGAACCGGTGTCACCGGTGCAACCGGTGACCGGGGGGCGATCCCGACCGGACGGCCAGGTGCCGATCGGGCCTAGGCCGGCCCGTTCACCGGCTCCGGAGAGGTGTCGGGCACCGGGCTCGGGCCGTCCGGGGTGGCCATCGGGACGGAGGCGCGCAGCGCGAATCCCCGGGTCCCGGTGGCCTGTCCGGTCTCGAGGTGCCCGTCGGTGAGGGCCAGCCGTTCGCGCAGGCCGGTGAGGCCGTTGCCGTCCTGCTGGCCGCGGAGCGGGCCCTCGCCGTCGTCCGTGACCGCGAGGCAGACGTAGCGCCGGTCGTCGGCCTCCCGCTCCTCGGTGAGGAGCAGCTCGCAGCGGCGGGCGCCGCTGTGCCGGACGACGTTGGTGACCGCTTCGCGCAGCGCCCAGGCCAGGGCTCCTTCGGTGTCGGCGGTCAGCCCGTGGAACTCGCCCTGGAGGGACGGGTCGACGGTGAGCGCGATGCCCGCGGTGTGCAGTGCGGCGCGCGCGCCGGCCAGCTCCACCGCCAGCTGGGGACGGCGGTAGCCCGTGACCGCCTCACGGACGTCGACCAGGGCCTGTCGACTGACCTGCTCGATGTCCGCGACCTGCCGGGCGGCGTCCTCGGGGCGGTCGGGCAGCATCCGGCCGGCCAGCTCGCTCTTGAGGGTTATCAGGGAGAGCGAGTGCCCCAGGAGGTCGTGCAGGTCGCGGGCGAGCCGCAGCCGTTCCTCGTTGGCGGCGAGGCGGGCGACCTCCTCCCGGGCGACGCGCAGCTCCTGGCTGGTGCGGACGAGGTTCTGCACGCCGATCATGACGAAGCCGCTACCGAGGGCGGGGAGCGCGTAGGCGAAGAGGTAGTAGTTGCGTATCTCGGGGTAGTGGGCGCCGATCGCTATCAGCACCACGGTGATGAACGGGATGGCCCAGCGGGAGCGCTGCCAGGGCAGCACCACCGCGGAGGCCACGCTGGTGAAGATGAACAGCACCAGCCAGGAGTAGCCCAGCGTCCAGGTCAGGGCGACGGACAGCGCCAGCATCACGCCCAGCGGGGCGTACCGCAGCGAGACGGGCGGCTTCCGCCACATGTGGCGGAAGATCAGGACGAGGTAGGCGAGGACGAAGAGCGTGAGGCCGACGGCGCCCCAGACCCGCTGCGCGGTGGTGAAGGCGTGGCTGGTCAGCTCCGCCACCGGGCCGGCGAGGTAGAGCAGCCAGACGCCGACCCACATCGACTTGCCGAGGGCCTGGCGGCGGCTGCGCGGACGCTGCCCGATCAGCACCGGGTTGCGGTCGTCGGCCGCGCTCTTCGTCTCCACCTGTCTCATGCCTTCCGAGTGTCCTTGCGGTACAGCCAGGCTGCACCCCCCACGAAGACGACGAGGTAGCCCAGCAGGATGGCCATGTCCTTGACGTGCGGCGCGCCGCCGGCCTCGACGGCGGTGCCCAGGGCCGCGTAGGCGTGCGTCGGCAACCACTCGGAGACGTTCTGCACCCACTGCGGCAGCAGCGTCATCGGCATCCACAGGCCGCCGAGGAAGGCCAGAGCGAAGAAGCAGAGCATGGAGATCGGGCGGACCGCGTCACCGCTGGCCAGGTAGCCGATGGCGACGCCCAGGGCGGCGAAGACGAAGCTGCCGAGCCAGGTGCCGACGGCGATGGCGATCCACTGCCAGGCTTCGAGGCGGACGCCCTTGACGGCGGCGGCGGCGATCATGACCAGCAGGATCGAGGGCAGGCTGACCGTCGCCGCGGCGGCTATCTTGGCGGCGACGTAGCCGCGGCCGGGCAGTGCGGTCAGCCGGAGCTGGCGCACCCAGCCCTGTTCGCGCTCCTTGGCGATGCGCTCGCTGTTGCCCAGCAGGACGGCGGTCATGGCGCCGAAGGCGGCCATCGAGACCATGTAGTAGAGCCCCATGTTGAGGCCCGTCCCGGGGAGCGGTTTGCTGTCCGCGCCACCGGCGATGAGCAGGTACAACGCCGGCGGGTAGATCACCGAGAAGAACATGAACTTCTTGTTCCGCAGCGCGCGGAGGATCTCAAGCTTGATCAGGGTGGTCATCGGGCCGCCTCCTCGGCGGTGGTGATGGCGATGAACGCCTGCTCCAGGCCGAGGCCGGAGACTTCGAGGTTGCGCGGGTAGAGGCCGAGGCCGTAGAGAGCGTGCACGGTGGCGTCCGCGTCCTGGGACTGGATGCGGACGGTGCTGCCGGAACCGGCGGCGGACACCGTCAGGGACGTGAGGTGCGGCAGCGCCTCCAGCGCGCCGCGGTCGACCGCCCCGTCCAGGTCGAAGGTGACCCGGCGGGCGCCGGCCCGCGCCTTGATCTCGGCGGAAGTGCCGTCGGCCAGCACCCGGCCGCGGTGCAGCACGATCACCCGGTCGGCGATCTCGTCGGCCTCTTCCAGATAGTGCGTGGCGAAGAGGACCGTGCGGCCCTCGTCGGCCTGGCGGCGCATGGCGCCCCAGAACGTCTGCCGGGAGGAGACGTCCATGCCGGTGGTGGGCTCGTCCAGCACGATGAGGTCGTTGGCGCCGGCGGTGGCCAGGGCGAACCGCACCCGCTGCTCCTGGCCGCCGGAGAGCTTGCCGACCACCCGGTCGGCGATGTCCGTGATGCCGGCGGCGGCCATGATCTGGTCCACCGGATAGCCCTGCGGGTGCAGGTCGCGGGCGAGCCGGACCAGCTCCCGGACCTTGACGCCCTCCATCAGGCCGCCGCTCTGCAGCATCGCGCCGACCTTGCCCAACTGGATGGCGCGCTGCGGGGTGGTGCCGAACAGGGAGACCGATCCGGTGTCGGGGGCGCGCAGGCCGAGGAGCAGGTCGAGGGTGGAGGACTTGCCGGCGCCGTTGGGGCCGAGGAGGGCGACGGTCTCGCCGGGGTGCAGCTCCAGGTGCAGGTCGGCCACCGCGCGCACCGCGCCGTAACTCTTGCTGACCCCCTGGAAGCTGACCACCGGGGCCCGTCCCGCGTCCGCCGCGGTGGTGGCTGGGGTGGTAGCTGTCGTCGTCATGCCATTCAGCTTCGCGGATCGCCGGGCCGGGCGGCAGTGTCAGGTGTCCGCAAGGCGGCATGACAGATGTCATAGGTGAGGCCCCCTAGGGGGAATCCCTGAGGACTCGCCCGAGAGGGCCTCTGACCTGTGCTTCTTTTGGCCTGTTGCCGCTACCGAGCCGACGGCGGCCGGACGGGCCGCCGCGGAGGGCTCAGCTGCCGTTGGTCGCGATGGTCTGCACGCGCTCGGCGGGGGTCGTGCCTTGCAGTGCCTTGCCCACCGCGCCGGCCACCTCCTCGACGCTGACCGGGTGCTTGGTCCCGTCGCCCTTGGTCACCATGACGTTGTCGAAGGTGTTGCCGTAGAGCTCCTTGAGCGCCGGCCGGTCGTAGTACGGCACCAGCTCGCCGCCGATGATCTTGAAGGACAGGAACTTCGGGATGGACTTCTGCGGGCTGAAGGAGACCGTGTGCCCGGGGTCCGTCCGGACCGTGATCAGGCCGGACATCGCCGGCTCGGCGAACTGCTGGAGCGCCTTGTCCACCGCGGCCTTGCCGACCTTGGGCTGCTGGGTGGTGGCGGCGAGGACCACGGGGGTGTCGCCGCCGGTGCTGACGCGGTTGAGGTAGGCCGCGGCGATTTTGTCCTCGGAGGCGGCGACGTCGATCGCCTTGTGGGGCGCGCCGTAGTGCGGCACCGCCTTGCCGTTCTCGAACGTGATCCCGCCGTCCACCTCGGCGTTCGCCGGTCCGGTCACGCCCTGGAGCGCGATCGCCAGCTTCTCCTTGTCGGTGATCACCGCGGGCTGGGCGGTGCGCTTGACGCCGAAGAGCGAGCCCACGACGGAGATCGGGTTGTAGTCCCGACCGGACGCGTTGCGGACCGTGGCCTGGAGGTCGACGTCCAAGCCCGCCTTGGCCGGCAGCAGGGTCTCGGACTTGCCGTCCACGGTGATCTTGAGCGGTGCCGAGCGGCGGTCCTTGAGGGCGGTCTCCAGCTTCTTGACCGCCTCGTCCTTGGAGCTGCCGCCGATCTCCACGCCCAGGGCGGTGGTGTTGTTGGGAACGTCGGAGTGGTCGAGCAGCAGCCCGGCGCCGTAGGCGACACCGGCCAGGACGACGACCGCGACGCCGATCAGGACCAGCTTGCTGCGGCCCTTCTTGGGCGGGTTGATCGGCTCGGGGATCTTGGGCCGCGGCTTGGCGGCGGCCCCGTCCTCGTCACTGCCGGACACCCCGGCGAACGGGGTGGCGGCCGACGGGCCGTCGTTCCCCGGCACCTTGGGGATGCCGCTGACGAGGGTGTCGCCGGACAGCCGGCCACCCGGGCCGCCGCTCTTGGAGCCGGGCCCGGCCGCCGGGCCCTTGGTGCCGCCCTTGGCCAGGCCGCCCGCGATGCCGCCGGTCGCGCCGGGGCCGCCACCGGAACCGCCGGCCGGCGCCGGCGGCTGCGGGGTGAGTTCGGCGGTGTCGTCGCTGAGCCGGCCCGCGGCGCTCTTGCCGGCGCTGGGGTCGCTGAAACCGGGCGGGAGGTCGAACGCCGAGTCGCCGCGCGCCGGGCCGGTGGTCGGGCCGCTGGGGGCCGCGCCGCCGGCCGGGGCGTCGAACGGGTTGCGGTCGCCGGCGGGCCGGGCCGGCGCGTCGAACGGCGAACCGCCGCGCGGGCCGCCGTCGAACGGGGACGCCGCCGCGCGGGGGCCGCCGTCGAACGGGGAGGGCCCGGTCAACGGGTCGCCGCCGAGGGCGGAGCCGCCGAGCGGGTCGCTGCCCAGCGGGTCACTGCCGAGCGGGCTACTGCCCAGGGGGTCGCCCCCGAGCGGGTCGCTACCCAAGGGGTCGCTGCCCAGCGGATCGCCGCCGAAGGGCTTGCCGCCCAGCGGGTCGCTGCCCAAGGGGTCACTGCCCAGCGGGTCGCTCTCGTAGGGCGAGATGCCCGGCGCGCGGCCGCCGTCGAACGGCGCGGCGCCGCCCTGCGGGGCCGGCCCGGAGGCCGTCGGCGCGTCCGAGAAGTAGGGGAGGTCCGGGCGCGGCGCGGACGCCCCGCCGGTCGCGCCGGGCGCTCCCGGTGCCGGGGCGGCGTCGGCGACCGGCGG
Source organism: Streptomyces lunalinharesii (assembly GCF_039532155.1). Classification (NCBI taxonomy): domain Bacteria; kingdom Bacillati; phylum Actinomycetota; class Actinomycetes; order Kitasatosporales; family Streptomycetaceae; genus Streptomyces; species Streptomyces lunalinharesii. The sequence goes on from NZ_BAAARK010000007.1 coordinate 230,069, forward strand.
CTTCCCGCCGGTCTGGCCCTGCGGCTTGCGCGGCGCGAACCAGTCGCTGGTCGTCTTCTCCTTGGGGGCGGGGGGTGCCTCCGCCGCCGCCTCCGGCCGTGGCGTCTCCGCCGTGCGTTCGGCGGGTCGCTCGCCGCCGAAGGCGGGACCGGGCGTCCCCCGGGAACCGGACGGGCCGGCGGAACCGCCGGGTGCAGCCGATGCGTTCATGCCGGACTCCTCACCGACGGGCTTGCGCACGACGACCGGCGGGATGGGGCGGGACCCCGGAATGTTGATCTTGATCCGCGTCGTCAGCGTGGTCTCGGTTTTGGGTTCGTCCGGCCGGTCCGCGGCTCCGGTTCCCGACGCCTCGCCGGCTTCTCCCCTGGGCGAGCCGTAGGGCGGTGTCCCCGACGGGTACACGGCTCCGCCGCGGCCCCGGGGGCCGGAGGACGAACTGTCAGATTCACGACTCAAAGCAGGTTCTCCCGGTTGGCTCCGCCGCTCGTCAGAGATGATCCCCGGCCTCAGGCCGGCAAGTGCCCCCAGGGCGGCGCGGCGGCGCGCACCACCATACTGGCCGCCGCCGGCCGACACTCTGGGTGCGCCGGAACACCGCCCCGCCGGCGGCAGCTCCGCGACCGCGGGCGAGCCCCCGAAAGCCCGCGGTATCCGTCCCGGTATGGGCCACGTCATCCGCCAACTCGGCCCCGGGGCACGCCCGCAGCGCGCAGTTGGTTCCCGGTGGCACAGATCACAGCGATCACGATGCCGCCCAGCAGGAAGCCGTACGAGCCGAGCCCCGGCCCGAACAGGAAATCGCCCTCCGGACGCACGTCGCTCAACAGCAGGAACACCGTCACCAGCCAAGCGGCGCCGGGCACCAGCACCCCGCCCGCCGTGCCGGTGGCCCGCGCGCCCCCGTAGAAGAGGCCGACGAGACCGGCCAGGGCCAGCAGCAACCCGCCCGGGAACCAGGCCGCTTGGAGCAGCGTGCCGGCCAACGCGACGAGCACGGCCACGACCAACAGCAGGACGTACAGGCCCACCCGGCCCGGCGTCAGCGGTGCGCCGGCCGCCGGATGGCCCGTCGGCGGCGCGGGGGCGCCGCCGCGCGGGGCGGCCGTGCCGCTGCCGGACGCCCGCGTCCGCCGTCCGCCGTCCGCATCGGCGCCGTTGTTGCGGGCACCGCCCTTGCCGGTGGCCCCGCCACCCTTGGACGTGGTCATTCCGCCGCCTCCTCACTGCGGGTCCGCGGCCGCGCACCCGTCGACGTGGCCGACTCCCCGATGCCGGCGAAGAGATCGTCCTCGCGTCCCGCCCCGACCGGGGCGAGCGTCCCGTGCACCAGCCGGTAGTGCTCGGCGGCGAACAGGGGCTGCCCGAGGTCGTTGGAGAGCGCGAAGAACGCGCCGTCGACCGCGACCTGCGTCACGTGTGCGCGCATCGCCGCGGTCTTCGCGTCCGCGTACCCGCCCGGGCCGGTGATCGTCGAGGTGACCGCGTCGTCCGGAACCACGCCCGGTACGTCGTCCACCGCGGCGACCCCGGCGAAGCCGTGGCCGGCCGCGTGCAGCGCAGCGAGGCCCGCCTCGACCTCCGAGCGGGGGTTGCAGTTCCAGTAAATCTTTTCGATCGCATACGCGCTGCCGAGGTCCGGGCGGAAGTCCGCCCGTGCGGCCAGCTCCGCGGCCCGTACGGCGACCCGGTGGGCCTGGATGTGGTCGGGGTGGCCGTATCCGCCATTCGGGTCATAGGTGACGAGCACCTGGGGGCGGACCTCGCGGATGACGGCCACCAGGTGGGCCGCCGCGTCGTCCACGGGCGCCTGCCAGAAGCAGTCCGGCCGGTCGTTCTGCGGCGCGCCCATCATCCCGGAGTCCCGGTAGCGGCCGGGGCCGCCGAGGAAGCGGTGGTCACCGACCCCGAGGGCGGCCATCGCCGCGGCCAGCTCGTGGACGCGGTGCGGGCCCAGGGCGTCGTCGCGGTCGGGCGTCAGGTGGGCGAGCGCGGGCGGGATGACCTCGCCCTCCTCGCCAAGGGTGCAGGTCACCAGGGTGACCAGCGCGCCTTCGGCCGCGTACTTCGCCATGGTGGCGCCGTTGTTGATCGACTCGTCGTCCGGGTGCGCGTGCACCAGGAGGAGACGGCGGGCGGGGAGGTCACTGCGCCGCGCAGCACCTCCGCCCGCGGGGGCCGGGACAGGGTGGGACGTCATGCAGACAGCCTACGAGCCGTCCACCGTGCCCTCCGCGGCCGCTCGACGGCCAGCGCCCGGGCGCCCCGCGGGAGCGCGGGGCGGGGGCGGCTCGGGCCGACCGGGGTGCGGCCGAACGCTCAGAACTTGATGCCGCCGAGCATCCCCGCGACGTTGGTCGTCAGGGTCTTGATCGTCGGGGCGATGGACGAGCTGGCCAGATAGAAGCCCAGCAGCATGCAGACAAAGGCATGCACCGCCTTCAGCCCGGACTTCCTGATCAGCAAGAAGACGATGATCGCCAGCAGCACCACCGCCGAAATCGAGAGTGCCACGGCGGCTCACCTCCAAGTACTCACGGTCCGGACAGAGTTGACGGTACGTGAGTCAACGCATCGACGCCACGTACCCGGGTATGCCAAGGGCTCTTTACCCCGTACCCGCTACGCGCAAGGGATCATAACTTTCCGTCCGCGCGCATAAGTCGGTGCACCGGAGCACGGTGGGGGCGCACGCCGTTTTCCACAGCCCCGCGCCGGCCGGGCGCCGTCGCCGTAGGCTCGGCGGCATGACCGGACAGCTGCCCTTCCCGCGGCACAACGCGCGCACCCAGCGCTTCACGCTCGGCACCCCGCGCGACTTCGCCCTCGCCCCCGACGGCACCCGCGTCGTCTTCCTCCGATCCCGTACCGGCACCGACCGCAGCCAACAGCTCTGGGTCCTGGACCTCGACGGCGGAGCGGAGTTCGCCGCCGCGGACCCGCAGGCGCTGTTGGCCGGGGCGGACGAGCAGCTCTCCCCGCAGGAGCGGGCCCGCCGCGAGCGCAGCCGGGAGGGATCGGCGGGCATCGTCGGCTACGCGGTGGACGCCGCCGTGGAGTTGGCCGCCTTCGCCCTGTCGGGCCGGCTGTTCGTCTCGGAGCTGCGCGCCGGAACCACCCGCGAACTCCCGGCGGCGGGGCCGGTGGTGGATCCCCGTCCCGCCCCCGACGGTCGGCACGTGGCCTACGTGGCCGACGGCGCGCTGCGCCTCGTCGCGGCGGACGGCGACGGCACCGCGGGCGCGGACCGGGTACTGGCGGAGCCGGACGGGCCCGGCGTCACCTGGGGGCTGGCCGAGTTCATCGCGGCCGAGGAGATGGGGCGCCACCGGGGCTTCTGGTGGTCGCCGGAGAGCGACCGGGTGCTGGCCGCCCGGGTCGACGACGCGCCGGTGACCCGCTGGTGGATCGCCGACCCCGCGCACCCCGACCGGGAGCCCGCGCAGGTGCCGTACCCGGTGGCCGGCAGCGCCAACGCCGACGTCAGCCTGGCGTTCTTCGGGCTGGACGGCTCCCGGACGGACGTCCGCTGGGACACCGTGCGCTACCCCTATCTGGCCCGCGTCCACTGGTCGGCGGCCGGCCCGCCGCTCCTTCTGGTCCAGACCCGGGACCAGCGCGCCCAGCGCTATCTGAAGGTCGATCCGCAGACCGGGGCGACCACCCTGGTGCACGAGGACCAGGACGAGGTCTGGGTCGAGCCGTACCCCGGCGCGCCGGCGTGGACGCCGGACGGGCGGCTGGTGCGGATCGCCGACGAGGGCGGCGCCCGCAAGCTGTTCGTCGGCGACCGGCCGCTGACCGGGCAGCCGCTGCACGTCCGGGCCGTGTTGGACATCGGCGAGGACGACGTCCTGTTCTCTGCCAGCGGCGCGGACATGCACGACATCGGGGTGTACCGGGCGTGGTTCCGCGGCAGCGGCGACCAGGGCGGCTGGGAGCGGGTCGGCGAGCAGCCGTACCCGACGGTCTCCTCGGCGGTGCGCGGCGGGGCGCTGACGGTCCTGACCCAGGCGTCGCTGGAGCGGCCGGGCGCCCGCTCGGAAGTCGTGCGGCTGGATCCGGACGGCGGCGAGAAGGTGGTGGCGGTCATCGGCTCGCACGCCGAGACGCCGGGTCTCACCGCTCGGCCGCGGCTGGTGCTCGCCGGCGAGCGCCGGATCCCGTGCGCGGTGCTGCTGCCGACCGGATACGCGGAGGGCGACGGCCCGCTGCCGGTACTGCTCGACCCCTACGGCGGTCCGCACGGCCAACGCGTGGTCGCCGCGCACAACGCGTACCTGACCTCCCAGTGGTTCGCCGATCAGGGCTTCGCGGTGGTGGTGGCGGACGGCCGGGGCACCCCGGGCCGCTCGCCCGCCTGGGAGAAGGCGGTCTCCCGACAGCTCGGGCCGGTGGCGCTGGAGGACCAGGTGCACGCCCTGGAGGCGCTGGCCGACTCCTTCCCCCTGGACCTGGGCCGGGTGGCGATCCGCGGGTGGTCGTTCGGCGGCTACCTCGCGGGGATGGCCGCGCTGCGCCGGCCGGACGTCTTCCACGCCGCGGTGGTGGGCGCGCCGGTGACCGATCTGCGGCTGTACGACACCCACTACCAGGAGCGGTACCTCGGCCACCCCGACGAGGAGCCGGCGGTCTACGCCAGCAACTCCCTGGTGACGGACGAGGGACTGTCCCAGGCGGTGGAACCGCACCGCCCGATGCTGATCGTGCACGGGCTGGCCGACGACAACGTGGTGGTGGCGCACTCCCTGCGGCTCTCCTCCGCGTTGCTGGCCGCGGGCCGGCCGCACGAGGTGCTGCCGCTCTCGGGCGTGACGCATATGGCGTCGCAGGAGCAGGTGGCGGAGAACCTGCTGCTGCTCCAAGTGGACTTCCTCAAGCGGTCCCTGGGCCTTCGCTGAGGACCACCGGGCGCCGTCCGCCGGCTCGCCGGCCGGCGGGGGCGTCCGGCCCACACCTGGCGGACCCGCGGCACGCAGGACACGGGCGTCCGGCGAGGCCGGTCACCGGTGCGTCCGCCGGACCGACTTGGGCCGTCGCGGCGTGCGCGCCCTGGCAGCGGAGCAACGCCTCCTGCGGGCGACGTCCACGGGGGCGCGGGTGCACCCCACCGGCCACGGCGGGTTCTCGGCGGTCGCCGTCGGGCGCGGCAGCGCCCCGCATGCCGTCGATTACCGCGCGCCGCTCGACCACGTCAGCGGTGCCGCGCACGCCCCACGTAAGACGGCGTGACCGCAGTGTGGACGCGAGCGGCGGACCCGCACCCATTCCCGTCCGCGTCGCGGCCCGACCTCGCGCACCGCACCCCCGCATTCGTGAACGCACTGCCGCAGGTCTACACCAATCTCGCCCTCCGGACAACAGACACCGGGGAAGCGGAACGCCAAACACCCACAAAACGGCGGTCGACCGGGGTGCCACTGCCCTCCCCGGTCGACCTACGGCACCCGCACGGCCGTACGGTGTTCAGCATGGCGCGTCCGTATATCGGTGATGCGACAGGCAAGTTGCCTTCACGTTAAAGCGTTTGGTGCGGTTTTGTCCCTCATGCCGCACATGACAACCCGGTGTCAAGCACGCCTTGGCGACGATCTGCGCAATCTTCGCTCAAGAAGCGGACGACCTGTGCACAAGCACACCTCATACCCTTGACTCGGCCGTAAATCACTTGCGAAAGTCGCGCTCATCCAGCGGTGCGACGGGTGCCGCTTCACGTTCCAAGAGAACTCGGCGCGGGGGCACTTCGCGATGACTAGTCCATCCCAGACCGCGACAGACAAGTCCGATACCCCGGGGCTTGCGTCCAAGGGTCTGAAGAAGGAGAAGAAGGGCAAGGGCGGTGAGCTCGTCGGCCGTTCCCCCGGGCAGTTGATGTGGGCGCGCTTCAAGCGCGACCGCACCGGCATGATCTGCGGGATCGTCGTGCTCGCCTTCTTCGTCATCGCGGCCCTGGCCCCGGTGATCGCCTCGCTGTACGGAAAGAACCCCTACACGCTGTACGGGAGCGACGACCCCAACCTGCTGGACGAGTTCGGTTATCCCATGGGAGCCAACGGCGGCATCTCCGGGAACTTCTGGTTCGGCATCGAACCGTCGCTGGGCCGAGACCTCTTCACCCAGCTGCTGTACGGCATGCGGACCTCGCTCGGCATCTCCGTGGCCGTCACCATCCTGGTGGTCATCACCGGCACCATCCTCGGCGTGACCGCGGGGTACCTCGGCGGCCGCACCGACTACTGGCTCGGCCGGGTGATCGACTTCCTGCTCGCCTTCCCCAGCCAGCTGACGTTCGTGGCGTTCATGCCCGTGGTGGTGGCCCTCTTCGTCCCGCCGGGCGACGAGACGCCGACCTACATCCGGGTGATCGCGCTGATCCTCGTGCAGTGGGCGCTCGGCTGGATGGGCCTGGCCCGACTTCTGCGCGGCCAGGTGCTGTCCCTGCGCGAGCGGGAGTTCGTCGAGGCGGCGAAGATCACCGGCGCCTCCCCCTGGCGGATCATCACCAAGGAGCTGCTGCCGAACGTGGTGACTCCGATCCTCGTGCAAAGCACCTACATGCTCCCGCTGTTCGTGACGGCGGAGGCCGGCCTGTCCTTCCTGGGCGTCGGCATCATGGAGCCGACTCCGGACTGGGGGCGGCTGTTCCACACGGCCGGCATGGTGTACGAGAACGACCCGACCTTCTTGCTCTTCCCCGGCGCCGCGATGGTGATCTTCGTGCTCTGCTTCAACCTGCTCGGAGACTCGGTCCGGGACGCCTTCGACCCCAAGTCCGGTCGCTGATCGTCCACTTGACGGGGGCAGCTGTCGCCCCCGCGCCGGTCGCGCACCGGATGCGTCAGACAGCACATCTGGGACAACGACTGACAGGCAGGTGCTTGGATCCTCATGAACGCACTCACTACGCGTAGAGCCCGTGCGGTACTCGTGGCCATGGCGGCCGGTTCGCTCGCCCTCACCGGGTGCAGCAGCGGCGGCAGCACGGGCAAGGACACGTCGCAGACCGACAAGGACGCCGCGGCGCAGGCCAAGGCCGTGCCGCTGGGCAACGCCGCCCAGTCCACCGGTCCGGCGGCCCCGGTCGCGGGTGCGAAGCCCGGCGGCACCGTCACCGTCTACCAGCGGGACAGCTACAACCACCTGGACCCGGCCCAGATGTACGTCAGCGACATGGGCGACCTGTCGAAGCTGATCTTCCGTGGCCTGACCACCTTCAAGCAGGACGACAAGGGCAACAAGACGGTCGTCGGCGACCTCGCCACCGACGCGGGCAAGATGTCCGACGGCGGCAAGACCTGGACGTACACGCTCAAGGACGGCATCAAGTTCGAGGACGGCAAGCCGATCACCTCGAAGGACATCCGGCACACCTTCGAGCGCCAGTACGCCAAGTTCATCACCGAGGGTCCGACCTACGTCCAGCAGTGGCTCTCGGGCGACGGCACGACCTACCGCAAGGCGCTGCCGGACGGTCCGTACAAGGGCGACCACCTGCCGAAGTCCGTCCTGGACACCCCGGACGACCACACCGTCGTCTTCCACTTCCAAAAGCCGCAGACCCAGCTGCCCTACGCGCTGACGATGGCGGGCTACAGCGTCGTCCCGGACAGCGACAAGGACACCAAGGACAAGTACGACATCGCGCCGGTCTGCTCCGGCCCGTACAAGATCGCGGACTTCAAGGCCGGCAAGTCCATGTCGTTGGTGAAGAACCCCAACTGGGACGCCAAGACCGACCCGATGCGCCACCAGTACGTCGACGGCTTCAGCATCACCTTCAACCACCAGGCGTCCGACTCCACCAAGCGGCTGATGGCCGACAAGGGCGTGGACCAGACCGCGATCAGCTTCACCAACTCCGTGGAGCCGACGCTGACCAAGCAGGTGCTGGACGACCCCAGCGCCAGCAAGCGCCTGGTCCAGGGCTACCAGCCCTACGTCTGGCAGATGAACATGAACATGGACCGCATCAAGGACAAGAAGATCCGCGATGCGATCACCTACGCGATGCCCAACAGCCAGATCGTCCGGATCAACGGCGGCAGCTACGGCGGTGAGATCGCCGGCGGGCTGCTGGCCCCGACCGTCGCGGGCTACAAGAAGGGCTACGACCCCTACGGCAAGCTCTCCAAGCCCAACGGCGACCCGGAGAAGGCCAAGCAGCTCCTGAAGGAGGCCGGCAAGTCGGGCATGAAGCTCGTCTACGCCTACTCCAACACCGAGATCCGGCAGAAGGAAGCCGTCGCGATCGCCGACGCGCTCGGCAAGGCCGGCTTCAACGTGCAGAAGAAGGAGGTCGACGCGGGCTCCTGGTACCAGCAGATGGGCAAGGTCGACAACGGCTTCGACATCTACATGACCGGCTGGGGCCAGGACTGGCCGGACGCCTCCACCGTGATCCCGCCGTCCTACGACGGCCGGCAGATCCAGGACGGTGCGGCCAACTACTCGCACGTCCGTGACCCGCACATCAGCAGCGAGATCGACCGCATCAAGAAGATCACGGACATCACGCAGCAGACCGCCGAGTGGGAGAAGCTCCACGAGTACATCGTGGAGAAGGTCAACCCGGCCGCTCCGGTGTTCTACACCAAGATGCTCCAGCTGTACGGCTCGAAGATCGGTGGCGCCCGCTACAACACGGACGTCAACTACATCGACCCGACCACGCTGTTCATCAAGAAGTAAGCACCGTGCGAAGGCATTCCGGAGGGCGCGCACGGCGGGGCGCGCCTCCGGATGCCTTTCCGCCACCCCTCACCCCACTGCAGCCGCCGTCCTGAGAGCAGCGAATTGCCATGCTTCCCTTCCTACTTCGCCGGACGTTCGGCGCGGTCGTCACCCTCATCCTGCTGAGCGCGGTCACCTTCTTCGTCTTCTTCTCCGTGGGCGACCCCGCGATGATGGCCTGCGGAAAGAACTGCACCGCGGACAACATCGCCCTGATCCACCAGAACCTGGGCCTCGACAAGCCCCTTCCGACGCAGTACTGGGACTTCCTGGTCGGCGTCTTCGCCGGGCGTGACTTCACCCTCGGTCACTGCAGCGCCCCCTGCTTCGGCTACTCCTTCGCCACCAAGCAGGACGTCTGGTCGACGATGATGGACCGGCTGCCGACCACCGCCTCGCTGGCCATCGGCGGCGCCGTGGTGTTCCTGGTGATCGGCCTGGGCGCCGGTCTGCTGGCCGCCTGGAAGCGCGGCACGGTGCTGGACAAGACGGTCACCGGCGCGTCGATGATCCTCAGCTCGGTGCAGATCTACATCCTCGGCCCGGTCGTGCTGGGCATCTTCGTCTACAGCGGCTTCATGGCGGCGCCCAAGTACGTCAACCTCACCAGCAGCCCGGCCGGTTGGTTCATGGGCCTGCTGATCCCGTGGCTGGTGATGTCGACGATCTTCACCGCGCAGTACACCCGTATGTCGCGCTCGACGATGATCGAACAGCTCCAGGAGGAGCACGTCCGCACCGCCAAGGCCAAGGGCATGCCGGCGCGTTACGTCTTCCTGCGGTACGCGTGGCGCGGTTCGCTGATCCCGATCGTCACCATCCTCGGCATGGACCTGGGGTCGCTGTTCGGCGGCGCGATGATCACCGAGTTCACCTTCCAGCTCGCCGGGCTGGGTCGGTTGGCGATCGACTCCGTGACCACCCTCGACCTGCCCATGGTGCTGGGCGTGCTGGTCTTCAGCGCGGCCCTGATCCTGGTGTTCAACATCATCGTGGATGCGGCGTACGCGTTCATCGACCCGCGCGTGCGCCTGTCCTAGGAGAGCCTGACGTGACCACACCCACCAAGACCGAGGAGAAGCCGGTCCCGCACGGATCCGGTGCCGATTCCTTCCTCTCCGTCCGCGACCTGCACGTCCGCTTCTCCACCGAGGACGGCATCGTCAAGGCGGTCGACGGCCTCTCCTTCGACCTGGAACGCGGCAAGACGCTCGGCATCGTCGGCGAGTCGGGCTCCGGCAAGTCCGTCACCAACCTCGCCGTGCTGGGGCTGCACAACCCCAAGGCCACGGAGATCACCGGTGAGATCCACCTGGACGGCCAGGAGCTGACCGGCGCCAAGGAGAAGACCCTGGAGAAGCTCCGGGGCAACAAGATGGCGATGATCTTCCAGGACGCGCTGACCGCCCTGTCGCCGTACTACACCGTCGGCCGGCAGATCGCCGAGCCGTTCATGAAGCACACCGGCGCCAACAAGCGCGAGGGCCGGCAGCGGGCCATCGAGATGCTGACCAAGGTCGGCATCCCCCAGCCCAGCCTGCGGGTGGACGACTACCCGCACCAGTTCTCCGGCGGCATGCGCCAGCGCGCGATGATCGCCATGGCGCTGGTCTGCAACCCGCAGCTGCTGATCGCCGACGAGCCGACCACCGCCCTGGACGTCACCGTCCAGGCGCAGATCCTGGACCTCCTCAAGGACCTCCAGCAGGAGTTCGGCTCCGCGATCATCCTGATCACCCACGACCTGGGCGTGGTCGCCAACACCGCCGACGACCTGCTGGTGATGTACGCCGGCCGGGCCGTCGAGCGCGGTACGGTCCGGGAGATCCTCACCGAGCCCCGGCACCCGTACACCTGGGGCCTGCTCAGCTCGATGCCGCGGCTCTCCTCGGACGTCAACGAGGAGCTGCACCCGATCCCGGGCTCCCCGCCGAGCCTGCTCAACCCGCCGTCGGGCTGCGCCTTCCACCCGCGCTGCGCCTTCACCGCGGAGGTCGACGGCGGCCGTTGCACCGGCGAGCGCCCGCCGCTGGCACCGGGCCGGGCCGCCGCCTGCCACCTGAGCGCCGAGCAGAAGCAGACCTTCTTCACCGAGCAGATCAAGCCCCGGCTGGGCTAGGGAGCGACCACCATGGCCAAGAACGACACCCTCCCCGCGCCCCGAGCCGCCGCGCCCTCCCAGGGCGAGCCCCTGCTCAGCGCCGAGGGACTGACCAAGCACTTCCCGATCTACGGCGGCTTCCCGTTCAAACGGAAGGTCGGGGCCGTCCAAGCGGTCGACGGCGTGGACCTGACCGTCCACGCCGGCGAAAGCTTCGGCCTGGTCGGCGAGTCCGGCTGCGGCAAGTCGACCACCGGCCGGCTGCTGACCCGGCTGATGGAGCCCACCGCCGGCAAGATCACCTACGCCGGCCAGGAGATCACGCACGCCAACCGCAAGCAGCTGGCGCCGATCCGCTCCGAGATCCAGATGATCTTCCAGGATCCGTACGCCTCGCTGAACCCGCGGCAGACGGTCGGCAGCATCATCAACGGCCCGATGGAGATCAACGGGATCAACCCGGCCGGCGGCCGGGAGAAGAAGATCCGCGAACTCCTGGAGACCGTGGGGCTCAACCCCGAGCACTACAACCGCTTCCCGCACGAGTTCTCCGGCGGCCAGCGGCAGCGCATCGGGGTGGCCCGCGCGCTCTCCCTCAACCCGAAGCTGATCATCGCCGACGAGCCGGTCTCCGCGCTGGACGTCTCCATCCAGGCGCAGGTGGTCAACCTGCTCCAGGACCTCCAGCGCGAAATGGGCATCGCGTTCGTCTTCATCGCCCACGACCTGGCGGTCGTGCGGCACTTCAGCGAGCGGGTCGCGGTGATGTACCTCGGCAAGATCGTCGAGGTGGGCACCCGGGACGAGATCTACAACCGGCCGCGCCACCCGTACACCCACGCCCTGCTGTCGGCCGTTCCCGAGCCGAAGCTGTCGGAGGACGGCGACGAGGAGCGCCAGCGGATCCGGCTCGCCGGTGACGTCCCCTCCCCCGTCAACCCGCCGTCCGGCTGCCGCTTCCGCACCCGCTGCTGGAAGGCGCAGGAGAAGTGCGCGACGGACGAGCCGCCGCTGGTCCAGATCTCCGGGAACGGCGACGGCCACCTGACCGCCTGCCACTTCCCCGAGGACCCGACGACCGCGGCCCGCGGCGAGGACATCGTCCTGGACCCGGCACTGGCCGCGATCGAGGAGAACGCCGACGAGGACGGTGCGGCGCAGGGCTGAGCCGCCCCGCCCCGCGCACGGCCGGAGCCCGCTTCCCCCCGGGGAGGCGGGCTCCGGCGCGTTCCCTACTCGCTGGGCACCACCCGCCGCTCCTCGGCGAAGTGGCAGGCCGAGGCGTGCCGGGCCGGGCCCGCGGCGTCGTGGAACGCCGCCGGGACCGCCAGCGGGGGCTCGACCCGGGCACACAGCTCCTGCGCCTTCCAACAGCGGGTGCGGAAGCGGCAGCCGGACGGCGGATCGGCCGGGGAGGGGACGTCGCCGCTCAGCAGGATGCGTTCGCGGTGCGCCCGGGCGTCGGGGTCGGGCACCGGGACGGCGGAGAGCAGCGCCTGGGTGTAGGGGTGGGTGGGGTGGTCGTAGATCTCCTCGTCGGTGCCGGTCTCGACAATCTTGCCGAGGTACATCACCGCGACCCGGTCGGAGAGGTGGCGGACGACGGACAGGTCGTGCGCGATGAAGACGTAGGAGAGCCCGAACTCGTCCTGGAGCCGGGCCAGTAGGTTCACGACCTGGGCCTGCACGGAGACGTCGAGGGCGGAGACCGGCTCGTCCGCGACGATGATCTCCGGGCGCAGGGCCAGGCCGCGGGCGATCCCGATGCGCTGGCGCTGGCCGCCGGAGAACTGGTGCGGGTAGCGGTTGACGAACTCGGGGTTGAGCCCGACGACGTCGAGGAGTTCCTGGACCCGGCGCCGGCGGTCGCCCTTGGGCGCCACCTCGGGGTGGATCTCGTAGGGCTCGCCGATGATGTCGCCGACCGTCATCCGGGGGTTGAGCGAGGTGTAGGGGTCCTGGAAGACCATCTGGATGTTGCGGCGGACGGCCTTCATGGCGCGCCCGGACAGCCGGGTGAGGTCCTCGCCGCGGTAGTGGATGTGGCCGGCCGTCGGCCGCTCCAGCCCGACCAGCATCCGGGCCACCGTCGACTTGCCGCAGCCGGACTCCCCCACGATGCCCAGGGTTTCGCCCTGCCGGAGCGCGAAGGAGACCCCGTCGACCGCCTTGACCGCGCCCACCTGCTTCTTGATCAACACGCCCTGGGTGAGCGGGTAGTGCTTGACCAGGTCGCGGACTGCGAGGAGCGGTTCAGCGGGCGCCATCGAGGGTCTCCTTCCAGAAGTGGCAGGCGCTGGCCCGGTCCGGTCCGACGTCGTTCAGCGGCGGCCGGTCGGTGCGGCAGACGTCGCGGGCCAGCGGGCAGCGGGGGTGGAAGGCGCAGCCCGGCGGGACGGCGGTGAGGCTGGGCGGCAGGCCCTTGATCGCGTGCAGTTGCCGCCCCTTGTGCCCCAGCCGGGGCACGGACTCCAGCAGCCCGCGGGTGTACGGGTGGGCGGGCGCCTTGTAGAGCTGGTCGACGGGGGCGGTCTCGACGACCCGGCCCGCGTACATCACCGCGATGGTGTCGGCGACGTCGGCGACCACGCCGAGGTCGTGGGTGATCAGGATCAGGCCCATCCGGTACTCGCGGCGCAACTCCGCGAGCAGGTCCATGACCTGGGCCTGGACGGTGACGTCCAGGGCGGTGGTCGGCTCGTCCGCGATGATCAGGTCCGGTTCCAGGGCGAGCGCCATGGCGATCATGATGCGTTGGCGCATGCCGCCGGAGAACTGGTGCGGGTAGTCCCCGACCCGCGCCCGGGCCGCCGGGATGCCGACCCGCTCCATCAGGGCGACCGCCTTGTCCCGGGCGTCCTTGCGGGACGCCCCGGTGTGCACCCGGAACATCTCGCCGAGTTGGGCGCCGACGCTGAGCACCGGGTTCAGGGCGGAGAGCGCGTCCTGGAAGATCATCGCCAGCTGCGCGCCGCGGATCCTGCGGCGCTCCTCCTTGCCCAGGGTGAGCAGGTCGCGCCCCTGGAAGAGGATCCGGCCGCCGGTGACGAAGCCCGGTGGCGAGTCGAGGATGCCCATCACGGCCTGGGCGGTGACGGACTTGCCGGAGCCGGACTCGCCGAGCACCGCCAGCGTCCGGCCGGCCGCCACGCGGTAGCTGACGCCGTTGACGGCCTTGGCCACGCCGTCGCGGGTGCGGAACTCCACCCGGAGGTCCTGGACGTCGAGCAGCGGCTCGGCCGCGGGTGCGTCGCCGGTGGTCATCTGACGCCTCCTCAGCGCAGTTTGGGGTCGAGGGCGTCGCGCACCGCGTCGCCGAGCATGATGAACGCGAGCACCGTGATGCTCAGCGCGCCCGCGGGCCAGAGCAGCATGTGGGGCGCGTTGCGGATGTGGGTGGAGGCGGCGGAGATGTCGATGCCCCAGGAGACGGTGGGCGGTTTCAGGCCCGCGCCGAGGTAGGACAGGGTGGCCTCCAGGGCGATGTAGGTGCCCAGGGCGATGGTGGCGACGACGATGACCGGGGCGACGGCGTTGGGCGCGATGTGCCGCAGCAGCATCCGCCCGTTGCCCGCGCCCAGCGCCCGGGCGGCCTGCACGTAGTCGTTCTGCTTGGCGGTGACGACCGAGCCGCGGGCGATCCGGGCGATCTGCGGCCAGCCGAGCAGCACGATGAAGCCGACCACCGGCCAGACAGTGGTGCTGGTGACCACGGACAGGAAGACCAGCCCGCCGAGCAGCACCGGGATGCCGAAGAAGACGTCGGCGAGGCGCGAGAGCAGGGTGTCCCACCAGCCGCCGAAGAAGCCGGCCAGGCCGCCGAGCAGGCTGCCCAGGAGGGCGACGCCGGCGGTGGCGCAGGTGCCGACGGTGATGGAGGCGCGGGCGCCGTAGACGACCCGGGTGTAGACGTCGCGGCCCTGGGTGTCGTAGCCGAAGGGGTGGCCGGGCGCGGCGCCCTGCTGGGCCTTGGACAGGTCGGCGCGGTACGGGTTGCCGGTGGCGATCAGCTGCGGCCAGATGGCGATGACCACCAGGAAGACGATGACCAGCGCGGAAACCACGAAGACCGGGTTGCGGCGCAGGTCGTGCCAGGCGTCGCTCCACAGGCTGCGGGGCTTGCCGGTGGGTTCGCCGCCGGGGGGCGGGGGCCCGGCGCCGGGGGCGCGGGCCAGGGACTCGGCCTCGCCGATGGCGAGCGCGGCGGTGCCGCCGTCGCCGTGGCCGATGGCTTCCTGGGGGACGTGCGGCTCAGGCATAGCGGATCCTCGGGTCGAGGACGGCGTACAGCAGGTCGACCAGCAGGTTGGCGATCAGGAACACCAGCACCAGGATCGTCACGAAGCCCACCACGGTCGGCGAGTTCTGCCGGAGGATGCCCTGGTAGAGCTGGTATCCGACGCCGTGGATGTTGAAGATCCGCTCGGTGACGATGGCGCCGCCCATCAGCGCGCCGATGTCGGTGCCGATGAAGGTGACCACCGGGATCAGGGAGTTGCGCAGCAGGTGGCGGGTGATGACCCGGTGCCGGGGCAGCCCCTTGGCGACGGCGGTGCGGACGTAGTCGGCGCGGGCGTTCTCGGCGATCGAGGTCCGGGTCAGCCGGGTGACGTAGGCGAGCGAGACCAGCGCCAACACCAGCCCGGGCAGCAGCAGTTGTCCCAGGGGCGCCTCGATGGCGACGGTCGGCGCGGCCCATTCCCACTTCACGCCGAACACGAACTGGAGCAGGTAGCCGCTGACGAAGGTCGGTACGGAGACCACGACGAGGGTCAGGACCAGCACGGTGGTGTCGATGCTCCGGCCGCGCCGCAGTCCGCTGAACACCCCCAGCGCGACACCCACCACCGTCTCGATGACGATCGCGACGATGGTGAGCCGGAGGGTGACGGGGAAGGCCGTGCCCATCAGCTCGGTGACCGGCTGCCCGTTGAAGGCGGTGCCGAAGTTGCCCTGGAAGATCTGGCCCATGTAGTGCGGGTACTGCTTCCACAGCGGCTGGTCGAGGTAGAGGTCGTGGCGGATCTGCGCCGCGGTGGCGGGGTCCGGCGCCCGGTCGCCGAACATCGCGGCGACCGGATCGCCCAGTGCGTAGACCATGAGGAAGATCAGGAAGGTGCTGCCGATGAACACCGGGATCATCTGGAGCAACCGCCGGATCACATAACGTCCCATGCGCGCTCGCCTCCGCGGTCAGCCGACGGTGATCTCGTTGTAGACCGGAACGCTGAACGGATTGAGCCGCACGTTGCTGATCCGGTCCGAATAGCCGCCGCTGCCGTTCTGGTACCAGAGCGGAATGGACGGCATTTCGCGGGCGAGGATCCGCTCCGCGTCCTGGAACTTCGCCACCGCTTTCCGGGTGTCCGGGGCGGCGTTGGCCTGGTTGACGAGTGTGTCGAATTCGGGGTTGCTGAACTTCCCGTCGTTGGAGGAGGCGTTGGTGAAATAGAGCGGCTGGAGGAAGTTCTGGATCAGCGGGTAGTCCATCTGCCAGCCGGCCCGGAAGGGGCCGGTCAGCTGCCGGGCGCTGATCTGGTTGCGGAAGTCCGCGAAGGTGCCGACCGGATTGCCCACGCACGCCTTGTCGTTCCCCAGCGTCTTGTTGATGCTGTTGCAGACCGCGTCGACCCAGTCCTTGTGCGAGCCGGTGTCGGCGTTGTACGTGATCGTCATCCGGCCGCCGGGGAGTCCGCCGCCGTCCTTGACGAGCTGGCGGGCCTTCGCCGGGTCGAAGACGCAGGCGTCGCCGCAGAGCCCCTCCTTGAAGCCGCCCTTCTCCCCCAGGACCGGCGAGGTCCAGTCGGTGGCCGGGGTGCGGGTGTGCTGGAAGATCTCCTTGGTGATCTGCTCCCGGTCGATCGCCATCGACAGGCCGCGCCGCACCCGCTCCATCCCGGGCTTGCCCCAGTGCGCGTCGTACATCGGGAAGGTGAGGGTCTGGATGATGCCGGCCGGCTGGTTGAGGTAGCGGTCGCCGAGGTCGGAGCGGACGTTCTTCAGCTGGGAGGCCGGGATGTCGTCGACCAGGTCGAGGTTGCCGGCCTGCAGGTCGGTGTAGGCGGTCTCGCTGTCGGTGTAGACGCGCAGGTCGATCCCGCCGTTCTGGGCCGGGTCGGGACCGGGGTACCGCTTCCACTTCCGCATCTTCAGCACGCTGCCCTTGGTGTAGGAATCCACCAGGTACGGGCCGTTGCCGACGGGTTGCTTCAGCCAGCCGGCGTGGTCGCGGAAGAACGCCTGGGGCAGCGGCATGAACGCCGAATAGCCCAGGGTGTTCGGCCAGCTGGAGAACTTCTGGTTCAGCGTGACGTCGAAGGTGTGGTCATCCTTCACCGTCAGTCCGGAGAGGGTCTTCGCGGTGGGCTTCCCGTTGTCCGGGTGCACCTTGTCGAAGCCGTCGATGTATTGGAAGAAGGGCGCGTTCTTCTGTTTGTTGTCCAGCAGCGCCCCGTAATTCCAGGCGTCCACGAAGGACTTGGCGGTGACCTTCTCGCCGTTGCTGAAGCTCCAGCCGCGCTTGAGCGTCACCGTGTAGTGCTGGGCGTCCGTGGTCTCGATCTTCTCGGCCAGGACGTTCTTGGCCGCGCCGGTCCGGGGGTCGTAGCGCTTGAGGCCGCGCAGCAGCATCTCCAGGACCTTGCCGCCCTGCACCTCGTTGGTGTTGGCCGGCTCCAGCGGATTCTGCGGGTCCCCCCAGGAGGCGCTGACGACGGCGGAACCGCCCGGTCCGGCCGTCCCGCCCCCGCACCCGGTGGCCACGAGGGCCAGCGCCCCCGCGCAGCCGGCCCACTTCGCGCACACCGCTGGGCGCATGGTGCCTCCTCACGCTCCGGACTCCGGGTCACACGTAGTCACGGGGACCACACGTAGCCCACATCAGAGCCCAAACGGTGACATACCGCACCCCGGCACCGGTCGCCACTGCTCCGAACCCCCGGGAAACCCCTCGGATGCCCGACGACGACCACCACCGACCGAGAGGTGCGCCCATACGGCGGCGCCCCGCCGGACCGTGTCCGACGGGGCGCCGTGAAGAGCCTGGGTGGCGTCAGCCGTGCTTGGCGCGCGAGGCGGAGCGGCCGCGCTCCTTCTGGTCCAGGACGACCTTGCGGATGCGCACGGCCTCCGGGGTGACCTCGACGCACTCGTCGTCGCGGCAGAACTCCAGGGACTGCTCCAGGGAGAGCTTGCGCGGCGGGACGATCGCCTCGAACGAGTCGGCCGACGAGGACCGCATGTTCGTGAGCTTCTTCTCCTTGGTGATGTTCACGTCCATGTCGTCGGCGCGCGAGTTCTCGCCGACGATCATGCCCTCGTACACCTCGGTGCCGGGGTCGGTGAAGAGCACGCCGCGCTCCTGGAGGTTGGTCATCGCGAAGGCGGTGACCGCGCCCGAGCGGTCGGCGACCAGCGAGCCGTTGTTACGGGTCGTCAGGGTGCCGAACCACGGCTCGTGGCCCTCGTGGATGGAGTGCGCGATGCCGGTGCCGCGGGTGTTGGTCAGGAACTCCGTACGGAAGCCGATCAGACCGCGGGACGGGACGACGAACTCCATGCGGACCCAGCCCGAACCGTGGTTGGACATGTTGTCCATCCGGCCCTTGCGGACGCCCATGAGCTGGGTGACGGCACCCATGTGCTCCTCGGGCACGTCGATGGTCATGCGCTCGACGGGCTCGAAGGTCTTGCCGTCGACGTCCTTGGTGACGACCTGCGGCTTGCCGATCGTCATCTCGAAGCCCTCACGGCGCATCTGCTCGACCAGGATGGCCAGCGCCAGCTCACCGCGGCCCTGCACCTCCCAGGCGTCGGGGCGCTCGGTGTCCAGGACGCGCAGCGAGACGTTACCGATCAGCTCGCGGTCCAGACGGTCCTTGACCTGGCGGGCGGTGACCTTGCGGTCCTTGACCGCGGCCTTGGCGCTCGCGCCCTTGCCCGTGCCGCCCCGGCCGACCAGCGGCGAGGTGTTGGTGCCGATGGTCATGGAGATCGCCGGCTCGTCGACCGTGATCAGCGGCAGCGCGACCGGGTTCTCCGGGTCGGCCAGGGTCTCGCCGATCATGATTTCGGGGATGCCGGCGACGGCGCAGATGTCGCCCGGGCCGGCCTTCTCGGCGGGCTTGCGGGTGAGCGCCTCAGTCATCATCAGCTCGGTGATGCGGACGTTGGCGATGCTGCCGTCCCGCTTGATCCACGCGACGGTCTGGCCCTTGCGCAGCTCGCCCTGCTCGACGCGGAGCAGCGCGATGCGGCCGAGGAAGTTGTCGGCGTCGAGGTTGGTGACGTGCGCCTGGAGCGGCGCGTCCGCGTCGTACGTCGGGGCCGGGACGTGCTCCAGGATGGTGGAGAAGAACGGCTCCAGGTTGGTGCTGTCCGCCGGGACGGTGCCGTCCTCCGGCTTGGTCAGCGACGCGACGCCGTCACGGCCGCAGGCGTAGACGATCGGGAACTCGATCTGGTCCTCGTCGGCGTCCAGGTCCAGGAAGAGGTCGTAGGTCTCGTTGACGACCTCGTCGATCCGGGAGTCCGGGCGGTCGGTCTTGTTGATGCACAGGATGACCGGCATCCGGGCCTGGAGGGCCTTGCGGAGCACGAAGCGGGTCTGCGGGAGCGGGCCCTCGGAGGCGTCGACCAGCAGCACGACGGCGTCCACCATCGACAGACCGCGCTCGACCTCACCACCGAAGTCGGCGTGGCCGGGGGTGTCGATGATGTTGATCGTGATGGGCTCCCCGCCGTCCTTGGGGTGATACTTCACCGCCGTGTTCTTGGCGAGGATCGTGATGCCCTTCTCACGCTCCAGATCGTTCGAGTCCATCATGCGGTCGTCGAGGGACTCGGCGGCGTGCGCCGCGAAGGCGCCCGCCTGCTTGAGCATGGCGTCGACGATGGTCGTCTTGCCGTGGTCGACGTGGGCGACGATGGCGACGTTGCGGATGTCGTGACGTGTGGCGGACACGGTGCGGCGCTTCTCCCGGAATCGTGGATGGCGGCGCGTACGGTCCGGTACGCGCGCCCGCCGGGCACAACTACGCCACGGCCTCACCCCATGGTACGGGGCTGTGGCGACATCGGCCGCCCCAGCCCGTACGTAGCGCCTCTGACCTGCGATTACTTACCGAACTTTAGCTCTGGCGTAGCCGTTACTTCTTGTAACCGACGTCTTGGAAACGCGGAGTGGCGAAGCCGAACGCGCCGATGTTGGCGAGCGTCTTGCGGGTGGCCACCAGCTCCGGCCGTTGGTAGAGCGGGATCGACCCGGCGGCGGCCCAGATCCGGGCGTCGGCCTGCTCGACCAGGGTGCGCGAGGCGTCCCCGTCCAGCTCCGAGGCGGCCTGGTCGAAGAGCTGGTCGATGTGGTCGGTGCCGACCCGGCTGTAGTTCTGTTCGAC
Source organism: Streptomyces lunalinharesii (assembly GCF_039532155.1). Classification (NCBI taxonomy): domain Bacteria; kingdom Bacillati; phylum Actinomycetota; class Actinomycetes; order Kitasatosporales; family Streptomycetaceae; genus Streptomyces; species Streptomyces lunalinharesii. Next base: position 250,295 of record NZ_BAAARK010000007.1, read on the forward strand.
GGTCAGCGAACCGTCCGGGGCCGGCTGCGGCTTGGCGAAGATCGGCCGGGCGTCGGTCGCCGGGAAGGCGGTGCCGGGCCAGGAGTACAGCGCCAGGTCGAAGTCGCCGGAGGCGATGTGGTCCTTGAAGTAGCTGGCGTCCGGGACCCTCTGGACCGCGGTCTGCACCCCGATCCGGTTCAGCATCCCGGCGATCCGCCGGCCCACGGTGCGCAGCTGCTCGGAGCCGGGCCCGTCGGGGAGGACGAAGCGCAGCGCCAGCGGGCGGCCGTCCTTCTTCAGCACCGGCACCCGGCCGGGTGCCCGCCCCGCGGCGGCCTGGGGCGAGTGCCCGGTGCCGGCCTGGAGGGCGCGGAACGGGCCGGTGGCCGTGCGCAGCGCGGCGTGGCCGGCGGCCGCCCCGGGCAGGTGCGGGGCCTGCCCGGTCTCGATCAGCTCGGCGGCGCCCAGCGCCTGCGCGGCCCGCTTCTTGTAGCGCCGGTACTTGCGGTACGCCGGGGACCCGGTGTCCCCGGCGGCCGCCGCCCGTTCGTCGGCGGCCTCGGCCTTGTAGAGCGCCGCGCTCTGCCGCAGCAGGGCGGCCTGCTGGACCTCGGAGCCGACCGCCCCGGTGAAGGACAGCGGCGCCTCGACGGCGGCCGGGCGGGCGCCGTCGAGGTCCTCGCCCGCGCCCGGCCGGTGCGGGTTGCGGCCGTCCGTCCCGGCGTCGTCGGACCGGTCCGCCAAGGTGCCGTCCCCGGGCTCGTCCGCGCGCGGGTCCTCGGCGTACCCGTCGTCGCCGTCGTCGTCGGACCGGTCCGGCGTGACCGCGCGCCCGGCGCCGGCCTGCTCCTCCTCCGCGGGCCGCGGGGCGGAGCCGCTGGAGAGCTTCCAGCCGGCGTCGGCGAGCAGCTTCTTGGCCGCCCCCGCGTCCGCCTCGCCGATCGCGTCGCTGTGGTCCTCGTAGCCGTGCTGCCCGGCCATCAGCAGGTGGTTGCCGAGCGGCTGGGCGGGCAGGTCCAGCGGCTTGAGGACGGAGTCGGCGAGCGCCTGCCGGTCGATGGCGCGGGCCACCGCGCGGCGCACCCGCTGGTCGGCGAGCGGCCCGGCGCTGCCGTTGAGGGCGAGCTGGGTGTACGCGGGCTCCAGGGCCTTGCGGATGACGTAGCCGCCCAGTGCGGACTTCCGGGCGGCGGCCCGGGCGCCCGCGGCCTTGGCGTCCACGCCCTTGGCGGTGGCCGGCGCGGCGGCCTGGGCGACCTGCTTGGCGGCGCCCTGGTCGACCGCGGCGACGTCGATCGTTCCGGCGGCCAGCGCCCCGGCCCGCTTGTCCCGGGGCAGCACGGTCAGCACCAGCTTTTCGAGCTTGGCCCGGTCGCCCCACCAGGTGGGGTTGCGGACCAGCGTGACGGTGCCGCGGTCGGCGTCCCGCTTGCGCACCAGGAACGGGCCCGCGCCGACCGGGAGCTTCTCCCGCGCCGCGTCGTTGAAGGCGTCGGCCTCCCCCATCACGCCCTTCGGGTACAGCGGGCTGAAGAGCGACTGCCAATCGGCGTACGGCCGGGCGAAGGTGACCTTGACCTGGTGGGGTTTGGCGCCGGCCTCGACCTTGGCGATCCGGTCGTAGCCGGCGTTGCGGGCGGTCCAGTACGCGTTGTCCTTGCCGCGCAGCGCGTTCCACTGGGCGAGGAAGTCCGCGGCGCCGATCGGCCGGCCGTCGCTCCACCGCGCCTTGGGGTTGAGCTGGTAGGTGACGACCTGGCGGGGCTCGCGGGCGCTGACGTCGGCGGCGCCGAGGTAGTCGGCGTTGCGCTGCGGGCGGCCGCTCGCGTCGAGCGTGAACAGGCTGGGCAGGACGGCGCCGGCGACCCGGGTGGTGGCCGCGTCCGCGTCGCTCTGGAAGGCGTTGAAGGTGCTGGGCAGCGCGTCGATCGCCCACCGGAGCGTGCCGCCGTCCTTGACCATCCCGCGCGGGGCCGGCGCGATGTCCTGGGACTGGGCGACGGAGGACGCGGTGTCGCCCTGGCTGCAACCGGCCAGGACCGGCAACGGGAGCAGCACCCCCACCGCGACGAGCGCGGCGCAGCGGCGCCTCCGGCACACCGCGCCGCCTGGGCTGACGTGGTCGGTCATGACTGTTCCCTCCGGCTCGCCCGCGCCGCGCCGAGCCGCAGTAACACGTCCGGCCGACTTTGCGGCTCATCACATCTATGGGCTCCCTACTGAAGGTGACCGTCCACTTCCTGCCGGCCCGACACGTCGACGGCTCCCGCGAAGGCCACCCGCCCGGCCCAATCGCGGGTCGGGCGGCCGACGGACCCATGGCGCACCGCCCGCCCCGTACGCCCCAACGGCGCCCCCGCTCGTACCGGAGTTCGACGCTCCGTGGTGTGCGGCGGGTCCGGAACGCACCGGTTCGAGTCGTAGTGGTGCCTGCCCCCTTCCCAAGCCCTACTGTGACGCGCGACACTCTCGGGCGCATGAGATCGCCCACCACACGTCACGAAGTGAGGGCATGTGATGTCCGTACAGGACGACTTGACGGCGGTTGAACGCAGCCTGGACGCCCTGGTCCAGGCGGTCGGAAAACTGGAGGCACGGATCGGCGGCGGGCTGGACGTCCGTCGGGTCCGCAGCGACACGGACCATCTCCGGGAGAGCCTGGCGCTGCTCAAGCAGGGCCTCGCCGGCGCGTCGCCCGGCCGGCCCGCCGCGACCGACGACGAGATGGTGCCGGTCCCGGACACCCCCTACAACTCCGCGCTGTGGACGGACGCCGAGGACGAGGGCCTGGGCGCCAAGGACCGGCACGCGCCGTAAGGACGGAGACCGACGTTGGCCACTGGCATCGACCCCGCACCACAAGCGAGCCCGACCGGCGTGCACGATGCCTCGCGCGCCGCCATCCCCGCCCGCCATCTGCGCACCGACCGCTGGTGGCTGGCGCCGGCCGGCACCGCCGCCGGGCTGCTCGCGTTCGTCGTCTACTCGACCTGGCGGGCGTTCGCGAACGCCGACTACTACCACGCGCCGTACGTGTCGCCGTTCTACTCGCCGTGCCTGGCGCAGAACTGCCACACGATGCGCGGGGGGCCCAACTGGGAGCTGTTCGGCAGCTGGTGGGGCCTGTCCCCGGCCCTGCTGATCCTGATCTTCCCGCTGGGCTTCCGGCTGACCTGCTACTACTACCGCAAGGCGTACTACCGCGGCTTCTGGGCCTCCCCACCGGCCTGCGCGGTCGCCGAACCGCACAAGAAGTACAGCGGCGAGACCCGCTTCCCGCTGATCCTGCAGAACGTCCACCGCTACTTCTTCTACTTCGCGGTGCTGGTCGCCGGCGTCCTCACCTACGACACCGTGCTGACCTTCCGCGACGACCACTACCGCTGGGGCCACATGGGCCTGGGCTCGCTGGTCTTCCTCGCCAACATCGTGCTGATCTGGGCCTACACCCTCTCCTGCCACTCCTGCCGGCACATCGTCGGCGGCCGGCTGCGGCACTTCTCCAAGCATCCGGTGCGGTACCGGATGTGGGGCTGGGTCAGCAAGCTCAACGCCCGTCACATGCTGCTCGCCTGGTCCTCGCTGATCAGCGTGGCGGTGGCGGACTTCTACGTCTTCCTACTGGCCAGCGGGGCGTTCGCGGACCCGCGCTTCTTCTGACGCACGACGTCCGCGGACCTCCCGTCGGACCCCCAGGGCCCGGCGGGAACCGAAGAAACCGAAGAGATCCGAGGGAAGGTGTGCCGCTGATGGCGCATGTGGACCGGCAGACCTGGGACGTGGTCGTGGTGGGCGCGGGCGGCGCCGGGCTGCGCGCCGCCATCGAGGCCCGCGAGGCGGGGATGCGGACGGCGGTGATCTGCAAGTCCCTGTTCGGCAAGGCCCATACGGTGATGGCCGAGGGCGGCATCGCGGCCAGCATGGGCAACGCCAACGAGCACGACACCTGGCAGGTGCACTTCCGGGACACCATGCGCGGCGGGAAGTTCCTCAACCACTGGCGGATGGCCGAGCTGCACGCCCGCGAGGCCCCCGACCGGGTCTGGGAGTTGGAGACCTGGGGCGCGCTCTTCGACCGCACCGCGGACGGCCGGATCTCCCAGCGCAACTTCGGCGGCCACGAGTACCCGCGGCTGGCGCACGTCGGCGACCGCACCGGCCTGGAGCTGATCCGCACCCTCCAGCAGAAGATCGTCTCGCTCCAGCAGGAGGACGAGCGGGTCTCCGGCTCGTACGAGGAGGGCCTGAAGGTCTTCCAGGAGTGCACCGTCACCCGGGTCCTGACGGCGGACGGGCAGGTCGCCGGCGTCTTCTGCTACGACCGGGAGTCGGGCCGCTTCTTCGTGCTGGAGGCGCCGGCCGTGGTGCTGGCCACCGGCGGGATCGGCAAGTCCTTCAAGGTCACCTCGAACTCCTGGGAGTACACCGGTGACGGCCACGCGCTGGCCCTGCTGGCCGGCGCACCGCTGATCAACATGGAGTTCGTCCAGTTCCACCCGACCGGGATGGTCTGGCCGCCGTCGGTCAAGGGCATCCTCGTCACCGAGTCGGTGCGCGGCGACGGCGGGGTGCTGCGCAACAGCGACGGCAAGCGGTTCATGTTCGACTACGTCCCGGACGTCTTCAAGGAGAAGTACGCCGAGTCCGAGGCCGAGGGCGACCGCTGGTACGAGGACCCCGACCGCAACCGCCGCCCACCCGAGCTGCTGCCCCGCGACGAGGTGGCGCGGGCCATCAACGCCGAGGTCAAGGCGGGCCGCGGCTCCCCGCACGGCGGGGTCTTCCTGGACGTCTCGACGCGCATGCCGGCCGAGGTGATCACCCGTCGGCTGCCGTCCATGCACCACCAGTTCAAGGAGCTGGCGGACGTGGACATCACCGCCGAGCCGATGGAGGTCGGGCCGACCTGCCACTACGTGATGGGCGGGGTGGAGGTCGATCCGGACACCGCGGCGGCGAGCGGGGTGCCGGGGCTGTTCGCCGCCGGCGAGGTGGCCGGCGGCATGCACGGTTCGAACCGGTTGGGCGGCAACTCCCTGTCCGACCTGTTGGTCTTCGGCCGGCGCGCGGGGCTGTACGCGGCCGAGTACGTCGGCGGGCTGCGCGCCCGGCCGATCCCCGAACCGCGCAGCATCGACGCCGCCGAGGCGGAGGCGCTGCGCCCGTTCAGCGCCGAGGAGGGCGGCGGCCCGGCCGAGAACCCGTACGCCCTGCACCAGGAGCTCCAGCAGTCGATGAACGACCTGGTCGGCATCATCCGCCGGGAGGGCGAGATGGCCGAGGCGCTCCAGCGGCTGGCGAAGCTGCGGGTGCGGGCGCGCCGGGCGGGCGTGGAGGGCCACCGGCAGTACAACCCGGGCTGGCACCTCTCCCTCGACCTGCGCAACATGCTGCTGGTCAGCGAGTGCGTGGCGCGGGCGGCCCTGGAGCGCACGGAGAGCCGGGGCGGGCACACCCGGGAGGACCGTCCGGAGATGGACCGGCGCTGGCGCAACGTCAACCTGGTCTGCCAGTTGGCCGACGACGACGGCGCGGCGGGCGATCCGGACCCGGCGTTGGGGCAGATCCGGCTCTCCCGGCGCGAGACCCCGCCGATCCGCCGCGATCTGCTGGAACTCTTCGACAAGGACGAGCTGGTGAAGTACCTGACGGACGAGGAGCTGAGCCGGTGAGCGAGCGGCAGGCGGAACAGCGTTCCGGCGCCTACCAGGCGCACTTGAGGGTGTGGCGGGGCGACGCGGACGGCGGCGCGCTGGAGGACTTCCGGGTGGAGGTGAACGAGGGCGAGGTGGTGCTCGACATCATCCACCGCCTCCAGGCGACGCAGGCGCCGGACCTCGCGGTCCGCTGGAACTGCAAGGCCGGCAAGTGCGGTTCGTGCAGTGCGGAGATCAACGGCCGGCCGCGGCTGATGTGCATGACCCGGATGTCGGTCTTCGCACGCACCGAGACCCTCACCGTCACCCCGATGCGGACCTTCCCGGTCCTGCGCGACCTGGTCACCGACGTCTCCTTCAACTACGCCAAGGCGCGCCAGGTGCCGTCGTTCGTCCCGCCGGCCGAACTGGGGCCGGGCGAGTACCGGATGCGGCAGGAGGACGTGAACCGGTCGCAGGAGTTCCGCAAGTGCATCGAGTGCTTCCTGTGCCAGAACACCTGCCACGTCGTCCGGGACCACGAGGAGAACAAGGCGGCCTTCGCCGGCCCGCGGTTCCTGATGCGGATCGCCGAGCTGGACATGCACCCGCTGGACGCCGCGCCGGCCCGCGGACTGGACCGCAAGGTCAGCGCGCAGGACGAGCACGGGCTCGGCTACTGCAACATCACCAAGTGCTGCACGGAGGTCTGCCCCGAGAACATCAAGATCACCGACAACGCGTTGATCCCCTTGAAGGAGCGCGCGGCGGACCGCAAATACGACCCCCTGGTATGGCTCGGGAACAAGATCCGACGACGGTCGGAATGACCCGCCTGGCGCCCAACTGGCCCTAGATGCAGCATTTCTGATGCTGCATCACATGGCCGAAAACCTCCTTACGGCGGATTCGAACAGCCGCGGTATAAGAGCGGAATGAATCTTCCAAAAATAAATCGACGGCGGGTCCTGGCCGGCCTGAGCACCGTCCCGCTGGCCGCCGCGGCCGGCTTCCCCGCGCTGGCCCAGGACCGCCCCGCCCGCCCGACCGAGGCCCCCGGCGACCGGCGCACCACCCTGCTGCGCGGCGCGGACCTGGTCCTCACCATGGACCCCCACGTGGGCAAGGGCACCCTCGGGCAGCTGGAGAACGGCGTCGACGTGCTGCTGAAGGACGGGACCGTCGCCGCCGTGGGCCACGGCCTGACCGCGCCGGCCGGCGCCCGGGTGCTCGACACCCGCGGCAAGATCGTGCTGCCCGGCTTCGTCGACCTGCACAACCACCTGTGGCAGTCCAGCATCCGCGGCGGCTGTTCGAACGAGGACCTCTACGGCTGGCTGAGCGACTGCAACCGTGTCACGCTCCCCAAGATCGGCCCGCAGGACATGTACCGCTTCGTCCACCTGGCCGCGCTCGACGCCCTTCAGGCGGGCGTCACCACCCTCGTCGACTGGGTGCACCCGGTCCCGTACGACACCAGCGAGCGCTACATCAAGGCGCTGGACGACTCCGGGCTGCGCTTCGTCTACGCCTCGACGCAGAGCGCCGCCGACGCCCACCTCATCCCCAAGATCAAGAAGGACTTCCTGGACCCGCTGCCGCTGGCCTCCGTCCAGGTCTCCGCGCACGCCGGGATGGGCCAGATCAAGGAGCTGCGCGCGCTGTACGAGGTCGCCCGCGACCTCGGCGTGATGTTCAACTCGCACGTCCTGGAGAACAAGGGCGACCGCGCGGACGACCCGATCCGCTCGCTGCGCGAGATCGACGCGTTCGGCCCGAACCTGCTGATGAACCACGCGATCCACCTCACCGACGAGGAGATCGCGCTGACCGGCGAGCACGACGTGCGGATCGCGCACTGCCCGCTGAGCAACATGCGGCTGGCGTCCGGGATCTGCCCGCTGCCGGCGTTCCACCAACACGGCGTCAAGGCCGGCCTCGGCCACGACGGCGGAACCAACGACACCTCGGACATGTTCAACGTGATGAAGGCGGCGGTCGGTCTCCAGCGGGCCCGCCACGAGGACGCCGGGATCCACCCGACCCTCCCGGCGGTGCTGCGGATGGCGACGCTGGGCGGCGCGGAGGCCATCGGCATGGCGGACCGGGTCGGTTCGCTGACCCCGGGCAAGCGGGCCGACGTCGTCGTTCTCGACCCCGGCACCCTCAACTTCGCCCCGCGCTTCGACTGGACCAGCCAGATCGTCCTCAACGGCCAGCCGCCGAACGTCAGCGAGGTCTTCGTCGACGGCCACCTGCGCAAGTCGCGCGGCGAACTGCTGCACGTCGACACCGCACGCGTCGTCCGCGAGGCCGAACTGGCCGCCGCGCACCTGCGCACCGCCTAAACCGCACCACCGCACCACCGCACCCGGGTCCGTCCACCCGGGTCCCCGGGGCCCGCCCGACGCGCACCCCGGGCCGCGCCCCTCAGAACAGGCTCAGCAGGGCCTCCGCCGGGTCCACCGGTGCCGCATCGCCGTCCGGCAGCGCGAGTTCGTACCAGACGGTCTTGCCGCGCGGGGTGCGCCGGCTCCCCCAGCGCTCGCTCAGCAGGCCGACGAGTTGCAGACCGCGGCCGCCCTCGTCGGTGTCCCGGGCCCGCCGCCGCCGCGGCTGGGCCAGATCGGCGTCCCAGACCTCGCAGACCAGCGTCCGGTCCAGCAACAGCCGCAGCCGGATCTCCCCGTGCCCGTGCCGCAGCGCGTTCGTCACCAACTCGCTGACCAGCAGCTCCGTGGTGTCGACCAGGGCCTGCAACCCCCAGTCGGTCAGCTGGTCGCGGGCCAGCTCCCGGGCCCGGGCCACCGAACGCGGCTCCGGCGCCAGGCTCCAGTCGCCCACCGCATCCTTGGGCAGTCCGTGCACCCGCGCCATCAGCAGCGCGATGTCGTCCTCGCCGTGCGAGGTGTCCAGGGCCGACAGGACGTGGTCGCAGACGTCCTCCAACGGCCGGTCCGCGTCCGAGAGCGCCCGGCGGAACGCCTGCAGCCCCTCGTCCAGCGGATGGTGCCGGGACTCCACCAGACCGTCGGTGTACAGCGCGAGCAGCGCGCCGTCCGGCACCTCGACCTCGATCTCCTCGAACGGCTCCCCGCCGACGCCCAGCGGCATCCCCGGCGGGACGTCCAGCAGCAGCGCCTCCTCGCCCTCCTCGACCAACACCGGCGGCAGGTGCCCGGCGTTGGCGAAGGTGCACAACCGGGTGATCGGGTCGTAGACGGCGTAGACGCAGGTGGCGAGGTAGACCTCGGAGAGGTCGGCGGTGCGGGCCGAACGGTTCTGGGGCCCGCCGGCCGGGGCGCCCGAGCGGCTGCGGGCGGTGCGCGCCATGGCCCCCCGGTCGCCGCTGTCGCCCAGCCCCCGGGCGATCTCGTCCAGTGCCCCCAGGACCTCGGCGGGCTCCAGGTCCAGCAGCGCCAACGTGCGGACCGCGGTGCGCAGTTCGCCCATCGCCACCGCGGCGCGCAGCCCCCGACCCATGACGTCGCCGACCACCAACGCGGTGCGGTGTCCGGGGAGTTCGATCACGTCGAACCAGTCGCCGCCGACCTCGGTCGCGGTGGTGCCGGGCAGGTAGCGACAGGCGATGTCGAGGCCGGCCGCCTCCGGGTCGCCGGGCGGCAGCAGGCTGCGCTGCAGTATCAGCGCGCGCTCGTGTTCCCGGCGGTAGAGGCGGGCGTTGTCGATGCAGACCGCGGCCCGGGCGGCGAGTTCCACCGCCAGCGCGGTGTCCCGCTCGCCGAACGGTTCGCTGCCCTTCGTGCGGGAGAACCGCGCCAGGCCGACGACGGTGTCCCGGGCGACCATCGGCACCGCGAGGGTGGAGTGCACCACCGCGCCCAGCTCCGGGCCCTCGTCGCCCTCCCGGCCGGGGACGATCTGCGCCTGGGCGGTCCGCAGGGCGGCCGCGCACGGGGAGTTGAAGGGGTAGCGGTGGACCGCGCCGACGGTGACCGGGTCCTCCTCGGGAGCGCCGCCGGGCAGCGGCACGTCGGAGACCGCGCTGGCGAAGGCGACCCGCCGCAGCTCCGCGCTGCCGTCGCTCATCCCCGGCTGCTCCTCGTCGCCGGCCAGCAGTCCCTGGTAGAGGTCGACCGACGCCAGGTCGCAGAACTGCGGGACGGCGACGTCCAGCAGGGTGCGGGCGGTGGTCTCCAGGTCCAGGGAGTTGCCTATCCGGGCACCGGCCTCGTTGAGCAGCGCGAGGTTGCGGCGGGCGTTGGCGGCCTCGCGTTCGGCGCGGCGGCGGCCGGTGACGTCGGAGGCGAGCGCGGCGACGCCGATGGGGCGGCCGCTGGCGCCGTGCAGCCGGTAGAGCGAGATCGACCAGCGGCGGCGGTCCTCCTCGCCGGGGACGTGGCCGACCAGTTGCAGTTCGCTGACCGGTTCGCCGGTCTCCAGGACGCGGCGCAGCGCGACGGTCATCCGCTCGGCCTCGGGGCGGGGCAGGAAGTCGTGCGGGGTGCCGCCCCGGTACTTGCTGGGCGGGCCGCCGAAGACCGTGGCGAAGCGCTCGTTGACCCGCAGCAGCTTCAGGTCGGTGCCGAACAGGGTGAATCCCATGGGGGATTGACCAAAAACGGCCTGCGCGGCGGCGAGGTCGGTCTCGATCCCGCGCAGCGCCCGGACGTCGACGACCAGGCAGACCGCGCCCCGTTCGCCGTCCTCGTTCGCGGCCGGCATCACGTAGATCTCGGCGAGGCCGTCCACCGCGCCGTCCGCCTCCCGGCGGTAGGGCACCAGGCCGGTCCACTCCCGCCCGTCGAGGATCTCGGACACCTTGCGGCGGCCGGTCTCGCGGAACTCCCGGGGGACGAACGCCTCGACGGGGTCCTTGCCGAGGGCGTGCCGGGCGGCGATGCCGAGCATCTGCTCGGCGCGCTCGCTCCACTGGTCGATGCGTCCGTCGGGGCCGAGCGAGAAGGAGGCGACCTTGATGTAGTCGTAGATCGATCCGGGCCGACTGCTCTGCCACACGGGCGCGCCCTCCGGCTCGCGGGCATGGCGATGGCCGCTCCGCTCCACCGGACCGTACGTGCCGCCCCGGCCACCGTTCTGCGCAGGTACCACCCCGCCAGATGACTTCTCGCTCACGAGCCCCGTCCCCTCCAGCTCATCGTGCCCGGACCGGACCTGCCGAGTATTCCAGCACCTCGGCTATCCGGAACACGGTCTTCACGATCACAGCACAGTCTCGATCGCAGGCCATCTACAAAATGTCGATGAAATGGCAACGATCAGGACTCCTCATGACTCTTAACCAGCCACCGACAGCTCGAACCACACTGTCTTGCCGCTCTTTCCCTGCCGGGTCCCCCAGCGCCGCGAGGTGTGCGCGACGAGTTGGAGTCCGCGTCCGCCCTCGTCATCGGGGGTGGCGGTGCGCGTCCGCGGCGGATCGGGCAGCGGATCGGAGACCTCGACGAGCAGCGCCCCGGCGCCCAACAGCACCATGCGCACGCCGATGGGACCGCTGGCGTACCGCAGGGAGTTGGTGACGAGTTCGCTGACCAGCAGTACGGCGACGTCGGCGGCGCCGTTCAACCCCCAGTCGGTGAGCACCTGACGGACCATGGTGCGGGCGGTGCGCACGGCGCCGGGGTCCGCCGGGAAGCTCCATTCGGCGCTCGGTGCACCGGACGTCTTGCCGCGCCTGCGGACATCGGGGGGACCGGGCTCCGGGACCTCTGCCGCTGCGCTGTCGCTCACGCCGATCACTTCCCAGGCCGAGGTGTCCCCCGTCGTACCCGGCCCCGTCGAATAGGGCCAATCAGGACATACCCGATATCGAGCGGCGAGTACCGCCTTCAACCGTGCACTGTGGCACAAATGGCGCATCTCGGAGCAATACCCAGGAAGGGTGGGCACACCCGGCGAGCGGGCGGACATGGGCGACCGACGGGCGCGAACGCGCCACCCGCGTCCACCGGGGGCGCACACCGACCGGCGGGCCCCGCCCTCACAGCCGCGCGCCCGGGATCCCGACCGCCGGCTTGGAGCCCAACCGCCGCATCACCTCGGCGACCGCCGGGCGGTCCTGGTCGAGCCAGTCGACCTCGCGCTCCTCGCCCGGGCGCAGCCACCGCAGCTCGTCGTGGTCCTGGAGCGGCTCCGGCCGGCCGGAGACCAGCCGGGCGGTCCACACCTGGAGCACGTAACCGGGGCGCAGCACCCACTCGCCCGGGATCCGCTCCACGGGCGCGGCATCGACGCCCAGCTCCTCGTGCAGCTCCCGGACCAACGCCTGCTCCGGCGTCTCGCCGTCCTCCACCTTGCCGCCGGGCAGTTCCCAGCGGCCGGCCAGCGCGGGTGGCGCGCTCCGCCGGGCGGCCAGCAACCGGCCCCGCTCGCACACCGCACCGCCCACCACTACGCGCACCGTCGTCATGCGCGGCAGCCTACGTCCCCCGCTCGTCTCCCGCTCCCCGCTGCGCTCCCCTCACCGCCCTCCTCACACCGCGCCCTGGCCGACCCGCTCCACCGCGTAGAGCCGCTGATTGCCGCGGGTGTCGAGGCGGTCGGCAACCCGCTCCGCCTCCGCTCGGGTGGCATAGCGGCCGACGCGATAGCGGTTGCCGCCTTCGTCCTGGCGGATGACGAGCCAGGGCAACGCGGTCTCGTTCTCCGTCATTGCGCCCCTCCGTCCGCCGCGCAGCGCGCCGCGGCGCGGCCCTCCTGTGCTGATGCCGAAATCGCAATCCGCATATGCCCGACCCTACGCCCGACCTTTACGCACCGGATATGGATTTACACAAAGAGACACCGAACCGGCCACCCGCGGGGACCTGGAAGACCAGGTTCGGCCCGCGAGTGGCCGGTTCGGCCCGAGGAACTCGGGCGGTCGCATCGGGTGCGGCAGCGGCCGCGGACGCCCGCTCAGGCGCCGGTGGGAGCCTTCTCGCCGGCCGCCTCGCCGTCGGCCTCGATCGCGGCCATCTCGGCCTCGACCGCGACCAGCGAGGGGTTGCGCCAGGCGCTGCGCACGCCCCAGAAGTAGAAGGCCAGCGCGATCGCCGCGACCACCGCGAGGTCGAGGCCCGGCGGCAGGTAGCCCTTGCCGCCGAACTCCTTGCCGCCCAGGTAGGAGACGGCCGCCATGACGAGCAGGTAGACCACCATCCAGGCGCCGGCCTTCAGGTGCGGTAGCAGCTCCCGCAGCGGGCTGCGGCCCTGCTTCCACGGCCGGCCGATCTCGTACCACGCCCAGACCGGCAGCCCGACGGCCATGATCAGGATGACCTTGCCGGTCAGCGGCCACTTGCCCCAGTACAGGACCAGCGAGCCGAAGATCATCGCGATCGGGGCGATCACCGGCATCGCACGCAGCTTCACCGGCCGCTTCAGCTGCGGCGACAGCCGGCGCAGACCCATCACGGCGACCGGACCGGTGATGTACGAGATGACGGTCGCGACCGAGACGACCTCGGCGAGCGAGCCCCAGCCGCGGAAGACCGCGAGGAACAGGAACGCGACGCCGAGGTTGAGCACCAGCGCCGGACGCGGGATGCCGGTCTTGGGGTCCACCTTGCCGAAGACGCCCGGCAGGTGGCCGTTCTCCTGGACGCCCTGGATCATCCGCGAGGTGGTGGCGGCGTAGATCATGCCGGTGCCGGACGGCGAGACGAACGCGTCCGCGTACAGCAGCAGCGCCAGCCAGTTCAGGCCCCAGGCGAGCCCCAGCTCGGCGAGCGGGGAGTGGTAGGAGAGGCCGCCCCAGCCCTTGCTCAGGTCCCCGGCGGGCACCGCGAAGAGGAAGGCGACCTGCAGCGCGAGGTAGATGACCAGCGCGATGACGATCGAGAAGGCGACGGCCTTGGGCAGCGAACGGCCCGGGTTGCGCGCCTCGCCGGCGAGGTTCAGCGGCGACTGGAAGCCGTTGTAGGCCCACACGATGCCGGAGAGCGCCACGCAGCTGAGGACCGCGCTCCAACCGTTCGGGGCGAAGCCGCCCGCGCGGTCGATGTTGCCGGTGTCGAAGTGGGACAGGATCAGCGCGCCCGCGGTGAGGATCGGCACGACGACCTTGAAGACCGTGATCGCGGTGTTCGTCTTGGCGAACATCGAGACCGCGAACCAGTTCATGAAGAAGTAGAAGACCAGCAGGACGCTGGCCACCGCGACGCCGGAGCCGGTCAGCTCCTTGCCGTCGAAGAGCCCCTTGGCCCAGCTGAAGTCCCAGCTGCTCATGTACTGGACGGAGGCGGTGGCCTCACCCGGGATCACCGAGACGATGGCGATCCAGTTGGCCCAGGCCGCCAGATAGCCGGCGAGTGAGCCGTGCGAGTACTGGCCGTAGCGGACCATGCCGCCGGCCTTGGGGAACATCGAGCCGAGCTCGGTGTAGGTCAGCGCGATCGTCAGGGCGACGACCGCGCCGATGACCCAGGCGAGGATCGCGGCCGGGCCGGCGATGGCGGCGGCCCGCTCGGCCCCGAACAGCCAGCCGGAACCAATGATCGACCCGAGACCAGTGGCGGTCAGGGCGATGGTCCCGAGGGACCGACGGTAATTCGAATGCGAACCCTGCTCCGCACTCGTTGTCTTCGTCGTGCTCACGTGCTGGTCTCCTGGTCTTCCCCCGTGCCGTGCACAAACTTCGCCATCGTATGAGCGAATCCGAAGATCCGGTTCCCACACCGGCCAAAAAATCCCGCCCAGTTGAGCCTCTGTGAGGTTTCCAACACCGATATCCGGACGACATTCACGATAAAACCAGCCTAAATGGGACGCCCAACTCGGCTGGATTTCGCTCCACCGGACCCTGCGAATCCCGCAGGATCCCCCTACGCGGCGTCGACTTGGCGAGCACGGGGAGTTCGCGACACCCCTACTTCACCGGAAGGTGGTAAGCGACCCGGTGCCGCGCCGCGAGCGCGATCACGTCCGCCGTCTCGACCGGCCGGCCGCCCGCGAAGTACGTCCGCGAGATGACCAGTACCGCGTGCCCCGGCACCCCGCCCAGCGCCATCGCCTCTTCCGCCAGCCCGGGGCGCGCCCCGACCTCCTCGACGACGTTGTCCACCACCACGTCGATGGCTGCCATCCTCTCGACCACCCCACGCCCGGCCAGCGGACCCTCCTCCGGCAGCATCACCGGCGTCCGCCCGGTGATCTCCAGCGGCTCCCAGGAGGTGGAGAGCATCGACGGCTCGCCCTCGGCGCGGAAGACGTAGCGCGTCCGCATCACGCGGGCGCCCACCGGGATGCGCAGTCGCGCCGCCACCACCGAACCGGCCGGCTCCTGCTCGCTGTTGGACTCCCAGGTGCCCCGCACCCGCTCGTCCGTCTGCTCCTGGCGGAACGGCGTGCAACCGCGTTGATGGAAGCCGCCGCGGGCGATCCGGCGCGGCACCGACTGCTCCCGCACGTACGTCCCCGAGCCGGATCGGCCCTCCACCAGGCCCTCGGCCATCAGGACCTTGCGCGCCTCCAGCGCGACGGTGTCCGAGACGCCGTACTCCTCGCGGATGCGGGCCTGGGAAGGGAGGCGGGTGTGCGGGGCCAGCACCCCGTCGACGATCTTCTGGCGCAGGTCGCCGGCGACGCGGAGGTACGCGGGCTGCTCACCGAAAGGCACGTGCCCCTCCCAACAGCTTGACAGTCAGCAACAGCGTGACAACCGCGTGTGTCCGACCGCAACCCAAGACCCGAGTTTCACCCAAAGTAATGAACGCAGTTCAGCCGCCACCTGCGCCACACGGCGGCCGCACTGAAACAAGCGTTCCACCACGTTCCGTGTCCGTCCGTGTCACGATCGTCACCGAGCAGAAAGGGGCCACGATGCCGACCGAGAACGCCGCCGTCAGCTCCCTCCGCCCGATGCCCGACGACTGGCAACGGGCACTGGCCGTCGTGGCCCACCCCGACGACCTCGAATACGGCGCCGCGGCGGCCATCGCCGAATGGACCGAGGCCGGCCGCGACGTGCGCTACCTGCTGGTCACCCGCGGCGAGGCCGGCATCGACGGCCTCGCACCGCCCGCGTGCGCCGCGGTCCGCGAGGCCGAGCAGCGCGCCGCCGCGGCCCACGTCGGCGTCCGCACCGTGGAGTTCCTGACCGGCCACCGGGACGGCGTCATCGAGGCCGGCCTGCCGCTCCGCCGCGACCTGGCAGCGGCGGTCCGCCGGCACCGCCCCGAGCTGCTGATCACCCTCAACCACCGCGACACCTGGTTCGGCACCCAGTGGAACACCCCCGACCACCGGGCGGTCGGCCGCGCCGTCCTCGACGCCGCCGGCGACGCCGCCAACCGCTGGATCTTCCCCGAACTCGCCGACGCCGAGGGCCTGGCCCCCTGGTCCGGCGTCCGCTGGACCGCCGTGGCCGGCTCGCCCCGCCCCACCCACGCCGTCGAGGTGGGCCCCGGCATCCCGCGCGCCGCCGCCTCCCTGGCCGCCCACACCACCTACATCCGGGCCCTCACCACCCCCGACCAGGACCCGCACGCCTACGCCCGGGCCTTCGTCGACCGCTCGCTGCGCACCGGCGCCACCCACCACCGCGGCCGCCCGGCCATCCTGTTCGAGGTGTTCCCGCAGTAGGCGGAAGTCCCCGCCGAGCCTCCGGGCGGGCCGCCCGCCGCCTCAGGTCACCCAGCCGCCGGGCACCCATGACGTACCATCAACACCCCTTTCCCAACGGTCACTTAGCACCGTAAGGCGGCTCCCATGACAGGAAGCGGGACACCTCCTGCGTCCCCGTCACCCACGCCCCCCTCGGGGGACGGCGGACGGACCGGCCCCTCGGGACACGACCCCGCGCCGGCGACGAGGGACCAGCACGGTCCGCCCGCCCCCTCGCTCCTCGACGACCTGGTCGACGGCGTCATGCCGGAAGCCGCGGACCGCGACCGGCGCCGACGCAACCGCAAGGTCCTCATCAGGCTGTCCTGGACGGTCCTGGCCGCGCTCGTCGCCCTCCTCGCGACGAAGGGCACCGACTGGCTGACCTCCGAGCACGACGCCCGGGTCGCCAGCGAGGCCGACGACGAGGCCGACCGCGCCGGCCCGGCGTTCTCGGCGTCCGTACGCCTGGACGTCCAATACCCCGAAGCCCGGATCTTCGACGCGCCGTTCTCCCCCCAGGACACGAAGACCCTCCTAGCGATGCGGCCCGAGGGCGACCCGCTCACCCCCTTCTACGCGGCGCACCACGCCCGCGGAGTCTCCTTCACCGACGTCCACCACCCGGCCATGAAGGTTGCCTCGCCCGGGTATTCGGAGGAGTGGCGCGTGGACATCCTCAGCGACCGGAAGGCGAGCCTGGTCATCACGGACATGCGCATCAAGGGACTCACCTGCACGCCCGCCAAGGCCACCACGGTCATCTCGGTGCGGGGACAGGCGGGCGGCAGCTACGAGGGCATGTTCTTCGACCTGAGCCGCTCCACCACCACCCCGCTCATCACCGGCGACGAGGAACCGCACTACGGAGAGCCGTTCTTCAAGTACAAGAAGATCGACCTCGGCAACGGCGCGACCCCCGAAGGACTGCGCGTCCAGGTCACCTCCGGCACCCAGGACTGCTCCTGGAAGGCGTTCGAGACCCGCTACGTCGACGCGAACGGCGAACACACCCAGGACATCACCGACAACGGCAAGGACTTCACCGTCCACGGCCTCTCCGCCCACCCCCAACAGGCCTTCGAGGTCCGCTCCTACGGCCCCTTCGTCCACGAGTGCAAGATCCTGGGCGGAGGGCGCTTCGGGTGTTGAGGGCGGGGCGTCGTCCAGCTCACAGTCCGTGTTGGTCCAGCAGGCGCATCAGGTTCCGCTTGCGTTTGTGGGCGGTACGCAGGGCGGTGACGTACCCGGTGAACTGGTCCAGCGATCCCAGGCGGCGGTGGCAGTCCCGGATGCTCAGCAGCTGGCTGACGAGCTGCTCGTAGACCGCGTTGCCGGTCCGCTCGGTCAGCGGCTCCGCCAGGCGCAGGTACACGCCGAGCGCGGCGGCGGGGCGGGTGGCGCGGGCCTGGTCGGCGAGGGCGAGCCACTGCCGGTCGTGGGCGCCGGTCTCGGTGGCGGCCTGCCAGGCGGCGTCGACGTCCTCGTCGTCGAGAAGGGCGTCGACCAGGGCGGGAGCGCCGTACCGGCCCTGTTGCCGCTGCCCCGCGTCGGCGCGCAGCACGGCCAGCGCGCCCCCGCGCTCAGCTGGCCAGCACTCCGCGGCCCGGGCAGCGGCCCGCAGCTGCTGGTAGGCGAGCAGGGTGCGGCGGGCCCCGAAGTGGTCGCGGCGCAGGGCGACGGCGTCGGCAAGCCGGTCCGCCTGCGCGTAGCGGTCGCAGAGGTGGTCGACGAGGGCGGTGTCGACGGCAGCGAGGTCCCGGACCTCCCGAATGCCGCGTTCCGCCCAGCTCAGGGCCTCGTCCGAACGCCGGGCGGTGTCCAACTCACGCGCGATGGCCAGGTGCGTGTGGCCGTCCGGCGCGAGGTCGGCCGCAAGCACGGCGATCACCGCGTCAACGTCGCCTCCCCGCTTCGCCAGGCGCTCCACCAGGTACTTCTCCGCCCAGCCACGGCGGTTGCCCTGCCACGCCTCGACCGCCAGCTGCCACAGCACCGCCATTCCCGCTTCGCCGAGAACGCTCTCATAGTCGAGTGGATCGATGTCGGTGAGGCCGTCGTCCACCTCACCCAGCGCATGCCCCACCAGCCAACGCGCAAGCTCCCCCGGGTCGGGGCGCGCCGCACGGCACGCGTCGAGATGGGCGTCGGCGAGGCCGGTGCCCACCTGGCCGAGCCATCCGTCGGAGTCGTCGACGCTCTCCACCGACTGGGCCAGCAGCTTCATCGCCTCCCGCACCAGGACGATCGCGTCGGCTGCCCGTCCGGAGCGGGTGAGCGCGCTGATCGCCGACACCGCCTGCCCGGCCAGGTCCGCGTAGGCTCGGGCATCGGCGTACTCGACGTACCCGTACTGTGCGAAGGGGCCGATGTCGAGCAGTTCACGGATACGGGCCCGAACCGCGGCGAGGTCCCCGCGGGCACTCGCGGCCCGCAGCGCCAGGCGGCGCCGCAACTGCCGGTCCTCGCCCATCTGTTCCTGCACGAGAGTGAGCAACTCGTCCTTGGACAGGGAAGACAGCCACCCGTCGAGGTCCCGTGCCCGGTCCCGCGCCGCCTTCTGCTGCCCTGGCAGGCTCTCCGGCCCAGCGAGCAGCGTCAGACCGAGGGCAACCAAGTGCTTGCAGAAATTCCCTTCAAGGCCATACGGGCAGTCGCACTCACCGGACAGCCCACCGGGCCCACCCAGGGACAGCTCCACCTCATAGCGTTCCGTGCCGTGGACGCTCGCGGTGACCCATCCCTCACCGACCTCGACCCCGGACACCGCATCCAGGTACCCCCGCCCCCGCTCAAAGGAACGGGCACCGGCCACCATCTTGAGGTTCGCCTCACTGAGGCCACGCATGGTCTCGTCCACCCTGCCCCTGGTCCTGTTCCTTTACGGGAGCCAGCCTATGACTGGCAGCCAGTCAGGATCGACGGTCCAGGAGAAATTCCACATCGCTTCGATCCGTACCGCACGCGGCGCACCAGTCGCAGCCCATGCTCCGTTCAGACTCCAACTCCGTTGTCAGTTACTGCTGTCAGGATGAGCGGTACTCGCCCCGGACCCTCGTCATGGAGACACCATGAGCATCCCCAATCTTGGCCCGCTGACCATCGGGCGCCGCAACAGCAGCGAGCCGATACGGGCCCACGGCGAAACGGTCGGCAGGCTCGGCGAGTTCTGGAGCTGGGCATGTTCCGATCTGGCCAACAACACCATGCGCGGTGTCCTGGCCGAGTACCTCGTGGCCACGGCCCTCGGCGCCGCCACTGGAACCCGTACCGAATGGGACACCGTCGACATCCGTACACCCGAGCAGTGGCGCGTCGAGGTGAAGTCGGCGGCATACCTGCAGTCGTGGGCACAGTCCCAACTGTCGGAGATCTCCTTCTCCATCGCACCGGCCTCCGGCTGGGATCCCCAGACCGGCAAGACCTCCACCGACGTGCTGCGCCGCTCGGACGTGTACGTCTTCTGCCTACTGCACCACCAGGACAAGCAAACCCTCGACCCCCTGGACCTCGACCAGTGGACCTTCCACGTCCTTCCCACCCGCGTCCTGGACGAGCGGTGCCCGAGCCAGAAAACGATCAGGCTGTCCCGTCTACAACGCCTCAGCCCACTGGAGACCGACTTCACCGGCCTGCAGAGGGCAGTCACCGCATGCGCCGAAGAGACGATCTGCGAAGTTCTCCTTGCCCCTCTGACGTCTGGATAATTCGACAACCACGCAAAAGGGCCCGCCGTAATCAGCGGGCCCTACAGGGTTTCGTTTCCAAGTACGAAACTAGTCTGATTTTCAATCAGACGTTGAACCGGAACTCCACCACAAGCATCTGACCTGCAGAAACACTGAGTGATCCCAGCACCATCCCAGCACGGGATTTACGACAAAGTGCAACTGTGTTCAGGACCGCCAACGCTACACAACAGCGGAAGCAGGTGACGAGGCACGGCTGCATGAGCGTGCCATCAGATACGGAGCTGACCATGACCGCCCGAAGCAGTTGGGCAGTCCGGAGACGTCTCCTCTTAACTGACGTCCTGCTGGCGCCGTCCGCACGCCATCAGACCTCATCCTCTGTCTCTTCACTATGGATGCGCTGAGCCAGATCCCACAAGCTCAAGCCATCCGACTGATACCAGCGAGCCGTTCCCTGATTGGCCACGGGGCGCTCGTCCCAGTCGGCATCCGCCCACATCTTCGACACCAGACCGGAAGGCGAGTACTGCTGCTCGTCGTACGCCCACAAGATCGGCTTGGTCCGGTGATTGACCCAGGTCGCCTGGCGTCGCCTTTGGTCTTCAACAAGCCACTCTTCCATGGCGTCACGCTCGGGCTCGTTCAGGGCTTCGTACTGGAGGGGGGCTCCATCCTTGATGACACGCCGGTCGACCAAGAGCGGCACGGTGTTCGGACGACGCGGCTTGCGCTCCTTCGCAGGAGGCTCGGGAACAGCGACGCCCTCGGCCAGGTCACCAAGGACATGCTTCGCGAGTTCCCTACATGTCTGCGCGGTCTGGAAAGCAGTCCTGATCTGAGGACGCGGCCCGTAGCGAGTCACAATCAGATGCGTCAGACGACGGACTAGTTCCGGTACGAGGGCAGGAATCTTCTCCAGCACCTCGCTGTCCCAGTCGAAGTCGGGGTCATCGATACTGGTGGCGCCGAGATGCTGGAAGACCAAGTGAGTGACGAGAAAGCCTCCATGCTCCGTGGTCGCGGCCTCGCGACTGTTCTCCCCACTACCCAGTTCGTAGACCGCGCTCCGTGCCGCGCGCAGCGTGAGCACGGAGCGCCACACCTTCTGCGGAGAGGGTTCGCGTTTGAACAGCACAGTGTGGCTGCCCTTGGAGCCCTGCTCCCAAAGGTTCTCCATGGAACTGGCGGCCCGGGCGGCTTGTTCTGCATCCGGATGCAGGCAGGCAAGGGCAAGGGCAAGTTCATCCAGTGAGCAGCCGGTCTCGGGAGCAGCGACCGGCTCGCCCCGTTTGATCACGTACTGCTTGCGCAGCTCGGCGCGCAGATTGGCCTTGATCGCCTGGTGCACGGGTTCGAGCGCGATGTGATCGCGCTGCTCAATGGCGTTCTGCCGGTTCGCCGCCTGCGAGACCTGCACCCCGAATTTCCGGTCCTCATAGGTATTGATGACCTTGACGCTCAGAGTCGCATTGGCCGCAGCCTCCCCGTCCTCATGCATGGCTCTGGCAACTGCCCTTACGGTCTGAGCACCGTTGACGATGCTCGCCCCTGACAGAGTGAGAGTCGTCGGTCTGCTCTGCGGTGCCTTAGCGCTGTCATGCTTCGCCGTAAGCGAGTCGCAGATCATGGTGATGCCGTTGTTCAGGTGCCAGAACCTGGTGGGATCAGACGTGAGGGTCTGACCGATCTCTGCATTGGTGACGGTGGGCCCGAGCGGGGCCCGGAGATTCTGCTCGAACAGACCTGTCCCGTGCGTCTCGTACCACTCTGCGACGCTCTCGGCGGAGACCGTGCCCTGATATGCCTCGAGCGGCCCTTTCTGCTGGTACCAGTCGTCAAGGCGTACACCCAGGTGGATGGGCTCCGGCCGAAGGTCCACATGAATCTGGTCGTGGAAGTCAGCGGCGTACAACACCTCGACGCTCAATCGAGCGCCGTGCTTGTTGAACTCATCGAGGGCGTTGGCGAGAACCTCGCGTGCGGGCGGAGAGGGCTCCACAGTACCCATCAGCGCGATGACAAGAGTGGCTCGCTCATTGACAATAAACGGCCTAGCCTCCAGGGCGAGGGCGCCAGCACGCTGGTTGAACTGGTCGTACAGCTCGTTTTCGATCCGGTTGAGGCCGTCCACCATCGCCTTGGCCGCGTCCACATCGAAGGTCGCCGTGCCCTTATCGCTCCACTTCGCCTGGACCAGCAGAGCCTGCCCGCTCTCTGGCAGGGGGGCGACAGCATCCAATCCTTGATCCGCGATGCCGTCCGTCACGAACCGGGCTGCCTCGGCCACGCTGCACTTGGCAACACGTCGTACGGCTAGGGCGGCGAGGGCACGGGAGAGGAAGCGCTGTTCGTAATTGCCCCCACGGAAATGGGCAATATCGCTGTCGTCTATCACCCCGTCAAATGTCTCATGCAGCTGCGCGCGCACCTGCGTTACCTGCCGAGGTACGTCCGCCCCCGAGGTGGCCATGGATAGCTGCCTTCCCACTGATGGTGTCTTCTTGATTGCTTAGACCGACGTCTTGATCCCCGGCCCGTTACCACGCTGCCGGCGGCTGAAGTCCACGACAACCAAGGCAACACCTGCCGTGTCGACCGTGGCTTCCACCCAGTCCATGGCAACTTCGAGGGGTACAGGTCGCGCGCCGAGCCAACCGTCGCGCACCAGTCGGGCGAAGTCGGTCGGCACTAGGTGGCGGGTGAGAGCGCCCACGGATGGGCCGGGGAGACTGATCTCCCCGGAAGCCGAGATCGCAGCGGCGACCTGGCCGTAGGGGAAAATTGCACCGGAACTCGTACGGTGCAGAGCCACGGTGAATGGCACCGGCTCATGAATGCGGAGAAAGAGAGGGTCTTCCAACAAGCTGTAATCTTCGGCACTCTGCCGAGCGCGTCTCGGGAGGCGACGAACACGGCTGTGGAATTGATGCAGCCTGTGCCGAGCGTCAGACGAAAAGAGTCCATTCGGGTCGGGACGCACGTAACGTAGTACGACGAGCGTCTGGGTCTCGACGTGATAGTAGTAAGCGTCAAGGGAGCCTTCCCCACCATCCGCCACCCGCCGACCGGTTATCGACGTGACCTCAAAGTCATAGCTTCGATTACCTCCGCCACTTACAAACGTTCGTACGACGGTCTCACCGATGCTACTGAACCTCGTCCCCGCCCATCCACGGATGTCGTCAAGCGTCGACTGAACTGCAGTCCCTCTGAGCCCGCTGATAAAGGCTCCGTGGGCAGCTGTCTTGCCCCAAAGGCGTACCTCCGAGAAGTCATTCGGGGCCAACCCGGCGATCTTAGCGAAGAGCAACAGAGCGTCGCGTTCATCACGCCATCGGAGTTCGCCCTCGCTCCAGCCTTCGGCTTCATCGAGCAGAGACATCAGCCTCTGGACTTCGGCCTCGACATCAGAGGAAATCCGCCGCAGATTGGCAAATATGGTTTCGGCGCCGACTGTGACAGGACCACTTTCCGGTATCGACTTGGAGAGGCCGTTGCCTCGCTCGCCACCAGCGCACCAGAGCCCTGAGACAGGAACAATGCCCCGGAAGCTTCGCGCACAGGTGACGACGACCTTCCGGTCACGGTCGGTCTCATGAGCAGGGCGCACGATTCCCAACCCCCAGATCCGCTCGGGTTGCACTCCGCCATCCCCATCGCCCTGCTGGCCGACGGGAGCAAGCAGGATCGCGAGGTGTGACTTGACCTCAGGCCAGTCACGGCAGGGTTGGGAGTAGGACCTTTCCTTGGCGTGATCGGCATCGAGCAGACCAAGCAAGTCGTTGTCAGGGCGCAGAATCGCCAGCCGCGGCGATCTCGCCGGAGACGGAAGGCCTACCCGCCTTGGTTGTGCGAATGTCATCTACTCCCCCGAGCCACCTGCCACCCCACCGAGCCAGACTCAGGTGGACGGTGGCGCACCAGCTTCAGCTTCCGTCCTGAAGCTGGCCTCTTTGGAAAGCTGCTGGGCTGCCCCACCAAAACATACAGCCCATACCTCACTTGCGTGCACTCCACGAACAACAGGCTCCAGTCGGCGGCGTCTTGTTCTTGAGTCTTCCTGACGAACACACCGCGCAGAACGTTCTCAGAGGCGGTCGCACAACCTAAGGCTAATCTGGGGGGGGATGTGCGCCGAGGACGAGTTCGCAGGGCTCGATGACAAACACTCAGTCAATGTGCAACTGATCTCCAACTGGCGCTTCCGAAGCCCCGGTCGAAGTCGGATGCCCTGAAGACTTGGACGCGTCTCCTTCCAGCGCGTAGGCAAGCGCGAGCGCGATCCGCTCGATCCAGTTGAGGGCGTCCGTGACATCAGCCTCGCCGATCTGGCGGCGCTGTTTCAAGTCACCGTCGATCAGATCCGCGTCGTGTGCGATCTGATTGCGGCGACGGAGCAGCAAGATGTATTGGCCGCGCAGCCGCTTCTCGTCGTATGAAGTGCGGTACTGGCTCCACCGGTTGATCCACTTCGGCGCCTCCCTCCACACCTTGACATCGGTGACGAGCGCCATCACCTTCGCGATGGCGTCCGGGTTCTGCAAGGTCTGGCGGGCGATGTCCTGGCGCACCCGTTCCGTGACTACCTCGGCGGTGGTCGTTTCGCCCCGCTGCACCCTCTCCAGGCAGTGCAGCGGCAACGGGTAGTCACGGAGCTTCCGCGGCATGTCCGGGTCGTCCTTGGCAGCTTCCTCGGCGACGCGGCGCAGCACCTCTTCCTGTACCCAGTGTTCGAGGGCAGCGATGGACTGCACCCAGGCAGCCCGGTAGAAATCATCAGTGTCGATGCCCTTGGGGCTGAGCACTTCCAGCGCCTGCCCGGCTCGCACCATCTGGCGTGCGTACGACAGGTTCGTCACGAACGACTCGAACTGGCGGGTCTGAGGGTGTGCGATGGCCATGCATACCTCTGTGCGGCGCGTGGTAGGACAAGGAACCTGGAACGTGAACTCCTGATGTTCCCTGTACCGCAGAGGTATCAGTCAAGCGGCTTTACGGATCACGGCCGGTTTGTGGCTCGATCTGATCGGTTCGACCCTTCACTCTCTTACGGCGCAGGATTCCGTAACGGCGGGCGAGCAACTATGGCCAGTTTCAGAAGCGTGTGATGGCCAACCAGACTTGGGGCCAGTTCACCGCCGGGGCCGTAGACGACGTAGCAGGATTTGCCATCGGCGCTGTCACAAGGGCTCTAGCGGGGTTGACCGATGGATGTCCGCCGTTGTGGCTGTCGCGGATGCGGGTGACAGCGAACCGTCGGTCGTCGTCAGATCTCTTCCGCCTCCGGCACGTCCACATCCGCGCCAAGCGACTTCGCGATGGCTGTGAACTCGGCCAGAGCGGACTGGAGATCACGCACGATCTCCTCGGCGATGACCTCCGGCTCCAGGTCGCTGTCCGCGTCCTCCAGGGCCGGGTCCTTCATCCACGTGATGTCGAGATTGACCTTTTCGCGCGCCGTCAACTCCTCGTACGTGTATGACTTCCAGGGGCCGTTGTCGTCCTCGTCAGCGACGCGGGCTGTCAGCGGCTCGCCGGCCTTGTACTTGGCGACGAAGTCGTCCAGGTCGGCGCGGGTCAGCGGGCGCTGTTTCATGGTGAAGTGTTGGCCGGTGCGGAAGTCATAGACCCAGGTGACGATGGTGTGCGGTTTGCCGTCGGCACGCGGGGGCTTCTTGTCGAAAAAGAGGACGTTGGCCTTGACGCCTCCCGCGTAGAAGAGGCCGGTGGGCAGGCGCAGGATCGTGTGCAGGTCGAACTCGTCGAGCAGCTTGCGGCGGACCTTCTCGCCCGCACCGCCCTCGAAGAGGACGTTGTCCGGGAGGACGACGGCCGCTCGGCCGTTCACCGCGGTCAGCGACATGATGTGCTGAAGGAAGTTGAGCTGCTTGTTGGTCGTGGTGGCGGTGAAGTCGTCACGGTCGTACTGGACGTCCTCCTTCTCCAGGTCGCCGTCCTGGCCAATCACGGTGATTGCGGACTTGCGCCCGAAGGGCGGGTTGGCAAGGACGAGTGAGGCGTGCCGCCCGCTCGGCTTCTCTGCGAGCGCGTCGCTGACGTCGATCAGGCTCGGGCCGTCACTCTTGCCAATGCCGTGGAGGAGCATGTTCATGGCGGCGAGGCGGGCGGTGCCGGTGACCAACTCGTTGCCCCAGATCTTCCGGCCGCTGTCGTATGCCTTGCGGGCCTCAAGGTCCATGTCTTTAATGTGATGCCGAGTGATGTACGTGTGCGCGGCGATCAGGAACCCACCGGTACCGCAGGCGGGGTCGGTGATGGTGTCGTCCGGATCGGGCTGGGTCACGTCCACCATCGCGTCGATGAGCGCGCGCGGCGTGAAGTACTGGCCGGCGCCGGTCTTGGTGTCGGATGCCCCCTTGGCGAGGAGCCCCTCGTAGGCGTCGCCCTTGAGATCGGTGCCGGTGACCGTCCATTCCTCGCGACCGATCAGCTCGACGACCAGCTTTTCGAGCAGCGCGGGCTTGGTGATCCGGTTCTGCGCGTCGGCGAAGATCGTGCCGATGGTGGTGTGGGGCTTGCGGCCGAGATGCTCCAGGATGGCGCGGTAGTGCGCTTCGAGCTCCGCTCCGCGCTTGCTGGCGAGTGACTGCCAGTTGTAGTCCTTCGGCACGATGCCGCTGAGGTCCCGGCCGTCCCACGCGTCGTTCTCGATCTCGTGGACCATCTTCAGGAAGAGCAGGTACGAGAGCTGCTCGACGTACTCGATGGTCGACATGCCGTTGTCCCGGAGGACGTTGCAATAGTTCCAGAGCTTGGCGACCAGGGTGTTGGTCTGCGCAGCGGCCTGCTTGGACTTGGGCGTCTCGGTGAGCGGGACACCCTCGGCGGAGGGGATGGCTGCATCGTCTTGGGTGGGCGCGGTCACTGGAAGAGCTCCTGCTGAACGGAAGTGACGGGGGCGGGGGCGGCAGTCTCGGTCGCATTGGCTGCGGCGGCCGTCTTGCGAGGGCTTGCGGCGCGCTTGGTTTTGCGGGCGGGTTTGGCTGCGTCGCGCTCGGCGCCGATGCGGGCGAGGAGGGTGGCAGCGGGTTCGTCGGCAGGGTTCTGGGGGAGCAAGTTGCCGTTGAACGCTTTCCGGAGCAGGGCCGACCGCAGAGCGTCTGCACGCCGCGTTGCCCGGTCGACTTCACGGCCGATCGCCTCGACGCCTGACAGCAACTCTTCGCAGCGCTGGACGAGTTCTTTCTGGATCTCCAGAGAGGGAATCGGGAACTCGACCGCTTTCAAGCGCTTTGACGACAAATGGGCGATGTTAGTCGTGATGCGCACCTCGCGCATGAACCTGCGAGCATGCAAATGCCGCCGGAACACCATGAGTGCCCATTCAGGGAGAACGCCCGGACCCGCCTGGAATCGCAACAGGCTGTTCGTAAATGCAATATTCTCCGGAACTCCGCGGTACATCGCTGGACGGCCCACCAAATGCGGGCTCTGCCCTTCGTTCAGGAGGATATCCCCCTTATGGAGCCGGTACCTTTCAAAGATCCCCGAGAAATCCATTTCCATGATGCTGGAGATGTCGATCCGGTCTTCGAAAACATTGGCTACGCGCAGGTAGGGGCGCATTTCGGGACCGTGATGCCAGTCAGGATGCCGGGCTCGCCCCAACTCCAGTGTTCCGGCCTCACCGACAGTCGCAACTGTCCAACCGGCGGGGGCTGCCTCGGGAACCAATGAGGTGAAGACCGACTTGCGTAGAACCTCGATCCGCTTGCGCGCCAGTCGCAGCGTCTGCTCGGCCGCGTCGAGCCGGGAGAGCTGCTCTTCGAGGGCCTCTACGATGCGGAGCTGTTCGGCGAGTGGCGGCACGGGGATCGGGATCTGCCTCATCGCCGCCATGCCTAGCCTGGGACGCCCTACACCCTTGATGAGCCCGCCCGCGTACGATTGCGTCTGAGGTGCTTGCAAAGCATACAAAAGCCACTTCGTGTGGATCTCGGGATGAGGTCGCGCTCTGATGACGTCAGCCTTGACGATGGCCGGCTCGTCGAGCTTCGGCATCAGCGCGACGCGCGGGAGCTTCTCTCCAAGCGACGCTAGCAGCAGATCACCCTCACACGCCTCATGCGCCCTCAACGTTTCGAAGTGTTCAAGGCTGATATGCGCGCGCTCATCGCGAAATTTCCCATCACCCACGTTCTGAAGGCGAATAACCCGAGCTCCTGAATCCGTGTAGTGCGCGGACTTCAGGTTCGATCCGAATGGGCCATCCGTAATCGCGCGCGGCTCACAGGACAGGGTCTCTTCGAGGGCAGCCCAAGCCCACCCCGGCGGCAACTCGCCCATACCCACACCCATACTCAAGCCAGTTCCTGATTCAGCTCGTCCAACAGTTCCAGCGCCCGGCCCTTGTCACCGAAGGCATTCGCAAAGCCGCGACCGCCGCCCTTCACCGAGAAGGGGAGGTGACTGAAGTCCTCGCGTTCCATGCCCACGTCCACCGCGATGGCGTCCTTGATGCGGTGCAGCCACCACAGCTGGTCCTCGGTGAATTCGACGCCCGCCTGGCCCTGTCGCAGCAGCCAGCCCTCGAAGCGCTCCTCGACCACCGTACGGTAAGAGCGGAGTTCGTCGTCTGCGCCGAGCGTGTAGCGGACGAGGTTCATGAGGTCGCCGAGGCCGGCCGATTTCGATAGGGATTCCGACGCCTTGCC
This sequence comes from Streptomyces lunalinharesii, assembly GCF_039532155.1. Classification (NCBI taxonomy): domain Bacteria; kingdom Bacillati; phylum Actinomycetota; class Actinomycetes; order Kitasatosporales; family Streptomycetaceae; genus Streptomyces; species Streptomyces lunalinharesii. The sequence goes on from NZ_BAAARK010000007.1 coordinate 278,846, forward strand.
GAGCAGATCGTAGTGGTCCCAGATGACCTTCGGGGTCCAGGTCCGGTTGGTGGCCTTAATGGTGGCGAGCAGTTCGCGGAGATGCGCCCGTGCCTTCTGCGGGCGGACCCGCGATCCGCTGCCGAGGATGACCTGGAGTGCGATCGCCTCCGCCGCCTGCTCGTCACGCTGGCGGCTGTCCAACAACCGTCGCCACTCAACGAGTTCCTTTTCCGCGCGCTCTTCTCGTGGGACCTCCGTCAGCCGTATCCCGACCTCGGTCGTCGCGTCGTACGTCAAGTCGTGCTGCTGCTTGATGCCGACGATCAACTTGCGGAGCTTCGGGTGCGTGGTCAGGACCTCGACCGCGTCCTGGACAAGGCGCCGGGCCTGGTCCGCGCCGCCGTCCCGGTACGCCCGGTCCTGGGTATCGACATCCACCGCGTCCGAGATCCGGCGGACCAGCTCGCCGAGTGGCACGCCGTCCGATGCCTGCTCGATCTGCTCACGCTCCTCCTCGGTAAGCTTGCGGTCCAGGCGGGCCAGGCGACGGCCGAGCGTCTCGGCCTGTTCGGCGGTGAGGGAGCGGCTGCCCGCCTTGTCCATGAGCTTGTCCGTGCTGAGGGCACCGGTGTCCGGCGGCAGCATCGGCCGGGTGTCGACCAGCGGCGATGCAGTGACACCCACCGCGTCGACCAGGACGAAACGGTCCTTGGCGAGGTCAGTCGCCGCCTCCGGCGTGACCGCCTTCAGCTCGTCGGCGTCGATCGTGCGGGAGCCGCGCCCCTTCATCTGTTCGAAGAGGACGGGGCTGCGTACGGCCCGCAGGAATATCACGCACTCCAGGGCGCGAACGTCCGTGCCCGTGGCGATCATGTCGACGGTGACTGCGACCCGGAGCAGAGGCGAGTTCCGCAGGTCGTTGACGAGCTGCTCAGGGTCGTCGCCCTTGTCCCGGGACCGGTAGGTGATCTTCTTGGCGAAAGCGTCGCCGCGTCCGAAGACCTCCTTGACCTGCTTCAGGACCTCGTCGGCGTGGTCGTCGCTCGCCGCGAAGACAAGCGTCTTGGGTAGTTCGGCACGGCCCGGGAACCAGCGCTGCCAGTTGTTCCTGTAGGCGGTGAGGACGGCCCTGATCTCGTCCTCAGTGATCACCGTACGACCGATCTGGCCGACCGTGTACGCGAAATCCTCGTCCAGCTCCTCGTACCGCTGAGTGCGGGTCTTACGGTCGCGGATACGGACCGTGGTGCCCTTGTCGATCTTCGCGCCGCCCGCTTCCCGTACCGAGGTGTCCATGGTGACCACGTCGAAGTCGACGTTGACGCCGTCGGCGACAGCCCGCTCGTAGGTGTACTCGGAGACCAGGTTGTTGTCGAAGAAGCCCTTGGTCTGGCGGGTCGGGGTGGCGGTGAGGCCGACCAGGTGGGCGTCGAAGTAGTCGAGGACGCCGCGCCACAGGCCATAGATCGAGCGATGGCACTCGTCGATGACGATCACGTCGAAGGACTCGATGGGGACATCCGCGTTGTACTCGACGGCGACCGGGCGGTCGGTCATGTAGTTCTCGTCGAGGGTGGAGGCGTCCTCGCGGTCCTCGGCCTCGCTCGTGTCCTCCAGCGGCTCGCCCTTGAGGAGTGAGTACATGCGCTGGATGGTGGAGACGACGACGGCAGAGGTCTCCTGAAGGCCAGCCCGGCCGAGGGAGTCGACGTTGTACAGGTCGGTGAACTTACGGTTCTCATCCGGGGCGCGGTACTTGTCGAACTCGGCCTTAGCCTGGCGGCCGAGGTTATTCCGGTCCACGAGGAAGAGGATGCGGCCTGCGCCCGCGTGTTTGAGCAGCCGGTACGCCTCGGTGACGGCGGTGTAAGTCTTGCCCGCGCCGGTGGCCATCTGGATCAGGGCGCGCGGCTTGTCCTGGCCGAGGGAGTGCTCAAGGCCGATGATCGCTTCCTCCTGCGCCGCGCGGAGGTCGTGGGTCTCCAGGACCGGGAGCCCGGTGCGCAGGACGGCTCGGAAGGTGGGAGCGTCCGGGTGCTCGGTGGCACGTTTCATCCAGGCGGCGATGGTCTCGGGCCGGTGGAAGGCGAAAACCGGGCGGGAGCGGGCGTACGGGTCGAGGAGGTTGACGAAGAACGTCTCCGCGCCGGTAGTGGCGTATCGGAAGGCGAACGGTTCCTCCTCGCGCCAGACCGCCAGGGAGTGCTCCCTGCGGACACCGGCCGCGTACCGCTCATTCTGGGCAAGGGCTCCGGCCAGCGCAGTGCCCTCACGCTTGGCCTCGATGACGCCGACGATCATGCCGTCGACGTAGAGGACGTAGTCGGCGCGGCCGGTGGCCAGGGTGAACTCGCGGACCGCGACTCCCTGGGAGGCGAGCGGGTTGAGATCGGACTTGTCCTGGACGGTCCAGCCGGCCGCGGCAAGCATTTCGTCGATACGGACACGAGCCTGCATCTCGTTGAGCGGTTCGGGCCGCTGTGCACGGGCGACGATCGCCTCGCGGGCGGCGGCGGCGACCGGGCGGGGCTTCAACCGCTCCTGGTTATAACGGCTTCGCTGCTCGCTCCTGAGCCGCTCGATCTCCTCCCGATAGCTCGCGGCCAGTGCTTCCGACTCAGCGCGGGCCTGCTCGGCGGCCGCGGTCAGTTTCTCGGCCTCCTCCCTGCCATACCGCTCGGCCTCCAGGCGGTCGCCGACCTCACCGAGGCGGGTCCGGGACTCGGCGAGGGTGCGCTGGTGGTGGCCGAGCGCCTCGCGGAGCTCCTCGAGCTCGGCAGGCCCGGCCGCCACGTCACTCGGCAGCCGAGGCGGTACGAACGCAGAGATTTCACGGACGCCGTCGATCGCACGGGAGAAGAACTGCCCGAGCTGGAAGCAGAGTTCGACGGCCATGAGGGCCTTGCTGGTGTCGAAGAGGTGGTTATGCGCGGCGTCGTTCCGCCCCCGGCGAAGGGTGTCGAAGGCGTCCCGGGTGCGGCCCGGCAGCAGACCAGCGCGCTGGAGCCCGGCGAGCCGGTCGACCTGACGGGTCCCTTCGATCCGCACCCCTGCCCGCTGGACCAGCTCTTCGGCGAGCACCTCTCCGAACTGGCCGGACGCAACGTAGGAGACATTGGGGTTGATGAAGACCGACTGCTCGGCCTGGGAGCCGTAGATCGCGAGTAGGGGCTGCATCGCGTAGAGCCGCCCGAAGTTGGGAGACTTCCGGGCCACCGTCTTCAGCTGCTCCGGGACTTGCTCACGACGCCGTGCCTGCCCACTCATACGCTGCCGCTCCTCGACCAGGCCACATACGGCCCTCACCTGTAACAAGGCCTCTCAGCCTATGTCCAACCGAACGCTCCGCTCTGGCAGATGAACCGATCACGACAAGATCGACGGCACACGCGTCCCGTCGTCTATGCAGAGTCGGATCACCCACGCACTGCTCGCGGGAATCCGCACCAACGGCCGCAAGCGAGGCCCTCCTCTCACCGGAAGCCGCCCATCGGCGAGATCGCCGAAGAACTCGTCCTCAGCGTCCTGACCGTACGCACCCACAGCCAGCGCGCAGCAACCAAACTCGGCGCAGGCGACCGCGCCCAACTCATCGTCATCGCCTGCCAGAACGGCCTGAATGACAGTGCGCCAGACGTCTGGGGCAAGACCGGCCCAAGAGCCCTCTAGACCACTCCCGACCGCAGAAATCAGACCGTCACGAGCCGGACCCGATCGCCGCAGAGCTTAACCATGCCGTCGATATCGGAGGTCAACATCACCACCGGGCGGTGCTGTCGCAGCGCGGCCTCGGCGACCGCCACATCGATCGCGTACTTATGCCCGTGCAAACCAGCATCCATCAGCAACCGAAGCCGCCCTCGCCTCCTCGTCGCCCACCGGTACCACGCGCAGTCCGGAGAGCACCCAGTTCAGGCGGGACTTGTTCGCACGAGCATGAGCCGCCTCGATGACGGTGAGCGCACTGATCGCGACCTCCATGCCGCGGGAGCGCGCCTCAGCGACCAGAGCCACCACCTGCTCGTCGTCGGCGAGCATCTTCGAGAGCCCTTCGCTGTCCAGGACCAGCGTCCCCCCGTGACTCAGCTTGCGGCGGGCCACTCGCTCTCCTCGGCGAACACCTCGTCGAAGACGTGCCGTGCCCGCTGACGAGCCGGGTCGGAGACCGGCCCCTTGCGGCTCTCACAGTCCGCCAAATACTCGTCGAGAACCTGCCCGCGCAGCTCACGCTCGACCGCCTCAGCGATGAACGCCGAGAACTCCCGCTTACCTACCCGCGCCCGGATCGCCTCCGCGGTCCCTTCGGGCAGCGACAGGCTCACCCGCATCGCCGGCCCTTCTCCGATGCTGTACGTCGTCTCGCCCACACCCCGACCGTGTCAAACAAGTAGGAAAAGTGCTACGCCCGGACCTGCGTGGGGCCTCAGCGTGAAGAAGGTGCACACACCGAGCCTCTCCCGCTCGCTCCCACATCGGGCAGCGCAACACCCGAAACCCAGCACGGGCGTCCTCATCCCATCCCGGCACCATCCCAGCACGGGAAAAACCAAGAGCCCGACTCCGAAGAGTCGGGCCCTCTCTGACCTGAACGTTTGCCAGATCAGCGACGTGGTGACACGTCACCCGCTACACGTTGAACCGGAACTCCACCACATCCCCGTCCTGCATCACATACTCCTTGCCCTCCATCCGCGCCTTCCCCGCCGACCGAGCGTCAGCGACCGAGCCCGTTTCGACCAGGTCGGCGAAGGAGATGACCTCGGCCTTGATGAAGCCCTTTTGGAAGTCGGTGTGGATGACGCCGGCGGCCTCGGGGGCGGTGGCGCCCTTCTTGATCGTCCAGGCCCGGGTCTCCTTGGGGCCGGCGGTCAGGTAGGTCTGCAGGCCGAGGGTGTCGAAGCCGACGTGGGCGAGGGTGGCGAGGCCGGGCTCCTCCTGGCCGACGGACTGCAGGAGCTCCAGGGCTTCGGCGTCGTCCAGTTCGGCGAGGTCGGCCTCCAGCTTGGCGTTGAGGAAGATCGCCTCGGCCGGGGCGACCAGGGCGCGCTGGTCGTTCTTGAAGTCCTCGTCGGTGAGCTCTTCCTCGTCGACGTTGAAGACGTAGAGGAAGGGCTTGGTGGTGAGGAGGTGGAGGTCGTGCAGCAGCTCGGTCTTCTCCGTGCCCTGGACGAGGCCGGCGGCGAAGAGGGTGCGGCCCTCCTCCAGGATGGCCTTGGCCTCCTCGACGGCCTTGACCTTCGGGGCCACGTCCTTCTTGATCCGCGACTCCTTCTGGAGGCGGGGCAGGACCTTCTCGATGGTCTGGAGGTCGGCGAGGATCAGCTCGGTGTCGATGGTCTCGATGTCGCTCTTGGGCGAGACCTTGCCGTCGACGTGGACGACGTTCTCGTCCTTGAAGGCGCGGATGACCTGGCAGATCGCGTCCGACTCGCGGATGTTGGCGAGGAACTTGTTGCCCAGGCCCTCGCCCTCGGAGGCGCCCCGGACGATGCCGGCGATGTCGACGAAGTCGACGGTGGCGGGCAGCACCCGCGCGGAGCCGAAGATCTCGGCGAGCTTGGCGAGCCGGGGGTCGGGCACGCCGACCACGCCGACGTTCGGCTCGATGGTGGCGAACGGGTAGTTGGCCGCCAGCACGTCGTTCTTGGTCAGGGCGTTGAACAGGGTCGACTTGCCGACATTGGGCAGACCGACGATTCCGATCGTGAGCGACACGGTGGCGACTTCCCGGAGCTGGAGGTGGGCGAAGGGCGGGCCGCTCCCCGGGGCCGGTCGGTGGGACCGGGCCGGGCGGGGTGGGGCCGATCCACCAGTCTACTGGGCGGGTCCCGCCGCGCCGGGCGGGCCGGAGTCGGGTCCGGGGCCGGCGCACGTCGCCCCGCGCGCTCCCGCAGCATGCGCCGGGCCGCTTAACGGAGCCCCCAAGGTAGGTCAAAGTGCGTGTCCCATGACCGATTAATCCCACTTAGCGGCCTACCGTTGCCGAGTGGAGCAACACGTGGAGGAACCCGAAGCGCGCACGCCCCAGCCCGGCCGGCCGTACGGCGGCGGTCCGGACACGGGGCAGGACGCCCGGCTCCCGCGCCCCGCGGAGGCCGTGGCCCCCGATCCCGACGACGCCTTCCTGTCCGCGATGCGGGCGTCCGGCTACGCCTCGGTGCCGGCCGGCACCGAGGTCACCGCCCGCGGCTACGCCCCCGCGCCCGGTGAGTTCCGGGCGCCGGTCAGGCCGCCGGTCGCGACGCCCGGCGAGCGGAGGCCGCGGCCGGCCGGGCGGCCGCCGGCCGACGGCGACGAGGTCGCGGCCGTCTACCGGGCCGGCCCGCGCCGGCCCCCGGCGCCCGCCCCCGTGGCCTTGCTGGCCCGCCGGATGCCCGCCGCCAAGCTCACCGGTCTGGGCTGCGGGCTGCTGGCCACGTTCGCCCTGCTGGCCTTCGGCTTCGTGGACCGCTGGCTGCTGGGCGGGGCGCAGTCCGCGTACGGCGTCTTCTTCCTCCTGGTCAGCGTGGCGGCCGGGACGTGGGTGCGGCCGTACGACCTCATCGCCGCCCCGGTCGCGCTGCCGATCGCGTTCGCCGTCGGCACGGTGCCGGTGCAGCACGGCCAGGCGGGCTTCCCCGGGTTGCTGATCGGGGTGTTCACGGTGCTCGCCCTGAACGCCGGCTGGCTCTACGGGGGGACGCTGGTCTGCGGGCTGGTGGTGCTGGTCCGCAAGGCGCTGCTCATCGCCCGGCGTCGGGCCAGCCGACCGGTGAGTCGACAGCGGAACTCGGGGCCCGGTCCGCGGGCGACGGCCCCGCAGCCGGGCGGGTCCGCGCCGCGGGCCCCGCACCGTTCCCGGCCGGGGAGCCGTCCGCGGCAGGTGGCTCGGCAGTAGGCGGCGCCCCGGCCCGTGCGGCCTGGGCGGCCATCGCGGCCCCCACGATGCCCGCGTTGTTCTGGAGTCGCGCCGGGACGATCTCGGCCCGGATCCCCTCGATCAGCGGCAGGAACTTCTCCGCCTTGCGGCTCACCCCGCCGCCGATCACGAACAGGGCCGGCGAGAGGAGCATCTCCACGTGGGCGAGGTACTTCTGGACCCGGTGCGCCCACTGGTCCCAGTTCAGCTCCTCGTCCTCCTTGGCCTTGGTGGAGGCGCGCTTCTCGGCGTCGTGGCCGTGCAGTTCCAGGTGGCCCAGCTCGGTGTTGGGGACCAGCCGGCCGTCGGTGAAGACGGCGCTGCCGATGCCGGTGCCGAAGGTGAGGACGACGACCGTTCCGGTGCGGCCCCGGCCGGCGCCGCACCGCATCTCGGCCAGGCCCGCGGCGTCCGCGTCGTTGAGCAGGGTGACCGGGCAGCCGCCGCCGGCGCCGCCGACCCGGCCGGTGAGCAGGGCCGCGGCGTCCGTGCCGATCCAGCGCTTGTCGACGTTGGCGGCGGTGCGCGTGATCCCGCCGGTGACCACGCCCGGGAAGGTCGCGCCGACCGGGCCGGTCCACCCGAAGTGGTCCACGACCTCCTTGACGCAGTCGGCGACCGCCTCGGGGGTGGCCGGATGCGGGGTCAGTACCTTGTAGCGCTCGTCGGCCAGTTCGCCGCGTTCCAGATCGACCGGGGCGCCTTTGATGCCCGATCCGCCGATGTCCACACCGAAGACCCTCATGGGAAAAGGCTAGGCGCCTACTGCGCCCGCCGCCCCCGGTACGGCAAGGACCGCGGGCGGTGGTCGGTCAGTCCTCGACGGCGGACCGGGCCTCGGTGCGCAGGTCGCGGCGGAGCTCCTTGGGCAGCGAGAAGGTGATCGACTCCTTGGCGGCGGTGATCGTCTCGACGTCCTCGTAACCGCGGGCGGCGAGCCATTCCAGGACTCCGTCGACGAGGATCTCGGGGACCGAGGCGCCGGAGGTGACGCCGACGGTGCGCACGCCGTCGAGCCACGCCTCGTCGATCTCCTCCGCGTAGTCGACCAGGTAGGACGCGCTGGCGCCGGCGCCGAGGGCGACCTCGACCAGCCGCTTGGAGTTCGAGGAGTTCCGCGAGCCGACGACGATGACGAGGTCGGCCTGGGCGCCCATCTGCTTGACGGCGATCTGGCGGTTCTGGGTGGCGTAGCAGATGTCGTCGCTGGGCGGCGAGAGGAGGTTGGGGAAGCGGCCCTTGAGGGCGTCGACGGTCTCCATGGTCTCGTCCACGGAGAGCGTGGTCTGGGAGAGCCAGACGACCTTGTCCGGGTCGCGGACCTCGACGTTCGCGACGTCCTTGGGGCCGTCGACGAGCTGGATGTGCTCGGGGGCCTCGCCGCTGGTGCCGACGACCTCCTCGTGGCCCTCGTGGCCGATCAGGAGGATGTCGTAGTCCTCGTCCGCATAGCGGACGGCTTCCTTGTGGACCTTGGTGACCAGGGGGCAGGTGGCGTCGATGGTGGCGAGCTTGCCGCGCTTGGCCTCGTCGTGGACGACAGGAGCGACGCCGTGCGCGGAGAAGATGACGATGTTGCCCTCGGGCACCTCTTCGGTCTCTTCGACGAAGATGGCGCCCTTCTTCTCCAGGGTCTTCACCACGTACTTGTTGTGGACGATCTCGTGGCGCACGTAGACCGGGGCGCCGTACTGCTCGAGGGCCTTCTCGACGGCGATCACGGCGCGGTCCACGCCCGCGCAGTAGCCGCGGGGGGCGGCGAGGAGGACCTTGCGGCTGGGCTGCGGACCGGGAGTAGCAGACATGGGTCCCATCGTAAGGCCGTGCCCCGGTGGGGCGTGATCGCGCTGGTGGCCCAGACTGGTGCGGAGCACGGGTGAGGAGGCGGAATGCCGGGCACGGACGGCGCGACCGTGGACGAGGGGGCGCGCAGCGGCACCGGAGCGCTGCGGCGGACGCTGTCGTTCCGGGACCTGGTGGTCTACGGCCTGTTGTTCATCGCCCCGATGGCACCGGTGGGCATCTTCGGCACCCTCCAGGCCACCTCGCGCGGGGCGATCACCAGCGTCTACGTCGTCGCCACGGTGGCGATGGCCTTCACGGCGTACTCGTACGCCCAGATGGTGCGGGTCGTGCCGAAGGCCGGTTCGGTCTACGCGTACGCGCGGGTCGGGCTGGGCGAGGGGGCGGGGTTCGTCGCCGGGTGGATGGCGATGCTGGACTACCTGCTGATCCCGGCGGTGGCGTACCTGTTCTCCGGGATCGCGCTGCACGCCCTGGTGCCGCAGGTCCACCAGTGGGTGTGGACGGCGCTCGCGGTGGTGGTCACCACGGTGCTGAACCTGTGGGGGGTGCGGACCGCTGCGGTGGTCGGGTTCGCGGTGCTGGCGCTGGAGGTCGTGGTGCTGGTGGTCTTCGTGGTGGCGGCGGTGTGGGCGCTGGTCGTGCACGGGGCGCAGCGCGGCTGGGCGGTGCCGCTGACCGGGGAGAGCGGCTTCTCGCTGGACGCGGTGCTGGCGGCGGTGTCGGTGGCGGTCCTGTCGTACCTGGGCTTCGATGCGATCGCGGCGTTCGCGGAGGAGGCATCCGGGGGCTCGCGGCTGGTGGCGCGGGCCGTGGTGACGTGCCTGGTGGCGGCCGGGGTGCTGTTCGCGGTGCAGACGTACCTGGCGGCGCTGCTGGCCCCGATGAGCGCCGCGGAGCTGGCCGCCGAGCCGGGTGAGCAGGGGGCCGCCTTCTACACGACGGTGGATGCCGCGGTGGGCGGCTGGCTGCACGACCTGGTGGCAGTGAGCAAGGCGATCGGGGCGGCGTTCGCGGCGCTGGCCGGGCAGGCCGCGGCCGGCCGGCTGCTGTTCGCGATGGCCCGGGACCGGCGGCTGCCGGGGGCGCTGGCGAAGGTGGACGCCGACAGCGGGGTGCCCCGCCGGGCGCTGCTGGGGGCGGCTTCGGTGACGCTGGTGGCGGCGGTCTGGGCGGCGACCCGGGACGACGGTCTGGACCAGCTGTCGTCGATCGTGAACGTCGGCGCGCTGACCGCGTTCGGACTGCTGCACGCCTCGGTGGTCGGCTGGTTCCGGGTGCGGCGGCGGGCGGCGGCGCCGAGCGTGCTGCGCCACGTGGTGGTGCCGCTGGTGGGGCTGGCGGTGGTGGTCGCGGTGGTCGTCGAGGCGTCGCGGACCGCGCAGGTCGTGGGCGGCGTCTGGCTGCTGGTGGGTCTGGTGGTGCTGGCGGTGCAGTACCTGAGGGCGCGGTCCGCACCGCCGGCAGCGCCCTAGGACGCCGCGGAGATTCGTCAGCAGCGCCCTAGGGGTGGGAGCCGGACGGTCGGGCGCGGCCGACCGTCCGGCGCGACCGACGGCGAGACGACCGGCACTGTCAGTGGCCGCCGCTACTCTCGCTCGTATGGCTGTCTCTACGTCTCCGGAAGCGCCGATCCCGGTCGGCGAGGTGTCCCGGCTCATCGGCGGGTGGATCGACCGGCTCGGCGCGGTGTGGGTCGAGGGGCAGATCACCCAGCTCTCGCGGCGGCCGGGGGCGGGCGTGGTGTTCCTCACGCTGCGCGATCCGTCGCACGACATCTCGGTGAGCGTCACGTGCTACCGCCAGGTCTTCGACAAGGTCGCCGAGGTGGTGAGCGAGGGCGCCCGGGTGGTGGTGCACGCCAAGCCGGAGTGGTACGCGCCGCGCGGTCAGCTGTCGTTGCGGGCGGCCGAGATCCGGCCGGTCGGCGTCGGGGAGCTGCTGGCCAGGTTGGAGCAGCTGAAGCGGGCGTTGACCGCGGAGGGGCTGTTCGCGGCGGAGCGCAAGCGGCCGCTGCCGTTCCTGCCGCAGCTGATCGGGCTGGTCTGCGGCCGGGCCAGCGCCGCCGAGCGCGACGTGTTGGAGAACGCCCGGCACCGCTGGCCGGCGGTCCGCTTCGAGGTGCGCAACGTCCCGGTGCAGGGGGTGCACGCGGTGCCCCAGGTCATCGCCGCGGTGCAGGAGCTGGACGCGCTGCCCGAGGTGGACGTGATCATCGTGGCGCGCGGTGGCGGCAGCGTGGAGGACCTGCTGCCGTTCTCCGACGAGCAGTTGGTCCGGGCGGTGTCCGCGGCGCGCACCCCGGTGGTCTCGGCGATCGGTCACGAACCGGACGCCCCGCTGCTGGACCTGGTGGCCGACCTGCGCGCCTCGACGCCGACGGACGCGGCGAAGAAGGTGGTGCCGGACGTGGGCGAGGAGCTGATGCGCGTCCACCAGCTCCGGGAGCGGGCCCGGCGCGCGCTCGGCGGTTTCCTGGACCGCGAGGAGCGGGGCCTGACGGCGGCGCTGCACCGCCCGTCGATGCAGCGTCCACAGCGGATGGTCGAGGAGCGCGAGGAGCAGGTCACCGCCCTGCTGGAGCGCGGCCGGCGGACGCTCGGGCACCTGCTGGACCGGGCGGATTCGGAGCTGGTGCACACCTTGGCGCGGGTGGTGGCGCTCTCCCCCAAGGCGACGTTGCAGCGCGGCTACGCGGTGCTGCAGAAGCCGGACGGGACGGCGGTGCGCACGCCGTCCGAGGTGGCGGTGGACGAAGAGCTGCGGGCCAGGGTGGCCGAGGGCGCGTTCGGGGTGCGGGTGACCGCGGCTCCGGACGCCGCTGCCGACCGGCCGGTGTCGCACGGGGCGGACTCATAGGGTGGGAGACATGGCGAAGACGGATGACGTGGTGGACGGGGCGGCCGGGGCGGCGCCGGCGGAGTCCACCCTCGGTTACGAGCAGGCGCGCGACGAGCTGATCGACGTCGTCCGCCGGTTGGAGGCGGGCGGCACGACGCTGGAGGAGTCGCTGGCCCTGTGGGAGCGCGGCGAGGAGCTGGCGAAGGTCTGCCGCCGTTGGCTGGACGGGGCCCGGGCGCGGCTGGACGCGGCGCTGGCCGAGGGTGCGGCGGCGGACGACGCGGCGGAGCGGGAGTAGCGGCGCGCGGCGCGCGCCCCCGCCGTGCGGCCTTCCGGATCCCGGAAGGCCGTTCTCGCGTTGTGAACCCCCTCACACTTTCCAGTCGTTAGTTGAACTTTAATCTATTCGGGTTAGAGTGGTTCCCGTAGACAGCGAAGTCTCACTCTCCGTACCCCACCTGAAGCCCCGAGGTGCCCCTGATGTCTCTCGCCCTTGACGCCGCCGCTCAGGACCTCCTGTTCCGCGAGGCCCAGACCGCCAACACGTTCACGGACGAGCCGGTCACGGACGAGCAGGTCCAGGCCATCTACGACCTGGTGAAGTACGCCCCGACCGCGTTCAACCAGTCGCCGCTGCGGATCACCCTGGTCCGTTCCGAGGACGCCCGCCAGCGCCTGGTCGCGCACGCCATGGGCGCCAACGGCCCGAAGACCGTGGCCGCGCCGCTGACCGTGATCCTCTCCGTCGACCTGGACTTCCACGAGAAGCTGCCGCAGCTCTTCCCGCACGCCCCCGGCATCAAGGACAGCTTCTTCTCGGAGGCCGCGGCCCGTGAGGTCGCCGGCACCCAGAACGCCACCCTCCAGGCCGGTTACTTCATCCTGGGCATCCGCGCCGCCGGCCTGGCCGCCGGCCCGATGACCGGCTTCGACTTCGCCGGCGTCGACAAGGAGTTCTTCGGCGACGGCAAGCAGAAGTCCTTCCTGGTCATCAACCTCGGCAAGCCGGGCCCGGACGCGTTCTTCCCGCGCTCGCCGCGCCTGTCCTTCGACGAGGCCACCGCCACCGTCTGAGCCACCCCGGCCCGACGCGAGAAGGCCGCCGCACCCGGCTGGGTGCGGCGGCCTTCTCGCGTCGTCGGACGGACGGGGCGCGGTCCGCCGGGGCGGGCCTCCCGGGCCTCCGGCGCACGGTCGCGCGGCGGCGGGGCCGCCGGGCGGCGGCTCCGAGCTCAGCCCTTCTTCGCCACCAGGGCCGCGGCCAGTTCGGCCAGCCGCCCGTACGGCGCGGTGCCGGTGACGACCGTGGTCACCCCGGGCTCCTCGTGGACCAGCGCCTTGTAGGTGTCGCCCTGGTAGCGGTCCCACTTCTTGCTGCCGACGGCCTGCTGGCCCTCGATCTTGTCGGTGCCCAGCGTGACGTCCTGGATGAACTGCTTGGCCGGTGCGTCGCTCTGCTCGACGGCCGCGTACTGCTGCTCCGGGTCGAGCATCCCCAGGTGCCAGGCGCCGCCCTTGCCGTCGTTGCTGGCCTTGTAGGAAACGGAGGTGGGTCGCCAGCCCTTGGGCAGACCCTCGGGTGCGGCGACCGGGTACGGGGCGGCGCGGCGGGCGGTGATGATCTCGACGCGGGTGTCGACGGTCTGGACCGCGCTCTTCTCCGCGGTCGCGCTGTCGTCGTGCGGGATGAAGAAGTAGATCGCCCCGACCAGGACGCCGATCACCGCCAGCGACAGGACCATGTCCGCCACTCTTTGCCTGCCTCGCATACCAGCCACGTCCCTATGGTCCCCTATGCCCGCCGGCGCCCGGACGCGCCCCCCTCGGACACCACCCACCTGGGCAGAAGGTGCCGCGGTCGAGGCCCGCCGGGCACGGCCGGTACCCAGCCCTCGGCTTGCTCATGCGAAGGCCCCCCTGCTCATTTTCGCGACCTACCGATAAAGTCATAAGCACCCTCATCAATCCGGCCGTCGCCGTACAGAAAGGTGCGCTCGATGACCGAGCATCATCTGCCGTCCCCCCTCGAGGTCAGCCCGGAGGCCCCCGACCGCAACCTCGCCCTGGAGTTGGTCCGGGTGACCGAGGCCGGCGCCATGGCGTCGGGCCGCTGGGTCGGCCGGGGCGACAAGAACGGCGCGGACGGCGCGGCGGTGAAGGCCATGCGCGCCCTGATCCACACCGTCTCGATGAACGGCGTCGTGGTCATCGGGGAGGGCGAGAAGGACAACGCCCCGATGCTCTACAACGGCGAGCGGGTCGGCGACGGCACCGGCCCGGAGTGCGACGTGGCCGTGGACCCGGTGGACGGCACCACGCTGACCGCCAAGGGCATGGCCAACGCGGTGTCCGTGATGGCGGTCGCCGAGCGCGGCTCGATGTTCGACCCGTCCGCGGTCTTCTACATGGACAAGCTCGCCACCGGCCCGGAGGCGGCGGACTTCGTCGACATCACCGCCCCGGTGGCGGTGAACATCAAGCGGATCGCCAAGGCGAAGCGGTCCGCGGTCGAGGACGTCACCGTCGTCATCCTGGACCGGCCGCGCCACGACGGTCTGGTCAAGGAGGTCCGGGAGGCCGGCGCGCGGATCAAGTTCATCTCCGACGGCGACGTCGCCGGCGCGATCATGGCGGCCCGCGAGGGGACCGGCATCGACCTGCTGCTGGGCATCGGCGGAACGCCCGAGGGCATCATCGCCGCCTGTGCGCTGAAGTGCCTGGGCGGCACCTTCCAGGGCAAGTTGTGGCCCAAGGACGACGAGGAGCGCCAGCGCGCCCTCGACGCCGGCCACGACCTCGACCAGGTCCTGCAGATCGAGGACCTGGTCCGCGGCGACAACGTCTTCTTCGTCGCCACCGGCATCACCGACGGCGAGCTGCTGCGCGGCGTCCGCTACCGCGCGGAGACCGCCTACACCCAGTCCCTGGTGATGCGCTCCAAGTCCGGCACCATCCGCCAGATCGACTCCCAGCACCGGCTCTCGAAGCTGCGCGCGTACAGCTCGATCGACTTCGAGCGCCCCAGCTGATCCGGTCCGGCCGCCCCGGACCCGTGACGCGACTCGCCCCCGTCGGAAGCGACTTCCGGCGGGGGCGAGACGCGTACGGACGCGGGGGCGTCCGTACCGACGGCGGGTGGGGTCAACCGGCGGCCGGCATCGCGGCGGCCCGCTGCAGCTCGCTCTCGCGGCGCCGCCGGCGGGTCAGCACCACCCGACGCTCGGCGGCGGTCAACCCGCCCCAGACGCCGTACGGTTCGGGCTGGAGCAGGGCGTGCTCCCGGCACTCGACCATCACCGGGCAGCGGGCGCAGACCCGCTTCGCGGCTTCCTCCCTGGCCAGCCGTGCGGCGGTGGGCTCCTTGGAGGGGGCGAAGAACAACCCGGCCTCGTCCCGGCGGCACACCGCCTCCGCATGCCAGGGACCGGCCTCGTCGCGAGCGTGCCCGCGCGGGGACGGAACGACAGCGGCATCCTGCAGGGCCTGATGCGGTAGCAGCACGGTCTACTCCTGACGACGGCTTCGGCGAGAGAAATCACCCTTGCCCGTCTCGCTGCGCACGGCCTTTTCGCACCCCGCAGCCGTACGAGAGACGATGCACCAGCCCTACCCGCTGTACGCGGGCTTATGCACACCGTGGCGATCGAGGGGGCGGTGCGGGGCCGCACGGGCCCGCGTCCGCCGCCGGAAGTGCCCTAGCCGAAGCGGCGGCGGTCCCGGCGCTCCTCCCGACGCTCGTGCCGCTCCGCCCGCAACTGGTCGAACCGCTCGTGCCGGTCGGCCCGGAGCTCGCCGAGCCGCGCGTGCCGCTCGGCGCGGAGTTCGTCCGTCCACTCCCGTCGCTCGCCGCGCAGCCGGTCCCGCAGGTCGCGGATCCAGGCGCCCCGCTTGGGCTTGGCCTCGACGCTGCCCAGTAGCGCGAAGCCCTGCACGTCCACTTCGGGCGCCTCGCCGTCCGCGGCCTCGTGCGTCTCCACCTCGAAGCTGCCCAGGATGCCGGAGCCGCTGCTGCGCAGCGTGATGTTCTCCGGCACGCGGATCTCGACGCTGCCGAAGACGGACGTGACGTTGATCTGCACCCGCTGCTGCGGGAAGACCGCCTCGGTCAGGTCGATCTCCACGCTGCCGAAGATGGCGACCGCGTTGATCCGGGGCGGGACCCGCCAACGGCCCTTGCGGTTGGCCGCGCTGAAGATCGCGACGAGGTTCTGGTCGGCGGTCCGGCCGCCGGGGCCGTACTCGCGGGGCACGGGCTCCGGCTGCGGGCGGGCGCCGCCGGCGGGCAGGTCCCGCACGACGGGCTCCAACTCGCCCATGGTCTTGGCGCGGTAGACCGCGTCGATCCGCTCGGCGTGCTCCTCGGCGTCCAGCCGGCCCTCGGCGAGCGCCTCCCGCAGGATCTCCGCGATCCGGTCGCGGTCCGCGTCCGAGGCCCGGATGTCGGCCTGGGCCACCGGCTCGCCCTGCGGCTTCGCCTCGCCCTTGGTCAGTTTCACCGCCTGCTGGTCCTGCTGCGCAAGCGGCCCGGGCGGGGTCTCGGGGCCCGGTCGTCCCCCGTTTCCTGAAGCGTCCACGACCACAGCGTACCGAAACGCGATAGATCGCGACTAGGGGAACGAGTGCGTCCGCACGGACTGAGCCCGACCTCACAGCGCCGGCCCACCCCCGGGGTTCTACGCTGTTCAGGCGCTGCCGTGGAAGTCAGCCACCACCCCTCCGAGTAAGGACATCTCCCCCATGCCGGAATTCGCCTATACCGACCTGCTCCCCACCGGCGAGGACGACACCCCCTACCGTCTGGTGACTTCGGAGGGCGTCAGCACCTTCGAAGCGGACGGCCGGACGTTCCTCAAGGTCGAGCCGGAGGCGCTGCGCACGCTCGCCGCCGAGGCGATGCACGACATTGCGCACTACCTGCGCCCGACGCACCTGACCCAGCTGCGCAAGATCCTCGACGACCCGGAGGCCAGCGCCAACGACCGCTTCGTCGCCCTGGACCTGCTCAAGAACGCCAACATCGCCGCGGCCGGCGTGCTGCCGATGTGCCAGGACACCGGCACTGCGATCGTCATGGGCAAGCGCGGCCAGCAGGTGCTGACCGAGGGCGGCGACGAGGCGGCCCTCTCCCGCGGCATCTACGACGCGTACACCCAGCTGAACCTGCGCTACTCGCAGATGGCGCCGCTGACCATGTGGGACGAGAAGAACACCGGCTCCAACCTCCCGGCCCAGATCGAGCTGTACGCGACCGACGGCGGCGCCTACAAGTTCCTCTTCATGGCCAAGGGCGGCGGCTCGGCCAACAAGTCCTTCCTCTTCCAGGAGACCAAGGCCGTCCTCAACGAGGCGTCCATGATGAAGTTCCTGGAGCAGAAGATCCGCTCGCTCGGCACGGCCGCCTGCCCGCCGTACCACCTCGCCATCGTCGTCGGCGGCACGTCGGCCGAGTACGCCCTCAAGACCGCCAAGTACGCGTCCGCGCACTACCTGGACGAGCTGCCCACCGAGGGCTCGCCGACCGGCCACGGCTTCCGCGACAAGGAGCTGGAGGACAAGGTCTTCGAGCTGACCCAGAAGATCGGCATCGGCGCCCAGTTCGGCGGCAAGTACTTCTGCCACGACGTCCGCGTGGTCCGCCTGCCGCGGCACGGCGCCTCCTGCCCGGTCGCCATCGCCGTCTCCTGCTCCGCCGACCGCCAGGCCGTCGCCAAGATCACCGCCGAGGGCGTCTTCCTGGAGCAGCTGGAGACCGACCCGGCCCGCTTCCTCCCCGACACCACCGACGAGGAGCTGACCGAGGGCGCCGGCGCGGACCTCGACGCGGTCGCCGTCGACCTCAACCGCCCGATGGCCGACGTCCTCGCCGAGCTGACCCAGCACCCGGTCAAGACCCGGCTCTCGCTCACCGGCACCCTCGTCGTCGCCCGCGACATCGCCCACGCCAAGATCAAGGAACGGCTGGACGCGGGCGAGGAGATGCCGCAGTACCTCAAGGACCACCCGGTCTACTACGCCGGCCCGGCCAAGACCCCCGAGGGCTACGCCTCCGGCTCCTTCGGCCCGACCACGGCGGGCCGGATGGACGCCTACGTCGAGCAGTTCCAGGCCGCCGGTGGCTCCAAGGTCATGCTCGCCAAGGGCAACCGCTCCCAGCAGGTCACCGACGCCTGCGCCGCGCACGGCGGCTTCTACCTGGGCTCCATCGGCGGCCCCGCCGCCCGCCTCGCCCAGGACTGCATCAAGAAGGTCGAGGTCCTCGAATACGAGGAGCTCGGCATGGAGGCCGTCTGGAAGATCGAGGTCGAGAACTTCCCCGCCTTCATCGTCGTCGACGACAAGGGCAACGACTTCTTCCAGGACCCGGCGCCGACCACGCCTACGTTCACCAGCATTCCGGTGCGACAGGGGCGGTAATCGTCCGGCATAACCTTCCGAACGGCACATAACGTTCTGGACAGTACTGTTTACGGCCGTCACCCGCAGCTCGCGGGTGACGGCCGTCGACTTTTCGCCAATTTTCCAGCCAGGCGCTTCCAAGACCGGAACCCTTGTTGTCGCTCAGCACTGTCGCACTCGTGGCGGAAAGTGCTTGACCAGCGGAAACACATGCATGTTATTCTCGGCGGCCGAGCAGTAGACGATGTCACGGCAGGGGGCGGTGACCAGTGTCCGGCACCGGGGAATTCACGGTCGATGTCGAAGAGTTGGGGTCTTTGGCGACGCGCTTGGAGCGCTGTACGGAGTCGATGAAAAGCGCGAGCGGTGATCTGCGGAGCGCGACCACCGGAAACCTCGGCAACGGACAGATCGATAGTTCTGGAGCCAATTTCAAAAGCTCCTGGGAGTACGGCATCGACCAGATCACTGAATTGACCGACGCCATCAAACAGGGTCTGCAGATCACGGCGCGGGCATACAGCGAGACGGACAACGCCGTGCGGCAGGCATTTTCAAAGGGAACCCAAAACAGCGGTGACAGTGGCGGCACGGGCGCCACTCCCTTCGGGTGAGGGAAAGAACGCCGCACACGGCCTAGGTTTTCAGTGAAAGACAGCGGGGGGAAGAGAAGTGTCACTCGGTGAGCAGCTGTGGGGATACGGAGGCGGTGATCCGTACGAGGACAACGGCAGCTTTCCCGGTCTACAGTTCAATCCGGCGCCTGGCGTCCCCCAGGCCGTGGGAGACCTGGTCGAGGATCTGAACCGCGCGCACAGGAACATCACGAGCGCCTCCGAAGCACTGCGCAACGTGAGCGACGGCGGCTGGACCGGCGCCTCCGCGGACGCATTCCGCGCCAAGACCGCGGCACTCCCCAAGCTTCTCCATGATGCCGGCGAGAGCTTCAAACTGGCCCACGGCGCGCTGCAGATGTGGGAAAAGCAGTTGGGCGCGATGCAGCCCAAGGCGCATTCGTACGAAACTGAGGCCCGGGCCTCCCGCAAGCGCGCCGAACGAGCAGAGAAGAGCGAGGACTTACAGCTCTTCCGCTACGGCGGCATCGGGATGACCGACGCGGAGGCCGAAGTGGCCAACCAGCGCTACACCGCAGCCCTCAACGAGCTCGGAGCGGCGCGCGACGAGTTGGCAGGCATCATCTCCTCCGCCACGAACATCCGAAGCCAGCACGAGGAGCTTGCGGGGACCGTCGCCGCAGTGTTGAAGGCCGCGAGCGAACAGGCTCCGAAGGGGCCAGGATTCTTCGCTGAGCTGAAGCACGGCTTGAGTCAACTGGTCAAAGGCCAAGAGATCATCGCCCGCCAGATCTGCCAATGGGTCAAGGACCACGCCAATGCCATCTCTGCTGTCGGAGACGTCTTGTCAACGGTCAGTGCCCTGGTGGGTGCGGTCGGAATCGGCGTCGGCATGCTGGGCAACGCTCCGCTGGCAGGGCAAATCGGGGTCGCGTCATCGGTGTTCGCAGCAGGAGCACTCGCCCTGCACGGCGTGGCCCGCGCAGCGGGCGGTGAAGACGTGGTGTCGAACCGCACTCTGGCGCAGGACTCTCTGGGCCTGATCCCACTTGCCGCCGGCGCCCGTGTCGGAGGCAAACTGGGCACGGCGATACTCAGCAGTCGGGCTGCGGACGGGGCATCGAACTTCGGTCTCGTCGATTCCGCTGCCAGCCTCTTCGGAGATCCTTCCGTTTTCGATAATTTCCTGCCAAAGAACCCACGACAGGCCGTCGAGCTGGGTGTCGGCCCTTTGCTACCAGCACTTGAGAACGCCTGGAACAAGGGGAGCGAAAAGGATAGGGCCAGTGGCGACAGGTGATGGATTCCCATGAATGACGAAGTCATAGCCGCCGGATTCGACGGGAGACCCTCCGTCGAAATATTAGTCACCGGACTTGCAGCGCACCGCATCGACCGTATCACCTGGATAGCCACAGAACTCGGGTACACGCTCTCCGGAGAGGAAATGCGGGGGCGTGGAGCAATTCGCTTGAACTTCACTCGCGATGACAGTCCGACAGCCCGCCAACGCGCCCAAGCAGCAATTGCCCGTGTACGAGCCACAGGGAATTGGCAGGCAGTGACTACGGCGAACTGGTCGGTTTCCCAAGCATCCGATCCGCACGTGGTCACGCCGCTGCGCGCGGCGAAGGCCGCACGCGAGACCAAGGGATCCGAAGGACTGCAGCCATCCCAAGTGGCCATCACGTTCGCCTTCGGCGCCGTCGTGTGCTTCTCCATGGCACTGGCAGCTCACGATTCGACAGCCGTCAGCATGACCTCGTGCATCATCGGTGCTCTCTTCGTGATCGGAGCCGTGCTCGGCCCTCGGTACGCAAGGAATCGACAAAAAAGAAACCTGGAGCTGCTCGAAAAATTTCGGCAACAGGAAGCAGCCCGCTTCTGGGTCCCTCCCCCGCCCCCGCCTCCTCCCTTGCCCCCAGCCAGCCCACCTCACGACCAGACTGGGATTTAGCTTTGCAATTCACCGTGCCGGCGGGGTTCGTCGCCATGCCCGTAGGGGCGAGCACCGGAGAAGCCGAAGAAGCGATCACCGCACGAATTTCCAAGGAGGCTAGACAAACACTCGACTCGGATCCGCGCGCGTTCCAGAATCTCGTGGAAGACGTCCAGAAGGTGTCACAGGCACTCGAAAGGTCGGGCGCCCTGTACGCCGGGACGTGTGTGCGCACCTACGATGGCGAGCTCTCGTTCGGCACACCCTTAGTCAGTGTCACACCTTTCGAGTTCGGCGATGCAACAGTGGCAGCAAACGGCATCATCCGCTCCCTCACCGCCGGGCGAGGTGACTCTTGGACCGGGAGCGTATTCGACACCCCCAACGGCCCCATGGCTGTGGTGTCCGGCGTGAAAAGCCTCCAGATCCCTGCGGAAGCATATTCGTCGGGCGAGGAACTGGAGGTGCCCGTCGCAGAAATGCAGGCTTTCCTGCCCGTTCCCAAAGGGGCCGAATGTCAGCAACAGTGCCTCGTCTGCATCAATTTCACGACCCCTCGCGAGGACCACTGGGACGAGTACTGCGACGACATGGCGGACCTCATGCGGAGCATCACGTTCGATGAGCCGTCACCCAACCCGCCCGGCACACGCCCGCGCGGGGCGGAGGGGGAGGAGAGGGCGCCCTCGTCCACCCCGGCAGAGCCTGACGCAACTGCACCTCCTATCGGGGGAGAACGGCCCCGGACACCCTTCGGCTGACCTCCGACGACGCCGGTCGCCCCACGGCAGGGCGCGTGACTACCGCCCTCGGTGCCGCGGGCACGCGCACGGCGGCCATGCCTGGGTGAAGCCGTAGAGGTCGAAGCGGTCGCCGGCGACGACGTGGATCTGGGCGCGTTCCTGGGTGACGACGCCATCGCGGGTCGTGGTGTAGACGCGCAGGGTCATCAGCGATTGCCGGGATCGCGGGCCCGGCGTGGTGTGGCCGGCGCTCGTGGCCATGGTGACGCTCCTGTTCGAGGGGGGTCATGGAGTTGTCCCGTTAGTGGCTAGGGCGGCTCCCCGATGTCGTCGTGGGATCCCCTTAACTTCCAGCGGATTGCTACGTTCCGTGTTCCCATCGCCACCCTCCGCCGTAACCTTGGAAAGGGAGTGAGTACTGATTCCTACAGGCGTAAGAATGGAAGTGAGGCCGTGGCCAAGGGATTTGATCCGGAGCGGTGGACGGCGGGGCCGAGCGGGCGGGGACGCGGAAGACGACGGCGGGGCCGGTCGACGAACCCGCCGTGAGGCAGGTGCAGTTCGTGCGGCCGAGGGTGGTCGCGGTACGGGCGGGGTGCCGGGCATCGGGGCGTTCGACCGCGGGAGCGAGACCCGGGGCACGGCCAACTCGGGCCCGTGGATGCGGCAGTGACGTGGTGCCGGGTGAGGGGCTCGGCGGTGGTTCGGTGCGGGCGGCCTGCGGTACGGGGAGGGGACGAGGTGGGCGGCGGGCGGTCGGCGGGCGGTCGGTCCGGGGCGTTCCGCGGCGGGGCGGTGGGGCGGTGGGGGAGGCGGGTGTGGAGGGGCTGGGTGGGGCGGGGGCCGGGGGCGGGGCCCCAGAAGGGCGTGGTGCCCGACGCGAGCCCGCATGAGGCCGCCCGAGGCACCCCCAGCAGCCCGGGCGCCGGCTTCGAGGGTCCGGTCGCCCGGGGTGGCGGTGGGCCGGGGCGCAGGCAGGTGACATCGTCCGCGGGTCGGGAACAGATCGGGGGGCGCGGGCACTGTCATAGGCATGAGCGATAACGGCGCATTCAGGATCGAGCACGACTCGATGGGTGAGGTGCGGGTTCCCGCGCACGCCAAATGGCGGGCCCAGACGCAGCGGGCGGTGGAGAACTTCCCGATCTCCGGGCAGCGGCTGGAGCGCGCGCACATCGAGGCGCTGGCGCGGATCAAGGGGGCCGCGGCCAAGGTCAACGCCGAGCTGGGCGTGCTGGGCAAGGACGTCGCGGAGGCCATCGTGGCGGCGGCCGCCGAGGTCGCCGAAGGACGGTGGGACGAGGACTTCCCGGTAGACGTGTTCCAGACGGGGTCGGGGACGTCGTCGAACATGAACGCCAACGAGGTGATCGCCACCCTCGCCAGCGAGCGACTGGGGCGGGACGTGCACCCCAATGACCACGTCAACGCCAGCCAGTCGTCGAACGACGTGTTCCCGTCGTCGCTGCACGTCGCGGCGACGTCGGCCGTCCTCAACGACCTCGTTCCGGCGCTGGAGCACCTGGCGGAGGCGCTGGAGCGGAAGGCGTCGGAGTTCGCCGAGGTGGTCAAGTCGGGGCGCACGCACCTGATGGACGCGACACCGGTGACGCTGGGGCAGGAGTTCGGGGGCTACGCGGCGCAGGTGCGCTACGGCGTCGAGCGGCTGCGGGCATCGCTGCCGCGGTTGGCCGAACTCCCGTTGGGCGGCACGGCGGTGGGCACCGGGATCAACACCCCGCCGGGGTTCTCGGCAGCGGTGATCGCGGAGGTGGCGCGGGCCACCGGGCTGCCGCTGACCGAGGCGCGCAACCACTTCGAGGCGCAGGGGGCCCGGGACGGGATCGTGGAGACCAGCGGTCAGTTGCGGACCGTCGCGGTCGGGCTGACGAAGATCGCCAATGATCTGCGGTGGATGGCGTCGGGCCCGCGCACCGGGCTCGCCGAGATCAACCTGCCGGATCTCCAGCCCGGTTCGTCGATCATGCCGGGGAAGGTCAATCCGGTGATTCCGGAGGCGGTGCTGATGGTCGCCGCGCAGGTCACCGGCAATGACGCGACGGTCGCCACGGCCGGTGCGGCCGGCAACTTCGAGCTGAACGTCATGCTGCCGGTGATCGCGCGGAACGTGCTGGAGTCGGTGCGGCTGCTGTCCAACGTGTCGCGGCTGCTGGCGGACCGCACGGTGGACGGCATCACCGCGAACGTGGCGCGGGCCCGCGAGTACGCCGAATCGTCGCCGTCGGTGGTGACGCCGCTGAACCGGTACCTCGGTTACGAGGAGGCCGCGAAGGTCGCCAAGCAGTCGCTGGCGGAGCGGAGGACCATCCGGGAAGTGGTGCTCGAAGGCGGTTACGTCGAGCGGGGACTGCTGACGGTGCAGCAGCTCGACGAGGCGCTGGACGTGTTGCGGATGACCCACCCGTAACCACCGGTGCGGCGCATGTCACCGCGCGCGTAACGCGACGCCCCTAAGATCTGCGCATGACAGCGGACATGGTGGAGACGACGGAGGGCGAAACGGCCGGCGCGCCCGTGCCGGTGGCCGGGGCGGGACGGGGCGCGGCGGAACCGGGGCACTGGGCGCCCGGCGAGCAGGTCCTGTGGCGCTACCGCGACAACGCCGATCCCCGCCGGTTCCACATCTGTCGGCCGGTGACCGTCGTCCAGGACACCGAGGAGCTGCTCGCGGTGTGGATGGCGCCCGGCACGCCGTGCGTCAAGCCGGTGCTCGCCGACGGCACGCCGGTGCACCGCGAGCCGCTCGCCACCCGCTACACCACGCCGCGGCGGACCGTGCGCGACCATTGGTTCGGCAACGGCGTGTTGAAGTTGGCGCGTCCGGAAGATCCCTGGTCGGTCTGGCTGTTCTGGGAGAGCGGCTGGCACTTCAAGAATTGGTACGTCAATCTGGAGGAGCCGCGCCACCGTTGGTCGGGCGGAATCGACTCGCTCGATCATTTCCTCGACATCTGCGTCTATCCGGACCGGCGCTGGGAGTGGCGGGACGAGGACGAGTTCGCACAGGCGCGGCGGGACGGGCTGGTGACGGATGCCCAGGTGGCCGCCGTCCGGTCGGCCGGACGCGCCGCGGTCGCACAGATCGCGGCGTGGGAAGGGCCGTTCGCGGACGGTTGGGAGGACTGGCGGCCCGATCCGGCCTGGGAGGTTCCCGCACTTCCGGAGAACTGGGACCGGCCGCCGGATTGTTTGCGGTAGCGAGACAGCAAACGTGAAAAGAAGAGAGTGAAGAGAGTGAAGGGGGCGAACGGTGGAAAGGTGCGCCTATGGGCGAAACCGTTTCCCGCCGGGTTCCCCTGGGGGTCCCGTCGGGCGAGAAGCGGTACCCAGCCCCCTTGCTGTGCCCTGGGCCTTCAAACGTAGGATCGTCCTCCGCAAGACTGCACAGGCGCAACTCCAGAACGAGAAAACGAACTTGACTGCGGTCGCAGGAGGGGCGAAGTCGTGAGCGCGACGAGCTACGACGCGTACGAAGGCCTGAACCGGTTAGCACTTGACCGGGCCGGACAGGCCGAAGCGTTCGACGCGATCGGTGACCAGTACGAAACGGCTTTTCCATATAAGGAAGGCCAGATCGCTTCGGGCGCGTGGTTGTGCGGCGCACTGCCGGCCGGGTCGCGGATCCTCGACGCCGGCTGCGGCACCGGCCTGCCGACCGCCCGTCAACTCGGTGCCGCCGGCCACCAGGTCGTGGGGATCGATCTCTCCCCCGGGATGGTCGAACTCGCCCGGGCCAACGCCCCGGCCGGCGAATTCCACCGACTGGACATCGCCGATCTGCGCGGTGGCCGGCTGGGTGGTCCCGGTTCCTTCGACGGAATCGCCGCCTATTTCTCCCTGTTGATGATGCCTCGCGCGGAAATCCCGTGCGCCCTCGGCATGCTGCACGACCTCCTGCGACCCGGTGGGTTGCTGGCCCTGGCGATGGTCGAGGCCGATATCGACGACTTCCCCATTCCGTTCCTCGGCAGCACGATCCGGGTATCGGGATATCTGCGGGACGACCTGCGTCGGGTCGTGCGCGACGCGGGTTTCGACATCGTCGGGGAGGACTCGTATGCGTATGCCCCGTCGAGTACGGACGTACCACCCGAAATCCAGCTCTTCCTGCACCTGCGACGCGCTTGAGACGCACCGCGTCAGGCGTGTCCGCTCGGGCGGCGCGCACCGAACGCGGCGCGCCTGCGCCAGCCCCGGACGGATGGAATCCCACGCGTGACGGAGCATCCCACCTCCCACGAAACGCGGCAGTCGGCCCCGACCGCCGCGTCCTCGGCGTCCCCTGCTGCGGGGACGGCGCCGCTCGGCGGCGTTCCCGACCCGCGCAGCGCCCTCCAGCAACCCTCCGACGCCGGCCACGAGCCGGCGCCGGGGAGCGGGTTCGCGGTGCGCGGGGACGACGACACCGGCTTCGGCGGCGCGGCCGGCGGGCTGGCCGCCACGGCCGCGGCGGGGCCGCCGGCCGGTCAGGGCGACGCCGAGCCGGCCGCCGATCACGGCCCGGCCGGTGACGGCGCGCGGGCGTACGGTGCCGCCCGGGCGTCCCGCGACAGTTCCTACGGTGCATACACCGGGTCGTACGGGGGCTCGTACGACCCGTACGGGGAGGTGGCCATGCCCGCGGAGGGGCGGCCGGACGGGGAGTCGGGCGCGGAGCGCGCGGCGGTCCGTGCGGGCCGGCCGGTGGCACAGGGCGCGGTAGACCGCGCCGGTGCGCCGGAGCCGGACGAGGAGCCGGGGCACGCACAGCCGCGCCCCGGCGGTGAGGGCATCGGACGGCCGCGCGAGGGCGGCTCGGGGTCCCGGGCGCACGGGGGTGAGTCGGGCCGGGGCGGGCTGCCGCCGGGGGCGCCGCCGGGCGTGCGGGGCGGCGGGCGGTCCGGTCCGGCCGACGGGGAGCTGCCGCCGCCGGCGGGGCCGCCCACGGTGCCGCCCGCGCGCTCGGCGCATCCGGGCGAGGGCCCGGAGAGCCGGGAGATCGCGGCGGCCCGGCAGGCGAGCGGGGACCGGTTGCGGTTCATCGGGGCGGCGACCCGGCGGATCGCCCGCGGCATAGACCTGGACGAGATCGTGCTGGGGCTGTGCCGGGCGACGGTGCCGACCTTCGCCGACGCGATCCTGGTCTACCTGCGCGATCCGTTGCCGGTGGGCGACGAGCGGCCGACCGGCCCGGTGGTGCTGCGGCTGCGCCGCACCGACCGGATCCCGGAGGAGCCGGACACCAACGGGCTGCGGCTGCCGGTGCTGCCGGCGCAGCCCGACCTGGGGCCGGCGATGGGCGGCAGCGCCGCGGAGCTGTCCGAGGTGCGTCCGGGCGGGCCGCTGGCGGAGGTGTTGCGCGGGGTGCGGCCGCTGTTCGGCGAGGCCCAGGCGGCGCGGACCGCGCTGCCCGAGCTGCTGGGGCCGGACACCCGGCTGCCGGGCGGTCACCGGGTGGTGCTGGCGCCGCTGCGCGGGCGCCGGCGGGTGATCGGCGCGGCGGTGTTCCTGCGGCGCCCGGACCGGCCGGCGTTCGAGCCGGACGACCTGCTGGTGGCCGCCCAGTTGGCGACGCACACCGCGTTGGGCGTGGACAAGGCGGTGCTGTACGGCCGCGAGGCGTACATCGCCGACGCGTTGCAGCGCACCATGCTGCCGGACTCGTTGCCGCAGCCGACGGGGGTGCGGCTGGCCAGTCGTTACCTGCCGGCCGCGGAGACCGCCCGGGTGGGTGGTGACTGGTACGACGCGATCCCGCTGCCGGGCAGCCGGGTGGCGTTGGTCGTCGGCGACGTGATGGGCCACTCCATGACCTCGGCCGCGATCATGGGGCAGTTGCGGACCACCGCGCAGACCCTCGCGGGGCTGGACCTGCCGCCGCAGGAGGTGCTGCACCACCTCGACGAACAGGCGCAGCGCCTCGGTACGGACCGGATGGCGACCTGCCTGTACGCGGTCTACGACCCGGTGGCGCACCGGATCACGGTCGCCAATGCGGGGCATCCGCCGCCGGTGATGCTGCACCGCGGTGGGCGCGCGGAGGTGCTGCGGGTGCCGTCGGGGGCGCCGATCGGCGTCGGTGGGGTGGACTTCGAGGCGGTGGAGCTGGACGCGCCGGCGGGCGCCACGTTGGTGCTGTACACCGACGGGCTGGTGGAGTCGCGGATCCGGGACGTGTGGACCGGCATCGAGCAGCTGCGCGAGCGGCTGGCCGAGACGGCCCGGCTGACGGGCCCCAATCCGCCGCCGCTGGAGCCGCTGTGCGACGAGGTGCTGGACATGCTCGGGCCGGGCGACCGCGATGACGACATCGCGCTGCTGGCGGCCCGGTTCGACGGCATCGCGCCGAGCGACGTCGCGTACTGGTACCTCGATCCGAAGGCGCAGACGGCGGGGCAGGCGCGTCGGCTGGCCCGTCGGGCGCTCGCCCGCTGGGGCTTGGAGGAGCTGTCGGACCAGTTGGAGTTGCTGGTCAGTGAGGTGGTGACGAATGCGGTGCGGTACGCCGAGCGGCCGGTGACGTTGCGGTTGCTGCGGACCGACGTGCTGCGCTGCGAGGTCGGGGACGACGTGCCGCAGCTGCCGCGGCTGCGGCACGCCCGGCCGTCGGACGAGGGCGGCCGGGGGCTGTACCTGGTCAACCGGATGGCTCGGCGGTGGGGTGCGACCCGGTTGAGCATGGGCAAGGTCGTCTGGTTCGAGCTGTCGATGCCGCCGGGGGCGCGCGGTCGCTGAGGCCGCCCGCGGTCCGTTGTGGCGAGGCCCCCGTCCGGCTCCGGGCGGGGGCCCTTCGCGTCCGGGGCGGGGCCGGACCCGTCCGGGCGTCCGGGACCCCTTGCCGACATGCCGTCGGGGGCGTTGACTGCTTGGGTGGGACAAAAGGGACTGAAGGGACCAGCTACCCCCGGAAGGGACTGGCGGCCCCACCCACCCCACCGCCAGTCATCCCACGGGAGGCGTTCCTCCAATGACCAGCACCGCGCAGAACGTCCCGCACACGACGACCAACACCGGTATCCCGGTGGAGAGCGACGAGCACTCGCTGACCGTGAGCCCGGACGGTCCGATCCTGCTCCACGACCACTACCTGATCGAGAAGATGGCCCAGTTCAACCGCGAGCGGGTCCCCGAGCGGGTGGTGCACGCCAAGGGGAGCGGCGCGTACGGCTCCTTCACGGTCACCAACGACGTCAGCCAGTTCACCAAGGCGGACCTCTTCCAGCCCGGCAGGACCACCGAGATGCTGGCCCGCTTCTCGACCGTCGCCGGCGAGCAGGGTTCCCCGGACACCTGGCGCGACCCGCGCGGCTTCGCGCTCAAGTTCTATACCGAGCAGGGCAATTACGACCTGGTGGGCAACAACACCCCGGTCTTCTTCGTACGGGACACGATCAAGTTCCAGGACTTCATCCGGTCGCAGAAGCGCCGTCCCGACAGCGGGCTGCGCGACCACGACATGCAGTGGGACTTCTGGACGCTCTCGCCGGAGTCGGCCCACCAGGTCACCTGGCTGATGGGCGACCGCGGCATCCCCAAGACGTACCGGCACATGAACGGGTACGGCTCGCACACCTACATGTGGGTCAACGCGGGCGGCGAGAAGTTCTGGATCAAGTACCACTTCAAGACCGACCAGGGCATCGACTTCCTCACCCAGGCCGACGCCGACCGGCTGGCCGGCGAGGACGCCGACTACCACCGCCGGGACCTCTTCGACGCCATCGAGGGCGGCAACGCCCCGTCGTGGACGCTCTACGTGCAGGTCATGCCGTTCG
This sequence comes from Streptomyces lunalinharesii, assembly GCF_039532155.1. NCBI lineage: Bacteria > Bacillati > Actinomycetota > Actinomycetes > Kitasatosporales > Streptomycetaceae > Streptomyces > Streptomyces lunalinharesii. Next base: position 307,798 of record NZ_BAAARK010000007.1, read on the forward strand.
ACGACGCCCCGGACTACCGCTTCAACCCGTTCGACCTGACCAAGGTGTGGCCGCACGGCGACTACCCGTTGATCGAGGTCGGCCGCATGACGCTGAACCGGAATCCGGAGGACTACTTCATCCACATCGAGCAGGCCGCGTTCGAGCCGTCCAACATGGTGCCGGGCATCGGCCCGTCCCCGGACAAGATGCTGCTCGGCCGGCTGTTCTCGTACCCGGACACCCACCGGTACCGGATCGGCCCCAACTACGCGCAGCTGCCGCCCAACCGGCCGCACGTGCCGGCGCACTCGTACGCCAAGGACGGCCCGATGCGGTTCGACCCGTCGCGGGCGGCCCGGCCGTACGCGCCGAACTCCTACGGCGGCCCGGCCGCCGACACCGTGCGGTACGGGGAGCCGGCGGGCTGGGAGAGCAGCGGGGCGATGGTGCGCGAGGCGTACACGCTGCGCCGGGACGACGACGACTTCGGGCAGCCGGGCACGATGGTCCGCGAGGTGCTGGACGACGCGGCCCGCGACCGGCTGGTGGACAACGTCGCCGGGCACCTGCTCGACGGGGTGAGCCGGCCGGTGCTGGACCGCGCGATCCAGTACTGGCGCAACATCGACAAGCACGTCGGCGACCGGATCGCGAAGAAGGTCAACGGCGCCTGATCCGCTCGGGAAGCGCAGCGGCCCGCAACCCCTCGTCGAGGTTGCGGGCCGCAGTGCTGGCCGGGGGGCCGGTGGGTCAGCCGAAGTTCGGTAGCCCGTTGCTGCCGTTGCTGGTGTTGCCGCCGGGGTTGCCACCGGTGCCGCCGTCGCCGGTGCCACCCGTACCGGTGTTGCCGCCGGTTCCGGTGTTGCCGCCGGGGTTGCCGCCGGTGCCGCCGTCGGGCGGGGTGGAGCCGCCGCCGGTCGGCGTGGGCCTGCCGGACGGCCGGCCGGAGGTGGTGTCCGACGGGGACGTGGTCGGCGTCGGCGAGGTCGTCGCGGAGTGCGTCGGGGTCGGCGTCGGGCTGGCCGGCACGGTCGGGGTCGCCGTCGGGCTGGGCGGCGGCGGTGCCGCGGCGCCCATGTCGGTGTCCAGGTCGAAGTCGCCGCCGTTGCCGTCGCCGAGCGCGGTCTGGGTGTAGTCGGCCCAGACCCGCGCCGGGTAGCCGCCGCCGTTGACGCGGCCGCCGCCACCGGCGCCCTTGAGGGTGACCTGGGTGCCGCCGTTGGGCGACTCGCCGAACATGCCGACCGCGGTGACGAGGTTGGGGGTGTAGCCCACGAACCAGGCCGACTTGTTGTCGTCGGAGGTGCCGGTCTTGCCCGCCGCCTTGTAGCTGGTGTTCTTCACCGCTTCCGAGGCGGTGCCGTCGTTGACCACGCCGGTCAGCACGGAGGTGATGGTGTCGGCGGTGGTCCGGGACAGCACCTGCTCGCCGATCGGGTTCTTGAAATCGACTTCCTTGTCGCTGCCGTCCTGGGTGTGCACGGCCTTCTTCACCAGCGCCGGGGTGACCTTCTGGCCGTGGTTGTCGAAGGTGGCGTACGCCCCGGCCATCTGGAGCGGGCTGGCGCCCATGGTGCCCAGGGTCATGGCCGGCTGGACGTCCATCTTGGCGCCGTCCATGCCGAGGCTGACCGCGGTCTTCTTGACCTGGTCCAGGCCGACGTCGGCGCCCATCTGCGCGAACACCGCGTTCACGGAGTTGTTGGTCGCGGTCTGGACGCTGATCTTCCCGTAGCTGTGCTCGTCCTCGTTGGGCGGCGCGAAGGGCGTGGTGCCGCCGACGACCGGACGGCGGTTGCGGCCGTCGTAGATCGTGTTCGGGTTGATCGGGACGCCGCCCTTGGTGACCGCGTGGTTCTCCATGGCCGACGCCAGGATCAGCGGCTTGAAGGTGGAGGCCGGCTGGTAGTCGGAGCGGGTGGCGTTGTTGGTGTAGTGCTTCGGGTAGCCGGCGCCGCCGTACAGCGCCACCACGTAGCCGGTCTTCGGGTCCACCGAGGTGGCGCCGAGCTGGACGTCGCGGTCGACCGGGCGCTGGCCGGGTTCGAGGTCGTCGGTGAGCTTGCGCTTGACCGACGCCTCCAGCGCCTTCTGCCGGTTCTTCTCGATGCCGAGGGTGACGGTCCAGCCGCCGGCCTCGAATTCGTTCTCGTCGACGCCGTTCGCGAAGAGTTCCTTCTTGGCCGCGTCGATGATGTAGCTGGCCTGGCCGCTCAGACCCGGCAGCGGCTTCGGCGGCTTGGGCACCGGGAACTTCTGCTGGGCGCGCTCCTGGGGCGTGAGCCACTTCATGTCGACCATGTTGTTGAGCGTGTACGCCCAGCGCTCCTGGACCAGCTTCTTGCCGGCGTCGCTGGCGATGGCCCAGTCGTACTGGTTGGGCGCCTGCAGCAGCGAGGCGAGGTAGGCGCCCTGGGCGACGGTGAGCTTGTCGGAGTCCACGCCGTAGTAGGCCTGGGCGGCGGCCTGGATGCCGTAGGCGCCGCGGCCGTAGAAGCTGGTGTTGATGTAGCCGGCGAGGATCTCGTCCTTGCTGAACTTCTGGTCCACCTTGAGGGAGATGACGATCTCCTGGAGCTTGCGGGAGACCGTCTGCTCCTGGCTCAGGTAGTAGTTCTTGACGTACTGCTGGGTGATCGTCGAGCCGCCCTGCTTGCCCTTGCCGCTCAGGGTGTTGACGACGCCGCGGAGGGTGCCCTTCAGGTCGACGCCGGAGTCGTCGTAGAACGTCTTGTTCTCGGCGGCGACGAAGGTGTGCTGGACGTCCTTGGGTATCCGGCTGAGCGGGACCGTCTCGCGGTTGACCTCGCCGACCCGGGCCATGACCGAGCCGTCCGCGTACTTGAAGACGTTGCTCTGCAGCTTGGCCTGCTTGTTGCCGCTCGGGACGTCCACGTAGAGGTAGAGCCCGATGAAGCCGACGATCCCCAGCAGGCAGACGCCGAGGAAGGCCCCGAGGACCTTCTTCCAGGTGAAGAAGCGGCCTATGCCGGACTTCTTGGTGTTCTTCCCGGCCCGGCGGGCGCTGCCCTGCCGCGCTCGCCTCGCATCAGCTCGGCCCATCGCTCGTGCAACTCCAGTCGTTCCGCCCCCGGCATAACTCAGCTGTTGAAGCTAACACCGCATCTGACAACAAATACTCATCGATCAAGGCTTTTCCCGACGTGACAAAGAGCACGGGGGACGAGGGCAACCCCTGTAACGCCGGCCCGCACCGCTCTGGACCGCAGCAGGCCAACGCGTTAAAGTGATATCACTTTGCTAGACCAGCGAAAGCGCGCGCTGCGGCGCACATCACGCCCTGCGGCGCGCGCCCTCCACGAAACGGGGACCCCATGACCGACACGACACCCGCCGCCGCCTCCGCGGACACCCCGGAGATGCCGGCGCCACAGGTCCGCGAGCGGGCCGCGCACAGCATCCCGGGCGGGCTGGCCCTGCTGCTGACCGTCCTGGGCGTCGTCCTCGGCATCGCCACGATCATCGTCGGCGGCGTCCTGGGCGACCAGGGGAACGGCGCGGCCGCCGCCACCCTGGTGATCGTCGGCATCCTGTTGCTGCTGGGCTCGATCTTCTGCATGACCGGCGTGAAGATGGTGGCGCCGGGCGAGGCCCGGGTGATCCAGCTCTTCGGGCGGTACGTCGGCACCATCCGCACCGACGGCCTGCGCTGGGTCAACCCGCTCACCTCGGCCCGCAAGATCTCCACCCGGGTCCGCAACCACGAGACCTCGGTCCTCAAGGTCAACGACGCCTACGGCAACCCGATCGAACTCGCCTCGATCGTCGTCTGGAAGGTCGAGGACACCGCCCAGGCGCTCTTCGAGGTCGACGACTTCCTGGAGTTCGTCGCCACCCAGACCGAGGCGGCCGTCCGGCACATCGCCATCGAGTACCCCTACGACGCCCACGACGAGGCCGGCCTCTCGCTGCGCGGCAACGCCGAGGAGATCACCGAGAAGCTCGCCGTGGAGCTGACCGCCCGGGTGCAGGCCGCCGGCGTGCAGATCATCGAGACCCGCTTCAGCCACCTCGCCTACGCCCCGGAGATCGCCTCCGCGATGCTCCAGCGGCAGCAGGCCGGCGCGGTCGTCGCGGCCCGCCAGCAGATCGTCGAGGGCGCGGTGGGCATGGTCGAGTCGGCCCTGGAGCGCATCAACGAACAGGGCATCGTCGAACTGGACGAGGAGCGCAAGGCGGCCATGGTCAGCAACCTGATGGTGGTGCTGTGCGGCGACCGGGCCGCCCAGCCGGTGCTGAACACGGGCTCGCTCTACCAGTGAGTGCCGACGCTCCCCAAGGGGCCGGCGCGGACCCCGAACGGCCCGCGGGCCGCCGGCCGCAGCAGCGCAAGCAGGTGCTGCTGCGGCTGGACCCGCTCCTGCACGACGCCCTGAGCCGCTGGGCCAACGACGAGCTGCGCAGCACCAACGCGCAGATCGAGTTCCTGCTCCGCAAGGCGCTGGCCGAGGCGGGGCGCCTGCCGCGCGGCGCGGGCGGACCGCCGCGTCGGGGCCGGCCGCCCAAGCGGCGCGAGCCGGCGCCGGAGGCCGGGGGCGGTCCGCAGGGCGATCCGCAGGACGGGGCCGACGGGGCGGCGGACGACCGGTGAAGGGGACGGCGCACCACTAGATACGCCGTCTATACATCTCGCGTATACACCTCATGTAGAGTGCTTTCCATGTCTCTGGGACGGCGCTGCCTTTACCGCGCGCACCCCTCGCCATGCCCTGTTCGCACTCCCGAAGGCCCCTCCATGACCCCGGCCGGTTCCCTCCTCGAAGCCCGTGCGCTGCACAAGGCGTACGGGCCGACGCCCGCGCTCGACGGCGCGGACTTCGCCATCCACCCCGGCGAGGTGGTCGCCGTCATGGGCCCCTCCGGGTCCGGCAAGTCCACGCTGCTGCACTGCCTCGCCGGGATCATCCGGCCCGACTCCGGCACGGTCCGCTACGGCCCGCACGCCCTGACCGACCTCAGCGACGCGCGGTGCAGTGCACTGCGCCGCAGCGACTTCGGCTTCGTCTTCCAATTCGGCCAACTCGTACCGGAGTTGACCTGCCTGGAGAACGTCGCCCTGCCGCTGCGCCTGAACGGCACCAAGCGCAAGGAAGCCGAACGCCGCGCCCGCGACTGGCTGACCCGGCTGGAGGTGGACGACCTCGCCGCCAAGCGGCCCGGCGACGTCTCCGGCGGCCAGGGCCAGCGGGTCGCGGTCGCCCGCGCACTGGCCACCACGCCCCGGGTGGTCTTCGCCGACGAACCCACCGGCGCCCTGGACTCCCTCAACGGCGAGCGCGTGATGGGCCTGCTGACCGAGGCCGCCCGGGACACCCGCGCGGCGGTGGTGCTGGTCACCCACGAGGTGCGGGTCGCCGCGTACGCGGACCGCGAGGTCGTGGTGCGGGACGGCATCGCCCGCGAGACGGTGGGCGCGGCATGAGCACCGAGACGACGACCTCCGGGGGCGGTCCGCGCGGCTGGGCCCGGGACCTCGGCATGGGGGTCCGGTTCGCCGCCGGCGGCGGACGCGAGGGATGGATCCGCACCCTGCTCACCGCGCTGGGCGTGGGCCTCGGCGTGCTGCTGCTGCTCGCCGCGTCGACGCTCCCCGCGATCCAGGCGCACCGCACCGAGCGCCGACTGGCCGCGACCCCGACGGAGACCGACCGGCCGCTGGCGCCGAGCGCGTCGACGCTGGTCGTCGCCGACCTGCAGACCCAGTTCCGGGACCAGTCCCTCACCGGGCGGATGCTGCGGCCGGACGGCCCCGCGGCACCCGCCCCGCCCGGGGTGGCCGCGCTGCCGAAGCCGGGCGAGATGGTGCTCTCCCCCGCGCTCCGGGAACTCCTCGCCGAGCCGGGCAACGCACTGCTGCGCCAGCGGCTGCCGTACCGGGACGCCGGCACGATCGGGCCGGCCGGCCTGGTCGGCCCCGCCGAGCTGAAGTACTACCTGGGCAGCGCCACGTTGAGCACGGACAGCGGCGCGCTCCGGATCGCCGGGTTCGGCGCCGAACGGAAGAGCGAACCGCTGGACCCGCAGCTGCTGATGCTGGTCATCGTGGCGTGCGTGGTGCTGCTGATGCCGGTGGCGATCTTCATCGCGACCGCCGTCCGGTTCGGCGGGGAGCGCCGGGACCGTCGGCTGGCCGCGCTGCGGCTGATCGGCGCCGATGCCCGGATGGCCCGGCGGACGGCGGCCGGCGAGGCCCTGTTCGGGGCGGCGTGCGGGGTGCTGGTGGGCGGCGCGCTGTTCCTGGTCGGCCGGCAGTTCGTCGGCGGGATCACCGTCTGGGACACCAACGCCTTCCCGTCCGACCTGACCCCGAACCCGTTGCTGGCGGCGCTGATCGTGCTCGTCGTGCCGCTCGCCGCCGTCGCGGTCACGCTCCTGGCGCTGCGCGGGGTCGCCATCGAACCGCTGGGCGTCGTCCGCAGCGGCACGGGCCGCCGCCGTCGCCTGTGGTGGCGGCTGCCGTTCCCGCTGGGCGGGCTGGCGCTGCTGTTGGCCAACGGCCGGGCCAGCGGCGCGACCAGCGTCGTCAACCCGTTCCTCATCGCGGGCGGCGCGACGCTGTTCCTGCTCGGCGTGACGCTGCTGCTGCCGTGGGTCGTGGACGCGGTGGTGGGGCGCTTCGGCGGCGGTCCGGTGCCCTGGCAGCTGGCCGTGCGGCGGCTCCAGCTCAGCGGGGGCGCCGCGGCCCGCGCGGTCAGTGGGATCACCGTCGCGGTGGCCGGGGCGATCGCGCTCCAGCTGCTGTTCTCCGCGATCCAGGGCGACTTCATGAAGGTCACCGGGCAGGACTCCCAGCGGGCGCAGCTTCAGGTGACGCTGCCGACGCACGACGTCACGACCATCCGGAAGATGACCCGCGAGTACCAACGGACCCCGGGCGTCAGCGGCGTCATCGCCGCCATCGAGACCAACGCGAACCGCCCCGGCCCGCTCCGCAAGGGCGAACCGTTCATCCCGTCCACGTCGGTCACCGTCGGCGACTGCGCCACGCTGGGCGAGCTGGCGCACACCGGTCCCTGCAAGGACGGCGACGTCTTCGTCGTCCGGGACCACACCGGCCAGGTCGACGACTCCTACATCAGCGAGACCGCGCGCCCCGGCGCCGCGGTGGACTTCGCCTGGCCCGACCGCGCCGAGAAGCAGACGCCGCACCGCCCGCGACTGTGGACCGTCCCGAAGGACGCCCGCACCATCGAGTCGCGCCCCGACCCCATGGGCATGTCGTCGTTCGGCATCTTCGCCACTCCGGGCGCGCTGGACACCGCGCTGCTGGACGACCCGCAGGCCCGCGCCATGATCAAGATCGACCCGCGGGTCCCCGACGCCCTGGAGCACGCCCGGAACACCGCGGCCCGCATCGACCCGCTCACCTCGGTGCACACCCTGCAGAACATGGCGCGCGACGCCCAGTACGCCAGCGTGCGGACCGGGCTGCTGGTCGCCTCCACCGCCACCCTGGCGCTGATCGCCGCCAGCATGCTGGTGACGATGGTGGAGCAGCTGCGCGAGCGCCGCCGGCTGCTCTCCGTCCTGCTCGCCTTCGGCACCCGGCGGGCCACGCTGGCCTGGTCGGTGCTGTGGCAGACCGCCGTACCCGTCGCGCTGGGGCTGGTCCTGTCGGTGGCCGGCGGCGCCGGACTGGGCCTGGCCCTGCTGCGGATGGCCGGGAAGAGCACCGTCGACTGGTCGGTCGTCTGGCCGCTGGTCGCCGCCGGGAGCGGCCTGGTCCTGGTGGTGACGCTGCTCAGCCTGCCGCCGCTGTGGCGGATGATGCGCCCGGACGGACTGCGCACGGAGTGAGCGCGGCCGGTGCCGGGCGGTGGCCGGCGAAGCCCGCGGCCACCGCCCGGCACCGGCCTCGACCGGCACGTTCCCCCACCGGTTCCGCGCACCTATACAACACGCGTATACACCGGCAATACACCCCCGAGTAAGGTGGTCCGCATGTCAATCGGTCATACGCTGCTGGGCCTCCTGGAGTCCGGCCCCCGCCATGGCTACGACCTCAAGCGGGCCTTCGACGAACACTTCGGCCAGGACCGCCCGCTGCATTACGGGCAGGTCTACTCCACGATGTCCAGGCTGCTGAAGAACGGCCTGGTCGAGGTCGACGGCGTGGAGGCCGGGGCGGGCCCGGAGCGCAAGCGGTACGCCATCACCGACGCCGGGATCACCGACGTCGGCCACTGGCTGGCCCGGCCGGAGAAGCCCGAGCCGTACCTCCAGTCCACGCTCTACACCAAGGTCGTGCTGGCCCTGCTGACCGACCGGGACGCCGCCGAACTCCTCGACACCCAGCGCGCCGAGCACCTGCGGCTGATGCGCGGCCTGACCGAGCGCAAGCGCACCGGCGACCTCGCCGACCAGTTGATCTGCGACCACGCCCTGTTCCACCTGGAAGCCGACCTGCGCTGGCTGGAGCTGACCGCCGCCCGCCTGGACAAACTCGCGGAGGCGGTCGGCGGATGACCCCCGAGGGATCCCTGCTCGCCGCGGAGGCCCTGTGCAAGGCGTACGGGCCGACGCCCGCCCTGGACGGCGCGGACTTCTCCATCCACCCCGGCGAGGTGGTCGCCGTCATGGGCCCCTCCGGGTCCGGCAAGTCCACGCTGCTGCACTGCCTCGCCGGCATCGTCCGGCCCGACTCCGGCACGGTCCGCTACGGCCCGCACGCCCTGACCGACCTCAGCGACGCCCAGCGCAGTGCGCTGCGCCGGACCGACTTCGGCTTCGTCTTCCAATTCGGCCAACTCGTACCGGAGTTGACCTGCCTGGAGAACGTCGCCCTGCCGCTGCGCCTGAACGGCACCAAGCGCAAGGAAGCCGAACGCCGCGCCCACGACTGGCTGGCGCAACTGGAGGTCGAGGGCGTGGCCAAGCAGCGCCCCGGTGAGATCTCCGGCGGCCAGGGCCAGCGGGTCGCGGTCGCCCGCGCACTGGCCACCACGCCCCGGGTGGTCTTCGCCGACGAACCCACCGGCGCCCTGGACTCCCTCAACGGCGAACGGGTGCTGACGCTGCTGACCAACGCCGCCCGCGACACCAACGCCGCGGTGGTCCTGGTCACCCACGAGGCCCGGGTCGCCGCCTACTCCGACCGGGAGATCGTCGTCCGGGACGGCCGGGTGAAGGACATGGCGGGCCGGATATGACCCTGCTCCGCTCGCAACCCGAGGGCGAGCGGGACACGGCCCCACCCGCCCTGCCGTCCGTGCCGCGCCGGACCGGCCCGCTCGTCTGGACCCGCGACCTCGCCATGGGCATGCGGTTCGCCGCCAGCGGTGGCCGCGAGGGCTGGATCCGCACCGCCCTGACGGCCGCCGGGGTCGCCCTCGGCGTGGCGATCCTGCTGCTGTGCGCCTCCGCACCGACCCTGATGAACGCCTGGCACGGCCGAGAGAAGGCCCGCGAGAACCTCGGCCAGGCGCACCCGCCGCCGCGCGGCGATGGCACCCTCCTGTACTCCTCGGTGGACACCACCTTCCGCGGCACCGCCATCCGCGGCCGGCTGGTGGACCCGGACGGCACGCACCCGCCGGCGCCGCCCGGCGTCGCGCAGCTGCCCGGCCCGGGCGAGATGGTGGTCTCGCCGGCCCTGAAGGACCTGCTGGCCGTCCCCGACAACGCACTGCTGCGCGAGCGGCTGAGCGCCTACCGGATCGTCGGCGTGATCGGCGACCCGGGCCTGGCCGGCCCCCGCGAACTCACCTACCTCGCGCACGACGACAGCCTCGGCGAACGCAACAGCTACCGCATCGACCACTTCGGCAAGAACTGGGACCCACAGCCGCTGAGCACACCCGGCCTGGTCCTGGTGGTCATGACGTGCGTGGCCCTGATGACCCCGGTGATGGTCTTCATCGGCACCTCCGTCCGCTTCGGCAACGAACGCCGGGAACTGCGCCTGGCCGCCCTCCGACTGGTCGGCGCGGACGTCCGCACCACCCGGCGGATCGCCTCCGGCGAGGCGCTGTTCGGATCGCTCCTCGGGCTGTTGGGCGGCGCGGTGCTGTTCCTGCTCGGCCGCCAGCTGGCCCCGTCCATCACGCTGTGGGACATCAACGTCTTCCCCGCGGACGTGACCCCCGCTCCGCTCGCCGCGCTCCTGATCACGGTGCTCGTGCCGACCGCGGCGGTGCTGGTCACGCTGGTCGCCCAGCGCGGCATCACCGTCGAACCGCTCGGCATCGTCCGCAACCGCCCGTCGGTCCGCCGCCGGCTGTGGTGGCGCGTCGCGCTGCCGCTCGTCGGCGCGGGCCTGCTGGTGCCGATGGCGGTGCGGCCGGGCCCGATCGACGATCCGCTCGCCACCGGCCGGCTCGCGCTCGGTTCGACGCTGCTGCTGTTCGGCGTCACGACGCTGCTGCCGTGGCTGGTCGAACGGGTCGTCGGCCGGCTGCGCGGCGGCCCGGTCCCCTGGCAGTTGGCGATCCGCCGGCTCCAGTTGAGCAGCGGCTCGGCGACCCGCGCGGTCAGCGGCATCACCGTCGCGCTGGCCGGCGCCATCGCCATCCACATGCTGATGACCGCCTCGCAGGCCGGGTTCGCCGCCGCGTACGCCAAGTCCGGGCGGCTGCCGCAGATCAGCGTCTGGGGCAACGGGTCGAGCTGGCAGCAGACCGAACGCGTGCTGACCGCGCTGCGCGCCACCCCCGGGGTCACCTCCGTGCGCGGCCTCCTCGACTCCAACACCGGCCGGATGCCCGCCCCGGGCCGCGACACCAGCCGCGACCTCCCCGGCATCGTCGGCGTCGGCACCTGCGCCGAGCTGCGCAAGGTGGCCCGGCTGCCGTCCTGCCGGGACGGCGACGCCTTCGTCACCGACGCCCGCCAAACCTCCGGCGGGGAGCGGGGCGTCACCCCCGGCGCCACCCTCAACCTCAACCCGCCGGACAGCTACGACGAGCCCAGCCCGACCCCCCGGCCCTGGACGGTCCCGCCGTCCACCCGCACCGCCCGCCTCGCCCCGCTCCAGGACGGCCACCGCCTCTACTACGACCTGCTGCTGACCCCCTCGGTCCTCGACGCGTCCCGGCTCTCCCGGCCCACCATGGAGGCCCTCGTCCGCTTCGACCGCGACGTCCCCGACGCCGTCGAGCACATCCGCAACACCGTGGCCCGGATCGACCCGACGATGTCCGAGGGCTCCTCCCTCGACAATCCGCACGACCGGCAGTACGACGGCGTCCGCACGGCGCTCTTCCTCGGCGCGGCGATCACCCTGCTGCTGATCGGCACGGGCCTGATCATCTCCACCATCGAGCAGCTCCACGAACGCCGCCGCCTGCTGTCCACCCTCGACGCGTACGGCGTCCGCCGCGCCACCCTCGGCTGGTCCGTGCTGTGGCAGACCGCCCTGCCGGTCGCGCTCGGCCTGGGCCTGGCGCTGGCCTGCGGGCTGTCCCTCGGCGCACTGCTGCTCTCGGTCATCGGCAGCGGCGTGACGGTCGACTGGCCGGTGGTCGCCGGCATGATCGGCATCGGCGGCGGCGTGATCCTCTTCGTCACCGCGCTGAGCCTGCCGCCGCTGTGGCGCATGATGCGCCCGGAGGGGCTGCGCACGGAGTAGGCGTCACCGAACGAGTGAACGCTTGTCGCACGAGACGCCTGCGGGCGACGCTGCCTACGATGATGACCTCGACACCAGCCATCAGGAGGCACCACATGTCTGCAGCAGCAGTCGAACGACCTCATGTGGGCAAGCTGCCGAGCCTGCTCGAGGAAGCCGAGAAGCTCACTCACTTGCTGCCCGGGCACCGCGTCGAGATCCTCGGGGGAAACCTCACCGTGACACCGCCCGCCGACGGCTCGCACGCCGAGTCGCTGACCAACCTCACCTTCGCGTTCGCGCCGGCGCACCAAGGGGGGACACGAGTGGCCCAGGCCATCGGCCTCTGGCTCCCCGACGGACCCGAGGACTACGCCGTTCCGGACCTCGCCGTGGTGGACGCCGACTACCGCGATCACCTCATCGAGGCCAACTGCTACGACCCCGCGATCTTCCGCTTGGTGGTGGAGGTGACGTCCTCCAACTACGCCACCGACCTCCGGACGAAGGTCGCCGCCTACGCCGTCGCCAAGGTTCCCGTCTACGTCATCGTCGACCGCCGCGCGGAGCGCATCCACGTCCTGACGGACCCGTTCGCCAACGAGTACAACCACCACGAACTCCACGCCGCGGGGCAGCACGTCACGCTGCCCGACTCGATCGGCGCCGAGGTCACCCTCGACGTCGGCGCGATCCTCGAAGCCGCCCGCCCCTGACGCCCCTCACCCCCGCGCGATCCGCACCGGCAGCCCCCGCAGCGCCCTGCGCAGCGCCGCGGCGAACTCCTCGAACTCGGGCTGACGGCCCGAGCCGGCCCGCATCGCCAACGCGATCCGCCGGGAGGGGGCCGGATCGGCGAAGTAGCCCGTGGTCAACAGGTCGTTGCGGGCCGTCTCGACACGCAGTGCGGTGCGCGGCAGGAGCGTGACGCCGAGGCCGCCGGCGACCAGTTGGACCAGCGTGGACAGGCCGGCCGCGCTCGTCGTGACCGGGGTGCTCTCGTCCCGACCCGCCTCGCGGCAGATGTCCAGGGCCTGGTCGCGCAGGCAGTGGCCCTCGTCCAGGAGCAGCAGGTCGAGTTCCTTCAGCGCCGCGCGGGGGATGTCGCCGCGGCCGCCGAGCCAGTGCTCCTTGGGGGCGACCAGCACGAAGTCCTCGTCGAACAGCGGGATTTCGGTGACCTGCGGGACGCCGAGCGGCACCGCGAGCAGCAGCAGGTCCAGCCGGCCGTGCGCCAGGCCGTCCAGCAGCGAGGCGGTCTGCTCCTCGTGCACCTGGAGGTCGAGGTCCGGGTAGGTGTCGTGGACCAGGCGGAGCACGGCGGGCAGCAGGTACGGGGCGACGGTCGGGATGACGCCGAGGCGCAGCACGCCGGTGAAGGGCGCGCGGGCCGCCTCCGCCTCCTCCATCAGCGCGCCGACGGCGTCCAGCACCGCCCGGGCGCGGGCCGCCACCCGCTCCCCCGCCGGCGAGAGCAGCACCTTGCGCGTCGTACGCTCCAGGAGCTGCACGCCGAGGGCCTCCTCCAGGGCGGAGACGGCGCCGGAGAGCGCGGGCTGGCTCATGCCGATCTCGGCCGCCGCCTCGCGGAAGTGCAGGTGCTCGGCGACCGCGGCGAACGCCCGCAGCTGGGCCAGGCTGGGTTGGCGGGTCCGTCCGCCGGGGTTCGTGGGGGATGCCACTGATAACCACCTCCGATCAACATCCACAAGTCTAGCTATTTCCCTGATCAATGGCTCCTGTGGCACTGTGTGAAGCGTCCAAGCCTCAAGGAAAGACCAGAAAGACCCCCATAGGGGACTTTCTTGCAACAAGGAGAGCGCGTGCTCACTGTCGGTGACAAGTTCCCCGAGTTCGACCTGACCGCCTGCGTCTCGCTGGAGAAGGGCGCGGAGTTCGAGCAGATCAACCACAAGACCTACGAAGGCAAGTGGAAGATCGTCTTCGCCTGGCCCAAGGACTTCACCTTCGTGTGCCCGACCGAGATCGCCGCGTTCGGCAAGCTGAACGAGGAGTTCGCCGACCGCGACGCCCAGATCCTCGGCTTCTCCGGCGACTCCGAGTTCGTGCACCACGCCTGGCGCAAGGACCACCCGGACCTGACCGACCTGCCCTTCCCGATGCTCGCGGACTCCAAGCACGAGCTCATGCGCGACCTGGGCATCGAGGGCGAGGACGGCTTCGCGCAGCGCGCCGTCTTCATCGTCGACCAGAACAACGAGATCCAGTTCACCATGGTGACCGCCGGCTCCGTCGGCCGTAACCCCAAGGAGGTCCTGCGGGTCCTGGACGCCCTGCAGACCGACGAGCTGTGCCCCTGCAACTGGAGCAAGGGCGAGAACACCCTGGACCCGGTCGCCCTGCTGGCTGGTGAGTGACACCCATGGCTCTCGATGACCTCAAGTCCGCGGTTCCGGACTACGCCAAGGACCTGAAGCTGAACCTCGGTTCGGTGATCGGCAACAGCGACCTGCCGCAGCAGCAGCTGTGGGGCACCGTCCTGGCCTGCGCGATCGCCTCGCGCTCGCCCAAGGTGCTGCGCGAGCTGGAGCCGGAGGCGAAGGCCAACCTCTCCGCCGAGGCGTACACCGCCGCCAAGTCGGCCGCCGCCATCATGGGGATGAACAACGTCTTCTACCGGACGCGCCACCTGCTCTCCGACCCGGAGTACGGCAACCTGCGCGCCGGTCTGCGGATGAACGTCATCGGCAACCCGGGCGTGGACAAGGTCGACTTCGAGCTGTGGTCGCTCGCCGTCTCCGCCATCAACGGCTGCGGCATGTGCCTGGACTCGCACGAGCAGGTCCTGCGCAAGGCCGGCGTCGAGCGCGAGACGATCCAGGAGGCCGTCAAGATCGCGGCCGTCCTGGAGGCCGTCGGCGCCACCCTCGACGCCGAGGCCGCCCTCGCCGAGTAAGGCCGGGCGCGGCGGGCGGCGTTGCCCCCGCACCACGCACGAAGGAACCCCCGCGGACCCGAGGTCCGCGGGGGTTCCGTGCGTTCGCCGGGCGGCACCGGCGGCGCCCGCGCGCCTGCCGGTGCCGCCGGTCGTCACTCCTTGGTCGGGGTCTCGCGGTGCCGCGGCGGCCGGGTCGGGGCGACCGCGATCGCGGTCGCACCGCGCGGCGGCACCGTCATCCGCAGCGCCTGCTCCCGCGAGTACGACCGGAGGTAGCCGACGACGGTGTTGGTGACGGCCACCAGCGGAACCGCCACCACCGCACCGCCGATGCCGGCGATCAGGCTGCCCGCGGCGACCGAGAGGATCACCGCCAACGGGTGCACCCGGACCGCCCGGCCCAGGATGAACGGCTGGAGCACGTGGCTCTCGATCTGGTTCACCGCCAGCACCACGGCCAGCACCAACAGCGCCGTGAAGACGCCCTGGGTGACCAGCGCGACCACGCACGCCAGCGCGCCCGAGACCACCGCGCCGATCAGCGGGATGAAGGCGAACAGGAAGATGAAGACGGCGAGCGGGACGGCCAGCGGCACGTCGAGGAAGTAGAGCCCGATGCCGATGAAGATGGCGTCGATCAGCGCGACCAGGACCGTCCCGCGGATGTAGGCGGTCAGCGTCCGCCAGGCGCGCGGGCCGGCGCCCGCCACCCCCTCGCGGGCCGCGCCCGGCACGAGCTTGAGCGTCCACTCCCAGATCCGCCGGCCGTCGTAGAGCAGGAACAGCGTGGTGAACATCGCCAGCAGGATGCCGGTGAACACCTCCAGGATGACCGTGACGCCCTCCAAGCCGGCCGAGGTGATCGCCTCGGTGTTGGCGCCGATCGCGTCCTGGAGGTTCTTGGCGATGTGGTTGATCTGGCTCTCGGTCACGTGGAACGGGCTCTTGAGCAGCCAGCCCTTCAGCTCGGTGATGCCCTCCTGGATGCGGCTGGACACCGAGTCGATGTTGTCCTGGACCTGCCACACGACGAACCAGCCGACCAGCCCCATCACCACGAAGCCGCCGATGAAGGTCAGCGCGGTCGCCGGCCCGCGCGGCACCTTGCGCTGTCGCAACCAGGCCACGGTGGGCTGGAGCAGCGCCGTGATCAACAGCGCCGCGACGAAGGCCAGCACCACCAGCGAGACGGTGGTGATCGCCTTCGCCAGCACCCACAACGTCCCGGCCAGCACCAGCAGTCGCCAACTGGCCTCGGCCGCGACCCGGACGCCCCAGGGCACCGCGGCCACCGGATCGGGACGGGCGGCGACGGCCGGCGCGTAGGTCGGCGGCGCGGGCACCGATTCGGGCGCCCGGGCGGCGGCGGGGACCGGTGCCGTCTCCTGCGCTGCGGCCACGGGCTCGGCCGGCACCTCCGGCCGGTGCCGCGGCGCTCCGTTGGCGGCATCCACGGTGTCGCCGGCGGTGTCGGCCGCCGCCGCGTCCACCGCGGTCATCGCGTCCGCCGCCGTCATCGCGTCCGGCCCCCAGGCGACCGTCGCGGTGCGGCCGGCCGGCACGCCCTCCGCGGGCGCCCCGTTCGCCGGGATCCGCACGCCCGAGCCGACGCGTCCGGCGCGCCCCGGCGCCCGCCCGTCCTCGGACGCGTCGGACGCGTCGGAGGGTGCCGCCGGGCTCCGGTCAGAGGGGGCCTCCAGCTCCGCCTCCGCACGGCGGCGCTGGTCCTCCAGCCGCTGCGAGAGCCGGGTCAGGCCGGCGCCTAGGCCACCGACCCACTGAGGCAATCTGGACATGTCGCTTCCTCTTCCCCGCCCTTGCGGCCATCTGACGCCCCGACGTTACCCGGGCCGGACGCGCGAAACCCCCGAACGCGTCGCGTTCGGGGGTTTCGGAGCACGGTGACACGGCCGGTTCGGGCCGTGCAGCGGCCTAGTACCAGCTGTTCGCCTGCCAGAACGACCAGGCACCGCAGGGGCTGCCGTACCGGCTGTTCATGTAGTTCAGGCCCCACTTGATCTGGGTGGCCGGGTTGGTCTGCCAGTCGGACCCCGCGGAGGACATCTTGGAGCCGGGCAGCGCCTGGACCAGGCCGTAGGCGCCGGAAGAAGCGTTGGTGGCGTGGTAGTTCCAGCCGGACTCGTGGTCCACGATGTTGCTGAAGCACTGGAACTGGTCGGACGCGATCATCTGGCGCGCCATCGACTGCGTCTCGGCGATGCTGTACGAGGCCTTGGAAACGAAGTCGCTGGCATCCCGGACGGCCGAGCGGGAGGCGGCCAGTGCCTTCTCGCGCTCCTTGGCCGCCTTGTCGGCCTTCGCCTTGTCGGCCGCGTCCTTCTTGCTCTGCGCGGTCTCGGCGGCTGCCTTACGGGCCGACTCCTGTGCGGACTTCAGCGCTGCCGTGTCCGCCTGGGTGGAGGCGGTGTCTGCCTGCTGCGTCAACGACGCAGTCTGCACCTGGGCCTGCTGGCCCGCGGGGATGTCAGCAATGGTCGCGTCGGCCGCCGTGGCCTCGGTGTTGCCCACCGATGCCTGGCTGCCCGATGCGACGCCGACGACGGCGCCGACGGTGGTGACCGCGGTGGCGGAGGCCACTGCGAATCCCCGGACCGAGATCCGGCTCACACGTTTTCCTTCCAGCATCGCCCGCTTAGGTGACCTCGCGGACGCAATCGTGCCCCTGGCGCTGGCCTCCCCTTGTTCCGGCACCCGTTGAGCGGTGGGCACCGGCTGGTCACGGGAGGCACGGGCCCGGTGCGTCCCCCTCGGGGGTCCGCGTGGTGCTCGGGCGGCATACGGCAACTCGCTATGAAGTTCGGGTCGTCCATACACCCTGGAGGGTGCGTCTGGGCCGTATGCGGGGCCTGACAGGACCCAGACTTTGCCCGAACGGGCTACCGGGAAGCAATTCCCTACCGGGTGTGAAAGCTCACACCTCGTTTACCCCCCGGAATTTCCGGATATTCGAGCGCACGCGAACGCCGCCCGGCTAAGCTCCTGCGCTCTTCCGGGCGGCGTTCCGTTCCACAACCGGTCAGATCCTGTCGTCCTCCAGCATTTCGGTCACCAGTGCGGCGATCGGCGACCGCTCCGAACGGTTCAGGGTCACGTGCGCGAAGAGCGGATGCCCCTTCAGCTTCTCGACGACGGCGGCCACTCCGTCGTACCGCCCGACCCGGAGGTTGTCGCGCTGGGCGACATCGTGCGTCAGCACGACCCGGGAATTGGCGCCGATCCGGGACAGCACGGTCAACAGGACGTTCCGCTCCAGTGACTGGGCCTCGTCCACGATCACGAACGCGTCGTGCAGCGACCGGCCCCGGATGTGGGTCAGCGGCAGCACCTCCAGCATCCCGCGGGCGACCACCTCTTCGATGACGTCCTTGGTGGTCACCGCGGACAGCGTGTCGAAGACGGCCTGGGCCCAGGGGCTCATCTTCTCCGCCTCGGTGCCCGGCAGGTACCCCAGTTCCTGTCCGCCGACCGCGTACAGCGGCCGGAACACCATCACCTTGCTGTGCTGACGGCGTTCCAGCACCGCCTCCAGCCCGGCGCACAGGGCCAGCGCCGACTTGCCGGTGCCGGCCCGACCGCCCATCGACATGATGCCGACCTCCGGGTCGAGCAGGAGGTCCAGCGCGATCCGCTGCTCGGCGCTGCGGCCGTGGATGCCGAACGCCTCCCGGTCCCCGCGCACCAGCCGGACCGCCCCCTCCGGGGTGACCCGGCCGAGGGCCTTGCCGCGCTCGGACTGCAGGACGAGCCCGGTGTGCACCGGGAACTCCTCCGCGCCCGGGACGTGGGCGGTCTCGGTGGCGAACAGGTCGTCCACCTGCTCGGCGGAGAGGGCGAGTTCGGCCATCCCGGTCCAGCCGGAGTCGGTGATCGCCAGCTCGGCGCGGTACTCCTCGGCCAGCAGCCCCACCGCGGACGCCTTGATGCGCATCGGCAGGTCCTTGGAGACGACGGTGACGTCGAACCCCTCGGCCTGGAGGTTGCGGGCGACCGCGAGGATCCGCGAGTCGTTGTCGCCCGGTCGGCTGTGGCCGTTGAGGAAGGCGGCGGGTAGCAGTCCGGGGTCGGAGTGGTTGAGCTCGACCCGGAGCGTCCCGCCGAGTTCCCCGATGGGGATGGGCGCGTCCAGCCGCCCGTACTGCACCCGGTACTCGTCCAGCCTGCGCAGCGCCTGCCGCGCGAAGTACCCGAGTTCGGGATGGTGCCGCTTGGCCTCCAACTCCGTGACCACGACGACCGGCAGCACCACTTCGTGTTCGTCGAAGCGGGACATGGCGGCCGGATCCGCCAGCAGGACGCTGGTGTCGAGGACATAGGTGCGCCGGTCGCTCTCACGGCGCTTCTTGCTGTTCACCACGGGTGGACGAACCCCCTCGGATGAGGTCGGGGTGCGACGACGTCGCCGGGGACAGGGCCGGGTTCTGGCCGCGCTGCGCGGGCCGAACGCCGGCCCTCCGCGTCGTCCGTGCTCCAGGCACGAGCGTCCGTGATGCGCAAAGGGCCTCCCGGGCGGACGGCCCCATGCCGTCCACTGAGATCCGGTGCCCACTGGCTTGTTTGTTCCGGGCACCGACCTGCCAGGGATATTCCCTTCAACCCCCGCGCCCATGCCACGGCATATGACACACGCTCGATGAACCTTTGGTTACAGGTGCCCGCTGACCGGCGGAAAGGCGGGCGAAGCAGCAACGGGGCGCAGGTGGGGCGCCCGGAAGCGCTCCCGGCGGAGGGGCGCCGGAAAGGGCGTCAGGAGAAGCACCGTCAGCCCGCGGAGGACGCGCCCCCGAGGCGCGAACCCCGGTGGCGCCCGGGGTCCACGCGGCGCGCCGTGACCGGAACGCACCCTTCAAAGTTGGCTGGATCACACACCACGGCGTGGCCGAAAGCCATCTGTCGGGGGGCGAACCCAGGCCGCCCGGCCCGGGTTCCGTCCGTGGGAGCGGCCCCTAGAAGCCGAAGCGCCGGTGCCGGGCCGCGTAGTCGCGCAGGGCCCGCAGGAAGTCGACCTTCCGGAACGCCGGCCAGAAGACCTCGCAGAAGTAGTACTCGGAATGCGCGCTCTGCCAGAGCATGAAGCCCGACAGCCGCTGCTCGCCGCTGGTGCGGATCACCAGGTCCGGGTCGGGCTGGCCACGGGTGTAGAGGTGCTCCGAGATCAGGTCGATGTCGACGATCTCGGCCAGCTCCTCGAAGCTCGTGCCGCGCTCGGCGTGCTCCAGCAGCAGCGAGCGGACCGCGTCCGCGATCTCCTGGCGGCCGCCGTAGCCGATCGCGACGTTCACCAGGACGCCCTTGTTGTCGAGGGTGTCCTGCTCGGCCTGCTTCAGGACCCGCTGGGTCTCGTCGGGCAGCAGGTCGCGGTTGCCGACGTGGTGCACCCGCCAGCGGCCGTCCGCGGCCAGGTTGCGCACGGTGTTCTCGATGATCCCCAGCAACGGGGTCAGCTCGGCCGCCGGCCGGTCGAGGTTGTCCGTGGACAGCAGCCAGAGCGTGACGACCTCCACGTCGGTCTCCGCGCACCAGCCCAGCAGCTCGTCGATCTTGGCGGCACCGGCCAGGTGGCCCTGCTCGGTCGTACGCCCGTCGGCCCGGGCCCAGCGCCGGTTGCCGTCGAGGATGACGCCGATGTGCTTGGGCACCTGGGTGTGGTCCAGCCGGCCCTCGACCCGACGGGCGTACAGCCGGTAGACGAGATCGCGCAGTGCCGGCGGATACGGGATGCGCATCCCGGAAGATCGCAGCATGTGTGGTCCAGCCCCTCCGTGCCGATGGCCATCGCCCCGTCGCCTAAGGGGGGCAACTTTACTTCTCGGCTGTCTCGACAGCCCAATCAGGTACGTCACAAGTCCGTGATAGGGAGAGGACCATGACCACTGGCACCGACTACCGCGCCGCGGATTCACGCTATGCCTCCATGGAGTACCGGCGTACCGGCCGCAGCGGCCTCAAACTCCCTGCCATCTCCCTCGGACTCTGGCACAACTTCGGGGACGATCGCACCCTCAGCTCGCAGCGGGCCATTCTGCGCCGCGCCTTCGACCTGGGCATCACCCACTTCGACCTGGCCAACAACTACGGGCCGCCGCCCGGGTCCGCCGAACTGAACTTCGGAAAGATCTTCGCGCAGGACTTCCGCGGCTACCGCGACGAGATCATTCTCTCGACAAAAGCCGGATATCTGATGCACCCCGGCCCTTACGGCGAATGGGGCTCCCGGAAATACCTGCTCTCCTCGCTGGACGCCTCGCTGAAGCGGATGGGCGTGGATTACGTCGATATCTTCTACTCGCACCGCTTCGATCCGGACACCCCGCTGGAGGAGACGATGGGCGCGCTGGCGTCCGCCGTCCAGCAGGGCAAGGCCCTCTACGTCGGGGTCTCGTCCTACCACGCGGAGCAGACCCGGGAGGCGGTCCGCATCCTGCGCGAGATGGGCGTGCGCCCGCTGATCCACCAGCCCTCGTACTCGATGATCAACCGCTGGATCGAGGACGACGGGCTGCTGGACGCGCTGGACGAGGCCGACATGGGCTGCATCTCCTTCGCCCCGCTGGCGCAGGGCATGCTCACCGACAAGTACCTGCACGGCGTCCCCGAGGGCTCGCGCGCCGCGCAGGGCAAGTCGCTGGACCCGAACCTCCTCACCGACGAGGTCGTCCGCCGCCTGCGCGGGCTCAACGAGATCGCCGCCCGGCGCGGCCAGTCACTGGCCCAGCTCGCGTTGAACTGGGTGCTGCGGGACCCGCGGATGACCTCCGCACTCATCGGCGCCAGCAGTGTGGCCCAGTTGGAGGCCAATGTCGCGGCGCTGGGTGCCCCCGCGCTCTCCGATGCGGAGCTGGCCCAGATCGACGCGTTCGCCCAGACCACGGAGGGCGTGAACATCTGGGCCCGGCGCTGAGCCGAGGGCCCGCGGGCCGCGCGCGGCTCGTACGACGTTCCCGCTGGTCAGTGGCGTTTCGACGGCCGCCGGCCAGGGCCGGGGGCAGGGACGGAACAAAAAGCGGGCCGGTCCGTGGGGGGGATACGGACCGGCCCGAGGGGGGGCTTCCACCATAACCCCGTGGGGGGAGTGCTCGGTGCACCGCGGGGTGACCGGCGTGGCTCGGGGCGGTTGAGGGCGGGGTCAGGGGGGTGCGGTGGCGCCCAGCAGCAGGCCGCAGAGGGCCCCGACGATCATGAACGGGCCCAGTGGCATGGTCGCCTTGCGGTCCGCGCGGCGCGTCACCAGCAGGTACGTGGCGTAGAGCGCGGCGAGCAGCACCCCGGCCGCGCCCCCGGTGACCAGGGTGGGCCAGCCGTACCACCCAAGGGCTACCCCGAGGCCGAGCGCCAGCTTGACGTCCCCGAGCCCGAGGCCCGAGGGGTTGAGGAGGGACAGCAGGAGGTAGCAGCCGGCGAGGGCCGGGCCGGCGAGGAGGGCGCGCAGGGCGGGGGCCGGTTCGCCGGTGAGCCAGCCGACGGCGCCGAGGGCCGCCGCGGTGCCGCCGGCCAGGGGCAGGGTCAGGGCGTCGGGGAGGCGCTGCACCCGCCGGTCGACGAGGGTCAGGAGCACCGCCACGGGGGTCGCGAGCAGCCAGACGGCGAGTTCCGGACGGGCCCCGGTGGCGGCGGCCAGCGCCGCGCAGGCCAGTGCGGTGGCCGTTGCGGTCGGCCGGGGGGCCGGTCCGTAGGACGCCTTGCAGGGTGGGCAGTGGGCGCGGCCCAGCCAGCCGCGGGCCGGTCCGGTGAGCGGGTGGCCGTCGGGGCAGTGCGCGCGCCACTCCTCCTCGGGCGGCACGGCGAACCGGTGCGCGGGCCGCGGCAGGAACAGGCCGGCGGCGGCCCCGTAGGCGGCGGCGAGGGCGATCAGCGTGACGGACACGTCTCGACCCTAGAACGCGGTGGTTGATACAACGGCGGGCATGGGGAGTTGGGCGGATGGGCGGGGCGTCCTGGAGGGCGCCGAGGTCGAGGTTCCGGTGGAGGTCGCGGCGTCCCACCGGGCGCGGACCCGGGGGCTGTTGGGCCGGGACGGGATCGTGGGGGCGTTGTTGCTGACGCCGGCGAGCGGGGTGCACACGTTCGGGATGCGGTTCGCGATCGATGTCGCCTACCTGGGCCGGGACTTCACCGTGCTGGACGTCCGCACCATGCGGCCGGGGCGGCTGGGGCGGCCGCGGCTGCGGGCCCGGCACGTACTGGAGGCGGAGGCCGGGGAGTTGGCCCGGTGGGGCGTGCGCCGCGGGGCGGTGGTCCGGGTGCGGGTGCGGTGAAGGAGCCGCACCCGCACCGGGGCGGGGCGCGGACTCAGCCGTCCGTGGGGGCGGTGGCGGCTGCCGGGACGCGGGTGGGGACGGCTGCGGGGGTGGGGGTGGGTCGGTCGCGGAGGGTGGCGGCCCAGACCGTGGCGGCGAGGGCGAGCAGGCCGGTGGCGGCGCCGACCCAGGCGACGGAGGAGAGGCCGAGGCCGGCGTCGATGGTGAGGCCGCCGAGCAGGGGGGTGAGGGTGATGCCGACGTTGAAGGCCGAGGTGTTGACGGCGGGCACCAGGGTGGGGGCGTCGGGGGCGAGGCGGAAGACCCGGGACTGGACGACCGGGTTGGTCACGTAGGTGGTGAAGCCGAGGACGAGGACCAGCGCGAGGGTGCTCGGCAGGTGGGTGGCGGTGCAGGCCAGGGCGGCGGAGGCGAGGGTGAGGGCCGCGACGCCGAGGACGAGGGTGCGCAGCGGCGCGGTGTCGGCGAAGCGGCCCCCGACGGTGACGCCGATCAGGCCGCCGACGCCGTAGAGGGAGAGGACCGCGGGGACCCAGCCGGCGGGGAGTCCGGTGACGTCGGTCAGGAGGGGGGCGAGGTAGCTGAAGGTGACCACGCCGGCGCCGAAGGTCAGTGCGGTGACGAGGTAGGAGAGCCAGAGCCGGGGGCGGGCCATGCCGGCCAACTCGCGCCGCATGGAGGGAACGTGGGCGGCCGCCGGCGCGCGGCGGGGAGTGGGGAGGGCGATGAGGAGGGAGAGGGCGCTGAGGACGGTGAGGCCGGCCACGGCCCAGAACGCCGTGCGCCAGCCGGCGTGTTGGCTGAGGAGCGTTCCGGCCGGCACGCCCACGACGGTGGCGAGGGTGAGCCCCGTGCCGACCGCGGCGAGCGCCCGGCCCTTCGCCTGCGGCGGCACCAGGCTCACCGCGGTCGCGGCGGCCACCGACCAGAAGCCGGCGTAGGCGACCGCGCTGACGATGCGGGTGGCGAAGAGGACGCCGTACCCGGGGGCCAGGGCGCCGACCACGTGCCCGACGACGAAGACCAGTTGGAAGGCGATGAGCGCGGTGCGGCGCGGCACCCGCAGGGTGGCGACGGCGAGCACGGGGGCGCCGAGGACCATCCCGATGGCGAACGCGGAGACCAGCAGGCCGGCGTCGGGGAGGGAGACGCCGAGGTCGGCGGCGATGTCGGGGAGGAGGCCGGAGAGCATGAACTCGGAGCTGCCCTGGGCGAAGATCGCCAGGCCGAGGAGGTGGACGGCGAGCGGCATGGTTCCTTCTCGATCGAGTGGGAGTGGCGGGGTGGTGGAGCGGGCGGGGCGCCGTGGCGCCGCCGGACCCGTTTTGTATTGATCAGTTCAAAACTGGGGCAGGGGGTGGCCAGGGGTGAGCCCCGGTCGGGGGTGGGTGGCCGGTGCGGCGCGGGCCGCGGGGTGGGCTAGAAGGCCGCCAGGGTCGCGTCGGCGACGCTCTCCAGGGTGGGCCGGTCGACGCCGGCACGGGCCGACACGCGCAGGCCGCCGACCGCGGCGATGAGGAGGTGGGCGAGGGTGCGGGAGTCCCGGTCGGCGGCGATGTCACCGTCGCGCTGGCCGGACTCGATCACGGCGCGGAGCATCTCCAGCCGCACGCCGTAGTCCCGCTCCAGGGCCGCGGCCACCGGGGCGTCGTGCGACGAGACCTCGACGGCGGCGTTGACGACGAGACAGCCGCGGCCGTCGGGGTAGCGGGTGAACTCCTCGTCGATGATCCGCTGGAGGACGGCGCGGAGCCTCTGGCGGGCGGTGCGGGCGTCGTCGTCGAGGAGCGCGGCGAGTTCGCCGTTCTTGTGCTCCATGTAGCGGGCCAGGGCGCGCTCGAAGAGGTCGTGCTTGCTCTTGAAGGCGTTGTAGATGCTGCTGCGCCCCAGGCCGGTGGCGTCGCACAGGTCCTGGGTGGACGTGGCTTCGTAGCCGGCGGCCCAGAACGCCTGCATCGCGGCGTCGACCGCCCGCTCCTCCTCGAACTTCCTGGGTCGGGCCATGGAGGAACGCTAACACTTTTTGGATCGACCGGTCCAATACGGGGCGGGGGGTGGCGGTCCGGGGCTATCCGCCGTTGCGCGGGAAGCTCACCTCGACCCGGCGGTTCTTGCGGCGGCCGGCCTCGGTGCTGTTGTCGGCGATCGGGTACTGCTCGCCGTAGCCGCGGATCTGGAAGGTGACCGAGGAGCCGAGGTCGACGGCGAGTTCGCGTTGCACGGCGTTGGCCCGCTGCTTGGACAGGACCAGCCCGTGCGCGGCGGAGCCGAGGTTGTCGGTGAAGCCGAACACCCGCAGGTTGGTCGCGTGCTGCTTGCGGACCTCGTCGGCGATGGCGCTGATCCGGGCCAGCGCGTCGGTCGACAGCTCGGCGCTGTCCTTGCTGAAGAGGACCTCGGCCTGGAGCGCGAAGGTGATGTTGTCGTTGGTGTCCTGCCGGCGCTCGGAGCCGTCGTCGGTCTCCACGATGGACTTGATGTTGAGGACCTTGGGCGGGGCGAGCTTGGCTCCCTGGACCATCCGCAGGTTGGGGTTGGTGGCGTCGATGTGCACCGGCGCGGTGGTGTCCTCGGTGATGCCCGGCGGGTCGGCGTGGGCGGCGGGGGCGGTCAGGGCGACGGTCAACAGGAGCGCGGCGGTGGCCGTGAGGGCCGTGCGGGAGGCGGTCATCGCGGGGCTCAGTCGGTGATCTTGAGGGTGGCCGGCGGCAGCGTCGGCAGTTGGAAGTCGACCTCGGTCACCTTGGCGGGTGGCGCCGGGAACTGCGCGAAGATGGGCCGGCTCTGCCCCGGCAGCAGTCCGCTCAGGCCCGTCGTGCACAGGCACTCGCCGTTGGTGTCGCGGAGCACCAGGTAGCGCTTCTTGCCCAGCTTGTCGACCAGGGTGGCGCCGGAGATCGACGAACGGGACTTCAGCTCGGTCTCGTTGGAGCGCCAGTCGATGGCGTTGAAGGCCCGGGTGCCGTGGTTGGTGACGGTGCCCTCGACGGTGACGAAGCCGCCGGCGTCGCGGACCGCGGAGTTCAGGGTGACCACGACGCCGTCGGGGCCCTTCATCTCGCCGATCACCTTGTCCGCGTCGGCCGCGGGGGAACCGGCGCCGCCGCCGTCGGGGGTGGCGCTGTGGGCGGCCGGTTTCCGGCCGTCCTTGCCGGGCGCGTCGCCGCCGTCGCCGCCCCCACCGCAGCCGGCCACGAGGAGGGCCAGGCCGACCGCGCTCGCCGTGGCGACCGCTCCCCTGGCGGCCTTCGTGGTGCGCCGAATGCTCATGGATGCGTTCCTTCGCTCAGTGCGGTCGGGAGGTCGGTGAGGGTCATGGGCGGCGGTCCCGTGGCAGTGGTGGGGGGGGAAGGAGGGGAACGGCGGTGGTCACCGGGCCAGGCGTACGGAGAACAGGTCGGCGGCCGTGGGGAGGTCCTGCGGGCGGTCGGGGTCGAGCGTCCAGCCCTTGCCGTCGCAGGTGAGGGTGCGGGGGGCGGGCGTGGGGGCCGGGCCGTCCTTGCCGCCGGGGGACGGCGCGGGCCCGGCGGTGGGTCCCTGGCCGGGCGGTCCGACGGTGCAGCGCGGGGCGACGACCGCCTTCGCCTCGGCCTCGGCGTGGGTGCTCCCGGTGCCCGGGATCACCGAATCGCCCACCGCGTGCCGGGTCTTGACGGTGACGGCGAACGACGTCGGCCAGGAGTCCGGCGTGCAGGACGACACCGCGGCGTCGTTGCGGCCGGCGAACCAACCGGCGTTCTCGCAGGCCGCGTCGGAGGGGACGCCGCGGCCCGCGAGGAGTCCTTCCCAGGCCGCCGGGTCCATCGCACCGCCGCCGTCGCGGAGCCCGTCGAGGACGCCCTTGCGCAGGTCGTCGCGGTACTTCTGGCCGGCGGCGAGCGCGGCGGCGTCCGCGGCGGTCTGGGCGCCGTTGCGGGTGGCCGCCGCCTGGCCCACGGCGAAGAAGGCGAGCGCGAGGAAGAGCAGGCCCCCGATCGCGACGACGTAGATCGGCAGGGTCTGCCCGGCGTCGCGCCGGTGGCGGCGTGTGACGGGGGTGGCCGGCACGGGCGGAGCGTCGGGCGCTAGATCCCGACGACGTCGGAGATCTTGTTGGCGATGGCGTTGGCGATCTGGCTGCCGAAGTCGGTGGTCGACAGGACCAGGACGATCGCCACGACCACCGCGATGATGCCGAGGTACTCGATCGAGGTCTGTCCCCGGTCGTTCCGTACGATCCGCTTCGCCATCGTCCACCCCTCCATGGGCCGCCGTCCCGCTCTGGTCCGGCCGGTGAGTCCCCGTGGTGCGCTCGTCCGCGCGCATGACACGAGAAAAGTACGCCGGAACGGCGCTCCCGGAACAGAGGTTCCGAACCTGCCCCTCGTCCGAAACCACCAACGAGGGAACGGGCATCGTGTTTCGGCCAGCGTGCGCCACCTCAGCCACCCCCGCTCCCCCTCCGGAATCCCCGGAGCGCCGCCCGTCGTCGCGGCCTCCCTGCCCATGCGGCCCGTTCGTGGCGCGCACTGCGGTGTGCACCGGCCGAACGGCGCCACCACTGTGGCACAACTCGTTGCGCCTGCGAAGAGTTTGACGGGAATGCACAGCACGGACCGGTCTCATCCGGCCGCGACGGCGATGTGCATCCGCAAGCACCGCGCGTGGGGGCAGGGACGCGGCCGCTCACTTGTTCATCAGGGAACCGAAGTCGGTGCCCGAGCCGAGGAAGAAACCGGCGATGAGCAGGATCATCGTGGCCGGAACCATGAACGTGGTGACGACCATGGTGGCCTTGGGGACCGCGCGGGCCGCCCGTCGGCGGGCGTTCTGGGCGTCCGTGCGGCGCATGTCGTTGGCGATCTGGATGAGCGTCTCGACGATCGGCGAGCCGAGTTCCTCGCCCTGCTGGA
This sequence comes from Streptomyces lunalinharesii, assembly GCF_039532155.1. Classification (NCBI taxonomy): domain Bacteria; kingdom Bacillati; phylum Actinomycetota; class Actinomycetes; order Kitasatosporales; family Streptomycetaceae; genus Streptomyces; species Streptomyces lunalinharesii. Next base: position 335,413 of record NZ_BAAARK010000007.1, read on the forward strand.
GGGCGGTGACGAACTGCGCGACCTGCTCGGAGTCGTTGCGTTTCCGCAGCTCCTCGAAGGCGGCGCGGCGGCTGACGCCCATGTCCATCTGGCGCAGGGTGATGCTCAGTTCGTCGGCCCAGGGGCCTTCGTACTTCTCGGCGACCCGGTCCAGGGCCTGCCGGAAGCTCAGGCCGGCGCTCACCACGACGGCCAGCACGTCGAGAAAGTCCGGAAGCGTGCGCTCGATGGTGTCCTTGCGCTGCCGGATGGCCGCCCAGATGCCCACCTCGGTCCAGAAGAGGCCGAACAGCACCATCAGGACGCCCAGGAGGGGTTGCCCCTTCAGGAACATCACCAGCGCGCCGAAGAACCCCAGCGCTCCGTAGACCGCGCGGCGGGCGGCGTAGCGGTCGACGGTGAGCCCGCCCGGGTTGCCGGCCAGGTCGATCCGGCGGCGGACCCGGGACACCCGCTTCTCGCCCATCAGCCGCAGGACGAGCGGGGCGTAGCGCATCCCGGTGCGGTCCACGGCCGAGCCGACGACGGTGGCGCGGGTCGCGCCGACCTCCAAGGACAGCGCGAGGTCGGGCGGGAGCCGGGCCTCGCGGCGGTAGAGCGCGATCCCGCAGCAGACGCCGGCGACCGACAGGGCCAGGGCGAGGGCCAGCACGATTCCGATTGCCATCAGTCCTTCTTTCGGCAGCTGCCGGACGCCTAGACGTCGATCTTGGAGAGCCGGCGGATGAGGAAGAAGCCGAACCCGTACAGGACGAACGCCACCACGACCGCGAGTTGGCCGAGGAAGGACGACGTCATCCGGTCGATGGCGCCCGGCGCGATGCGGTTCATCAGCAGCAGGGTGCCGATGCCCAGGAGCGGTACGACGTAGGCGGTGACCACGACCTGGGAGAGCTGGGTGCGGACCTCGCGGCGGGTCTCCTTGCGCTCCTCCAGGGTCTTGGTGAGGTTGCGCAGCGAGCCGATGACGGTGCCGCCGGCGCGGTTGGCGAGCACCAACGTGGTGACCAGGACGACCAGTTCGCGGGAAGGCAGGCGTTCGGCCAGCTCGCCGAGGGCGTCGTCGACGGAGTGGCCGACGGCGAGCTTGTCGGAGACCTTGGCCAGCTCCTCGCCGGCGGGGGCCTCCAGTTCCTCGGCGGCCATGGCCAGGGCGGTGCGCAGGGCCAGGCCGGCCTGGGTGGCGTTGGCGAGGATCCGGGAGAGTTCGGGGAGTTGGTTGATGAACTTCTCGATGCGTTTCTGCCGCTGCCAGTTGAGGAAGGCGAACGCCGCCCAGATGGCGATCACCGCGGCGATCGGCCCGAAGAACGGGGCGAGGACGGCCTGGGCGGCCACCCACAGCCCGATCACCGCGGCGACCATGTAGACGAAGAACTCGCCCGGGGTGAGGTCCAGTCCGGTGGCGGCCAGCCGCAGCGCCAGGCGGTGGCCGAAGCGGGTGGTGCGCAGGGTGCGGTCGACGGACGGGAAGCGGCGGCGCCGGCCGACCACGGGCAGCCCGCTGGCGTCGTCGAGCCGGTCGACGAGGGCCTGTCGCTGGGCCCGCCCGGCGGCGTAGCTGCGGACCCCGGCGACGGCGAACGCGCCGCAGAGCACGGTGGCGCCGAGGGCGAGCAGGGCGAGGGTGCTGCCGCCGGTCATGCGGTGGCCTTCCGGGTGGCGAGTTGGTCGTCGGTGGCCGCCACGCCGTAGGCGGGCGGGGTGGGCTCGCCGGCCATGAAGAGGCGTTCGGCGACCCGGCGGGGCAGCGGGAAGTAGCGGAACGCGCCGTGCACCACGCGGTCGGCGCCCATCGGTTCGGCCTCGAAGCGGCAGACCGTCACGAGCCGGTAGTCGTCGTGGCCGCGGGAGTCCAGCAGGGCGACCTCGCTGATCCGGCGGGTGCCGTCGGCGTGCCGGGTCAGTTGGACCAGGCAGTCGACGGCGCTGTTGATCTGGTCGCGCAGCGCCTCGAAGGGGATGGTGACGTCCGACATGGAGGCGAGCGTCTGGAGCCGCATCAGGGCGTCCTCGGTGCTGTTGGCGTGGACGGTGGCGAGCGAACCGTCGTGGCCGGTGGACATCGCCTGGAGCATGTCGAGGGTCTCGCCGCCGCGGACCTCGCCGACGATGATCCGGTCGGGGCGCATCCGCAGCGAGTTGCGGACCAGGTCGCGGATGGTGATCCGGCCCTTGCCCTCGACGTTGGGCGGGCGGGACTCCAGCCGGATGACGTGGGTCTGCTGGAGCTGGAGTTCGGCGGCGTCCTCGACGGTGATGATCCGCTCGCCGTCCGGGATGAGTCCGGAGAGGGCGTTGAGCAGGGTGGTCTTACCGGCTCCGGTGGCGCCGGAGACCACCACGTTGAACTTGGCGCGCACCAGCCCCGCCAGCAGCATCAGCATCTGTTCGTCGAGGGTGCCGATGCCGATGAGTTCGGCGAGGGTGTAGGCGCGGGGGAAGCGGCGGATGGTGAGGGTGGCGCCGTTGAGGGCCAGCGGCGGGATGATGACGTTGACGCGTTCGCCGGTGGGCAGGCGGGCGTCGACCATCGGATTGGACTCGTCCACCCGGCGGTTGACGGTGGAGACGATCCGCTCGATGGTCTGCATGAGCTGCTCGTGGGAGGCAAAGCGGACCGGCACCAGCTCCACCCGGCCGTGCCGTTCGACGTAGACCTGGTCGGGGCCGTTGACCATGATCTCGGTGACCGAGGCGTCCTCCAGGAGCGGTTCGAGCACGCCGAGGCCGAGCGCCTCGTCGACCACCCGGCGGATGAGCTGGGCGCGTTCCGCGGTGGACAGGACCGGGCCCTCGCGGCTGATGATGTGTCCCAGGACGCGTTCCAGTCGGGAGCGGCGCTCGGCGGCGGTCAGCGAGGACATCTCGGCGAGGTCGATCTCCGCCAGCAGTTTGGCGCGGTAGACGGCCACCAGATGGCCGTCCTGGTGCTCCTCACCGGCCGGTTCGGGGGCGACGATCCTGGCTTTGAGGCTCATCGCGGGGGCGCTCCTGTCGTCGTGCGCGAAGCGTGCGCCGACGCTCCCGGCGCTGCTTCGGGGCGGGGCATGGTGGCGCTGCGGCGCGCGGAGCCGAAGTCCGCGCCGGGGACGATCGAGGGGATCCGCACGGTCACGGTGGCGCTGACGCTGTCGCCGGAGCCGCCGACGGTGATCGCGGCGTGCTCGGCGACCCAGCCGCTGATCGCGGCCCGGCCGGCACTCTGCGGGTCGGTCTCCTGGTCGGCGTGGTCCATCGAGGCGGTGCGGGCCGCGGCGCGGGCGGCGGTGCCGGCCTGTTGGACGGCGTAGGCGGCCAGGCCCAGTTGGACGGCGGCGAGCGCGACGACGAGCAGCAGCGGGAGGATGCCGAGGAACTCCAGGGAGGCGGAGCCGCGGTCGCGGGCGCGCCGGCCGCGCCGGGCGGGGGTGGGGGGCCGGTGGGTCATCCGTCGCGTGCCTCCTTGGCGGCGCCGGCGGTGCCGGTGACCGTCCACGGGAAGTCGCCGGCGCCGGGGAAGAGCACCGGGACCTTGATCCGGACCGTGGCCTTCCACAGGCCGGCCTCGGTGGTGCAACTGGTGCTGGCGCCGCCCAGCCAGGCGTGCGGGAGTTGGTGGGTGACGGCGGCGCGGCAGGCACCGCCGCCACCGTCCTCCAGGGCGGTGGCGGCCCGCGCGCCCCGGTCGGCGGCGTGCGCGGCCAGGGCGTAGGTGTACCCGGTGAGCGCGCACTGCCACAGCAGGACGAGGACGACGAGGATCAGCGGGAGCAGTCCGAGGAACTCGACCGCGACCTGGCCGCGGTCGTCGGCGCGGCCTCGACCGCGCTCGTCCGGCGACCGGCCGGTCCCTGCGGGACGCCGCATCGCTCAGCCCTCCTCGTAGGGGCCGGGCGGGTCGAACGGGCCGGCGCCGCCGGGGCCCGTCGCGTTGCCGCGCCGGGCGCCGAACGGGCCGCCGGGGCCGGTGCCCGGCGCCGCGCCCGGGCCCGGTCCGGCCGGGGCCGCCGTGCCGAGCGGGAGGGCCTTGCGCTTGCGTCCGGTCAGCGTGGGGCGGTTGCGGTGGCCGCCGCGGCCCGGCGGGGCGGTCGCGGCGCCGGTCAGGCCGAGTTCGGCGGCGAGTTCCCACAGCGCCGCGCGGACCGTGGAGCGGGCGTCGAGGTCCTGGAGCCGGCCCGCGTCGACGCAGGGCTGGAGCTCCTTGAAGGCGGCCGGCACCGGGGTCCGGGCGACGTGGGTGCCGGTGGCCTTGGCGACCAGCGGCGGCTGGATCTCGGTGTGGCGGGTGAGGCGGTTGACGACGGTGGTGGTGTCCTCCGCCTTGCGGATCCGGAGCCGGTCCCACAGGCGCACCTGCCGCTTGGCGGCGCGCACGCAGACCACGTCGGGGGTGATCACCAGCAGGGCGGTGTCGGCGAGTTCGACGGCGGCGGCGTTGGCGGACTGCATCTGGGAGCCGCAGTCCGCGATCACCACGTCGTAGCGGCCGCGCAGGGCGGTGACGATCTGGCGGGCGGCGCGGTCGTCGACCTCCTCGCCGCGTTCGCCCTCCTCGGGGGCGAGCAGCAGTCCGAGTCCGGTGTGGTGGGCGTGCACCGCCTCCTTCAGGACCCGGGCGGAGATGTCCTGGATGCCGGCGAGGTCCACCACCGAGCGGCGGAACTGCACGTCCAGGTAGGAGCCGAGGTCGCCGGACTGCAGGTCGAGGTCGACCAGCGCGACCCGGCGGCCGGCGGCCCGGGCGGCGAGGGCCAGGTGGACGGCGGTGACGGTGGTGCCGACGCCGCCCTTGGCGCCGGTGACGGTGACCAGGGTGCCGGTCGGTGCGGGCGGCGCGTCCGGGTTGCCCCCGAGGTGGACGCGGACCCCGGCCGCCCACTGGGCGGCGGCCTGCACCCGGGCGACCAGTTCGTCGTAGCCCAACGGGAGGGCGACGATGCCCCGGGCGCCGGCGTCCATCGCGGCGGAGAACAGGGCGGGCCCGGCGTCGGCGGTGATCAGGACGACGCCGACGGCGGGGAACCGGAGCGCGACCTCCCGGATCAGCTCCAGGGCCGGGCCGGGACCGATGCCCTCGTGGACCAGGACGACCTCGGGGAGCGCCTGGACGGCCACCGGGCCGGCGGGGCCGCCGGCGGGCGCCGACGACGCCGCGCCGGCCTGTCCGGCGGCCCCGGCCAGCGCGTTGAGCAGCGCGGGCCCGTCGGGGACGGCGGGCGCCGGTTCGGCGTCCGGCATCTGGTCGAGCAGGGCCGCCAGGGCCCGGGCGGCGTCCGGGTCGCCGACGGCCGGGAGGATGCGGATGGTCACCTGGGCCTCCTGGTCACTTGTCGCCGTCGAGGGTGTAGGTGCGCTCGCCGGGCGGGATGGTGGCCTGGGTGCCGGGGGCGAGCAGGGCGAGCCGCACGTGGGAGGCGAACGACTCGGCGTAGGCGACCCGTTGGGCGTCCTGGGTGTCGAGCGCGAAGGTGATCGGGACGGCCTGGCCGGGCTGGCGGCTGGTGGCGCCGGCGCTGCCGGGGTCCTTGGCCTCCAGGGGGGAGAGCTTGCCGACGTCGATGACCTGGGCGCCGGCGACGATGACCTTGGAGACCGGCTTGTCCTCGGGGCGCCGGCCGTCGAAGGTGGCGAAGATGTTGACCCGCGAACCGGGGTTGATCTTGCCGGCCACGCCGGTCGCCGCGTCGATCATGATGGCGATCTCCTGCTGTCCCGGCTGGAGCGCCGGCCGGTCGACGATCATGTCGTCCTGGAGCAGCGAGCCCTTCTTGAGCGGGGTCACCGCGATCTTGCCGCTGACCTTGTCCAGGTCGGTGACGGCGGTGGGCGGCAGCCAGCGCTGCGGGATCCTCACCTCTTCGAACTGCCCCGGATCCAGCGTTCTATAGGCCGCGACATCCGTTTTGAGCCGGTAGGCCGTGCGTTCCGATCCGACCTTGGACTCCACGTTGTGGATCACCGACAGCACGCCGATGAAGGCGCCGACCGCACAGAGGACGGACAGGAGCAGCAGGATCACTCCGCGGCGCTGGCGTGAGTTCATGGGCGCGGGACCTCGATCGGGACGGGGCGGTCAGGGCGGGCGGTGGACGGCGGCGGGACGCGGTACGGGGGCGGTTCAGCGCACGTGGGCCACCGTCCGCGCGCCGCCGGGGAGGGTGCGGAGGTCGGGGTGGCCGGGGTAGTCCGGGTGGCCGGGCAGGCCGCGCGGCCCGGCGGTCGGGGGGCCGAGCGGCCGCTGGCCCGCGCCCATCACGTCCGGTCCGCGGACGTCGAGTTGACCGCGGCCGCCGGGGGCGCCGCCGCGGACGCCGGTGAGTCCGGGGCCGACCGCACCACTGGGAAGTCCGGTGCCGAAGGGCGCGCCGGTGACGGGCGGGGTGCCCGTGGCGGGCGGGGCGCCCATGGCGCGAGGGACGCCAGCGCTTCCGGGGGCACCTGTCTCCGGCGGGCTGCCGACGCCGTGCGGAGTTCCGGTGACGCGCGGGGAGTTGGCCAGGTGCGGGGAGTTGGCCACGTGCGGGGAGTCCGCGGCGTACGGCACGTCGGTGACATGCGGGACGTCAGTGACGTGCGGGGCGTCGGCGGCGCGCGGGGCCTCGATGCCGCGGGTGGCATCCGTACCGCGGGTGGCATCCGTACCGCGGGCGACATCCGTACCGCGGGCGGCGTCCGCCGGTCCCGGTGCCGGCACGCCGTTGATGCCGACCACCCCGGGGACGCCGGCGGGCGCCACGGGGGACAGCCCGCGCTGCCGCAGCGGCGACCCGGCCGAGTCGTCCTCGGGCGCGGGTGCGGCGGGGGGCGGCTCCAGGGCGGGCGCGGGCACGGCGACCGCGGCCGGCGCCCCGGCTATGGCGGCGGGTTCCCGTCCGGCCGAGCCGCCGCTCGCCCGGTCCCGGGCCAGCGGCGCCGCGCAGAACGCGCAGCGGTCGCCGATGACTTCCTGGCCGCACCAGCCGCACTCCTCGCGCCGGACGGAGGCCACGAGACGGCTCAGCAGCGCCGGATCGGGGATGGCGGCGGCGAACTCGATCAGCTTCTGGGTGCCCCACCAACGGGCGGACTCGGAGGGCAGGTGCGCCTCGTAGACGCCCTGCACCTGCCAGGCCGGGGCCAGCGCGGAGGTCACCCAGTCGGCACTGAGCTGGCCGCGGGCGACCGCGAGTTGGGTGGCGAAGCCGGGCGGGCGCAGGCCGGCCCGGGTGCTGTTCCGGTCGAGGTGGAGCAGTTGGGGCTGCGGGGTGGCGAGGACCGCGAAGTGCACGCCGGGCAGCCAGGACTTCATGTGGGAGCGCAGGTCCACCTCGACCCGGTCCAATCCGCTGACGCTGCCCAGCAGGGCCCCGGCGTGGACGTAGTGCGCGAGCAGCCGGGCGGCGCAGGCCAGCACGCCGGGGCTGAAGCCGCACGTCGACAACTGCCGTAGCTGTCGGGCGAGTACGGCGACGCCGAGCGGCGGCAGGGCGCTGGGCAGGATCGCGATCCGGTCGCTCTCCAGGACGGAGCGCAGGGTGTGCAGCCGGCGGACGTGCTCCGGCGGGCAGGCGGTGGAGTACAGCACGATGAGGTGGCCGTGGTGTTCGAGGACCGCGCTGGTCTGAGCCAACGCCTCGTCCAGCGGCGTCAGGTGCGGAGCGCTCAGCACGACCGCGGCGGGGGTCTGGCGATCCGTCGCGGGCAGCGCGAGGTCCGGGCTGGTGACTGCAATCGCGGTCGGCACGTCGCTCCCCCACTCCTTCCGGCCTCCGGGGCTCCCGGGACCGCGGATCGGCACAGCTCTGCGCCATCGGCGCCATACGCTCTGCACTTTATCCACAGAGATACGTCCCGGAGAACACGTTCTGGGCTACTCGTCTTGCCCGTTGGTCCACAGGGAAACCCCGCATACCCCTCAAGCGGCGACCATCGGAACACCGGCTTCCGACCAGACCCTTGACACCGTTTATTGGTCTGGACCACCTTGTACGACACGCCCAGGGGCCCTGAGCGCACACGGCACCACTCCCCCAACCACCCCCCACACGGAGGCAGTCGTGGTTCGCGCACACGGAGAAACAGGTACGACGAGGACGACGGTCAGGGCACGCACGACCCGGGCGGCGCGCTCGCGGCACGCCCGCGGACGGCTGCTGGCCGGGGTGGCCGCCGCCGTGTTGACCTCGGCCGGCCTGGTCGCGGCCGGCCCGGCCGGCACCGCCGGGGCGGTCGGCCCGACGGCCCGCACCGCGGCCGTCCCCCCGCACGCCCTGACGGGGTACTGGCAGAACTTCAACAACGGTGCCACGGTGCAGAAGTTGAAGGACGTCGACGACGCCTACGACATCATCGCGGTGGCCTTCGCCGACGCGACCGGAGCGCCGGGCGCCGTCACCTTCACCCTCGATCCGGCCCTCGGCTACGGCTCGGCGGCCGACTTCACGGCGGACGTCAAGGCCAAGCAGGCGGCCGGCAAGTCGGTGGTGCTCTCGGTCGGCGGCGAGAAGGGCGCGGTGGCGGTCAACGACGGCACGTCCGCGCAGAACTTCGCCGATTCGATCAACGGCCTGATGGACCAGTACGGCTTCGACGGCGTCGACATCGACCTGGAGAACGGCCTCAACTCCACCTACATGACCGAGGCACTGAAGGCCGTGCACGCCAAGCACCCCAATGTCGTGGTGACGATGGCCCCGCAGACCATCGACATGCTGTCGCCGCAGAACGAGTACTTCAAGACGGCACTGGGCATCAAGGACTTCCTCACCGTCGTCAACACGCAGTTCTACAACAGCGGTGCGATGAACGGCTGTGACGGCAAGGTCTACTCCCAGGGCACGGTGGACTTCCTCACCTCGCTCGCCTGCACCCAGTTGGAGGGCGGCCTGGACCCCTCCCAGGTCGGCCTGGGCCTGCCGGCCTCCCCGAGCGCGGCGGGCGGCGGGTACGTCGACCCGTCCGTGGTCAACGCGGCGCTGGACTGCCTCACCGCGGGCACCAACTGCGGTTCGTTCAAGCCCGCCAAGACGTATCCGGGGCTGCGGGGCGCGATGACCTGGTCGACGAACTGGGACGCCGCGAACGGCGGTGCCTTCGCGAGCCAGGTGGGCGGCCACGTCCACCAACTGCCGTAGCCGGCGCCCTCCCGTTAGACGCCACCCCCCAAAAAAAGGGCCGGGCCCCGCGCACGAGGCGCGCGGGGCCCGGTTCCGCGTCGTGCGGGTCAGTGCCGGACGGCCGACGGCTTGGGCAGGGTGCAGCCCGAGCCGTTCAGGTCCAGCTTGTTGCCGGCGCCGAAGCACTTGGGGATGAAGTAGGTCTCCTCGGCGTAGTTGATGCCCTTGTGGACGGTGACGTTGCCGTTCTCGTCCACCTCGCACGGGTTGTTCTCGGTGCAGCGCTCACCGTTCTCGTTGCCCGTGTTGTTGATGGCGGTGACCTTGCCGGTGGCGTTGTCGACCACCGGGGAGCCGGAGGTCCCGCCGATCGTCTTGCACTCCGGGGTGTAGCGGACCGAGTCCTTCCAGGACCAGCCGCCCTCCTTCAGGGTGGGCACGAAGCCGTCGACGCTACAGGTGTAGGTCTTCTTCCAGTAGCCGGAGACGACGGTGATCCCGGCGCCCTTGGCGGGATGGTCGGTGGACAGCTCCAGCGGCTTGATGCCGTACTTCTGCTCGATCTGCGCGTAGGTCGAGCCGGTCTGATAGAGCGTCACATCGGTGTCGGTCATCGTCGCGTAGACGATCTTGGTGGCCTGGAGCGTGCCGAGGTCGCCGGCGGACTTGTCCAGGACGGTGAAGCTGCGACTGGAGGGCTGGTCGACTATCACCTGGCCCGGGTCGGGCATCCCGCTCTCCAGGCAGTGCCCGTTGGTCATGACCAGCGCGGGGTCGTTCGGCTGCGAGGCGGGCATCTTGACGATCGATCCGGAGCAGTCGTCCAGTGCCACCGTGCCGGCGAAGTCGACGGCCTTGGTGTGCGGGGGCTTCGGCTTGTGGTGCGCGGGGGCGCCGGCCGGGGCGGCGCCCGCCGGGCTGGCGGCGGTCACCAGGGCGGCGGCTCCCATGACGGCGGTGGCCAGGGTGCCGACGAGAGGTCGAGACATGTGGGGGTCCTCTCAACTGTGTGTCCGGAGTTCCGCGGCGTCAGTTTCCGTCCGCCGCCTCCGAATTTGTCATGCGCATTGTTCGCTGACGGGGACCGCGCGGCAAGGATTTTCCGGAAATCGGTGACCGGCCCACGCCGCGCCCCAGGAGCGGACACCGGGATTCCCTACCCCACGACACCCCCTCGACCACCTCGGCGGGGCGGCGCCCTCGGAGCAGCGCGTCGCGCTCCGGAGCACCGCCCCGCCGTCCCCGGCCGCTCCCTAGACGAGCAGGCTCACCACGGCCGCCACCGCGAACCCGGCCAGCGAGAGCACCGATTCCAGCACCGTCCAGGACTTCAACGTGTCCCGCTCGGAGATCCCGAAGTACTTGCTGACCATCCAGAACCCGCCGTCGTTCACGTGCGAGGCGAAGATCGAGCCGGCCGAGATCGCCATGATGACCAGCGCCAGGTGGGCCTGGGAGAGCCCCTGTGCCTCGACCAGCGGCAGCACGATGCCGGCGGTGGTCACGATCGCCACCGTCGCCGACCCCTGGGCCACCCGCAGCACCAACGAGAGCAGGTAGGCCAGCACGATCACCGGCAGCCCGACGTGGTGGAAGGTGTCCGACAGCGCCGTGGCCACCCCGCTGCCCTTGAGTACCGCACCGAAGATCCCGCCGGCGCCGACGACCAGCAGGATGTTGCCGACCGGCTTGAGGGACGAAGTGGACACCGTCTCCAGGGACTTGCGGGACCAGCCGCGCCGCACGCCCAGCAGGTAGTACGCCAGCAGCAGGGCGATCGTCAGGGCGACGAAGGGGTGGCCGAAGAACTCGATCACCGAGCGGCCGGTGGACGGGGCCAGCGCGATGGAGGAGAAGGTCGCCAGCAGGATCAGCACCAGCGGGGTGCCGATGATGGCGAGGACGGTGGCCAGCGCGACCGGCCGCTCCCGCGGGGTGCCGCCCGAGGCCGCCTGTTCGGCGGCGACCGCGGCCCGCGCCTCCTCGGCGGCCTCGGCCATGTCCTGCGGGACGGGCACGAACAGCCGCTTGCCGATCCACGCGGCGTACCCCCAGGCCGCGAGCACCGCGGGCACCCCGCACACCACGCCCATCAGGATGACCCAGCCCAGGTCCACCTTGAACAGGCCGGCCGCGGCCACCGGTCCGGGGTGCGGCGGCAGGAACGCGTGCGTCATGGACAGTCCGGCCAGCAGCGGCATGGCGTAGAGCACGACCGACTTGCCGCTCCTCTTGGCAGCGGCGTAGACCAACGGCGCCAGGACGAAGATGCCGACGTCGAAGAAGACCGGGATGCCGAAGATCAGGCCGGTCAGGCCCATCGCCAGCGGGGCGCGCCGCTCGCCGAAGAGGGCCAGCAACCGGGCACTCAACACCTCGGCGCCGCCCGACACTTCGAGGATCGCGCCGAGCATGGTGCCCAGGCCGATGATGATGGCGACGTGGCCGAGGATGCCGCCCATGCCGGTCTCGATCATGGAGACCGCGTCGGACTTCTGGACCGTGCCGAAGAGTTCGGTGACGGAGAGGCCGGCGGCCAGGCCCACCGCGACGGAGACGCCGAGCAGGGCGACGAAGGGCTGGAGCCTGACCTTCATGATCAGGAAGAGCAGCAGGACGATGCCGAGGACGGCGACGGTCAACAGGCCGGGCGTGCCCGGTATCAGGGCCAGCAGTCCACCGGTGTGGGGTGGTGCGGGCGGGGCGGGGGTCGCGGCAGCGAGGACCATGGGTGACTCCGTTGTCAGGCCGGGTGTGTCCAGGCAGGGGGGACCGCGGCACGGCACCCCGGCGTTACGGGGTGCCGTGCCGTGCGGCGAGCGGTGCGCGCGGCGGTGCGCTAACGGCGGGCGGTGCAAGGGGGTTGGTGCCTCAGCTCAGGACGGCGAGCGCGTCGATCTCGATGAGCAGGCCCTTGGGCAGGCCCACGTAGACGGTGGTCCGGGCGGCCGGCGGAGCCGTCAGCTCCTGCTCCTCGAAGTAGGCGTTGTAGATCTCGTTCATCTCGGCGAAGTGGTCCACGTCCGTGAGGTAGACGCGCATCATCATCACGTCGTCCCAGGTGGCGCCGCCCTCTTCGAGGATCGCCTTGACGTTGGCGAAGGTCTGGAGGGTCTGCTCGCGCAGCGTCGGGCCGGCCGGCGTCGGGGGCTGGCCCGCGACGGCGGGCAGGAAGCCGACCTGGCCGGCGACCTGGAGGATGTTGCCCTTCTTGACGCCGTGCGAGAACTTCGCGGGCGGGGTGGTGTGGGTGGCCGGGGTGAGGGCGGTCTTCTCGCTCATGTGTGTCCTTCAGACGTGCTTCACGGGGCCGGCTTGTGGCCGGGGCTTGTGGTGCCGGAGTACTCCCGGCTGACGGCGTCGGCGGTGCGGCGCACCAGCGGGAGCAGGCCGAGGAGTTCCTCCGCGCTGACGACGACGTTGGGTGCGGAGACCGACATGGCGGCCGCCACCCGTCCGTCCGCGCCCCGGATGGGGGCGCCGACGCAGTTGATGGACTCCTCGTGGCCACCGAGGTCGGTGGCCCAGCCCTGTTCGCGCACCGTGGCCAGTTCGGCCAGGAAGGCCGCGGCGTCGGTGGTCGAACGGGACGTGTAGCGGGGGTAGTCGAGCTTCTCCGCGACGGTGCGACGCTCGACCTCGGGCAGGTCGGCCAGGAGCAGCTTGGCGACCGCGGCGACGGTGATCGCGACCGGCTTGCCGATCCGGGAGTACATCCGGACGGGGTAGCGGCTCTCGACCTTGTCGATGTAGAGGACCTCGTTCTCCTCGTAGACGGCGAGGTGGACGGTGTGGCCGCACTGCTCGTTGAGCGCGACGAGGTGGGGGTGGGCGATGTCCCGCACGTCGAGGTTCTCCACGGCCTCCTGGGCGAGGGCGAAGAGCCGGGCGCCGAGGCGGTAGCGCTGGTCGGGTTGGCGGTAGACGAGGCCGTGCTCGTGGAGGGTGCGCAGCAGCCGCAGGGCGGTGGACTTGTGCACGCCGAGCCGGTCGGCGACCCGTCCCAGGTCGGCGGGGCCCTCGGCGAGCAGCGGCAGGATGCTCAGCGCGCGGTCGACGGTCTGGCTCATGCTCGGGCCCCGCTCCGCTGCGACCCGCCCCCGCCGGGGGCGCGCCGGTCGATGGTGCTCTGGCTGCGGTCGTTCACTGCGTCCGTACCTCCTGGTCCGCGGCCCGGCCGGCGTCCGTCCAGCCGGGGCCGAGGTGCAGTGTCCCCCAGGCGTCGTCGTCGAGCCCGGCAAGCCGGTCCGCCAGGGCGCGGGAGGGGGGTGCGGCGAGGTCGCCGGGGACGGTGAGGGCGGCGGCGGCCCACAGGTGGCCGTGCCGGACCCGGGTGCGCAGCGGCAGGGCGCGCAGGGCGGCGGAGAGGAACCCCGCGGCGAAGGCGTCGCCGGCGCCGACCGCGGCGACCACGTCGACGGTGGGGGCGGGCACGAGGGTGCCGGCGGGCTCCTCGTCCCGGCCGGGGGTGCCGGGGGCGTGGCGGAAGACCAGCGCGCCGGCCGCGCCGAGCTTGACGACCAGGGTCCGGGGTTCGGGCAGTGCCGCCCGGACCGCCCGGGGGTCGGGCAGGCCCCAGGCGGCCAGCGCCTCGTCGGCGCCGACGAAGACCACGTCGGCGGCGCGCGCCAGGTCCAGGAGGACCGCGGGGCCGGGCGCGCCGGACCACAGGTGCGGACGGTGGTTGACGTCGAACGAGACCAGCGGGCGGAGGCCGTCGTCCGGGCGGGCCATGAGGGCGCGCAGCAGGCCCAGGCAGTCCGCGGAGAGCGCGGCGGTGATGCCGGAGAGGTGCAGCACCCGGCCGGAGCGGAGGGCGGCCAGGTCCATGGTGTCCGCGGCCATCGCGGAGGCGGCGGAGCCGGCACGGTAGTAGGCGACCTCGTGGGCGGCGGTGGCCCGGTCGCCGGCGGTGCGGAAGTAGATGCCGGTGGGGCGGGTGGGGTCGCGGCGGACCGCGCGGGTGTCGACGCCGTGGCCGGCGATCTCCCGGACCAGGTGGTCGCCGAAGCCGTCGGCGCCGACCCGGGAGATCCAGCGGGTCGGGTGGCCGGCGCGGGCGAGGGCGCAGGCGACGTTGGACTCCGCACCGCCGATGGCGCGCTCGAAGGCCGGGACGTCGGCGAGCGGCCCGGGGGCGGTGGGCAGGAAGGTGACCATGGACTCGCCGAGGCAGACGACGTCGACGTCCGGGGCCGTGCCGGCCGCCGGGACGGGCGGGTCGCTGACGTTCGAGGACCTGGTCACGATCGGTTGCGCTCCTTCGCTGTGCCACCTACGGCCGGCCCGCCGCGCGCGGGGCCCGTCGAAGGGCCCGCGGGAGGTGCGCCGGGCCGTCGACGGGGCCGCCTTCCGGGCGGTGTGACGTGGGGTTTCCGGTCGGCCCGCGGCGTGTTCCGCCCGGTCGGCCCTGGCGTTTTCCCACCATTGACCGGGCGATGGCTCGGATGTTAGACAGCTGTAAGCGATATGCGCAATGGGTGTTGCAGAGGGTGCAACACGCTCTTTGAGGAGGCTCCATGGCCGGCGAGCGGCTCGCGCAGGAACTCAACAACCTCGCGGACGAGAAGGTCGATCACCGCTTCAAGGCGCTCCCCCCGGACGCCGCCGGCCGCACCGTCGGCGAGCTGGCCGCCGAGCGCCGCAACCTCTTCACCGGCGGCTTCACCACCCCCGTGCTGGCCCTCTCCGCCGAGTCGGTCGAGCACAACCTCGCCCTCTTGGAGACCTACGCCGCCCGGCACGGCCTGGCCTTCGCCCCGCACGGCAAGACCTCCATGGCCCCGCAGCTCTTCGCCCGCCAACTGGCGCACGGCGCCTGGGGGATCACCGCGGCCGTCCCCCACCAGGCCCGCGTCTACCGCGACTTCGGCATCCAACGGATCTTCCTCGCCAACGAGGTCGTCGACGCCGCCGGGCTGCACTGGCTGGCCGGCGAACTGGCCGCCGACCCCGACTTCCGCTTCCTGTGCTACGTCGACTCGGTGCGCGGCATCGAGCTGATGGACACCGCCCTGCGCGCCGCCGAGGCGACCCGCCCGGTGGACGTCGTCATCGAACTGGGCGCCGGCGACGGGGCCCGCACCGGCGCCCGCACCGAGGCCGAGTGCCGCGAACTGGCCGATGCGATCGCCGGCGTCGACACCCTCCGCCTGGTCGGCGTGGCCGGCTACGAGGGCGAGGTGCCCGACGCGGACCACGCCCGGGTCACCGCGTGGCTGCGCCGGCTGGTCGCACTGGCCGCCGACCTCGACGCCGCCGGCCGCTTCGCCGACCTCGACGAGATCGTGGTCAGCGCCGGCGGCAGCGCGTGGTTCGACGCGGTCGCCGAGGTCTTCGCGGACCTCCCCGCGCTCTCCGCGCCCGTCCTGAAGCTGCTGCGCTCGGGCGCCTACGTCTCGCACGACGACGGGCACTACCGCCACCTCACGCCCTTCAACCGCGTCCCGGAAGAGGGCGCGCTGGAGCCGGCCTTCCGCCTCTGGGCGCAGGTCGTCTCCCGCCCCACCCCGGAGCAGGCGTTCCTCAACGCCGGCAAGCGGGACGCCGCGTACGACCTCCACCTGCCCGAGCCGCAGGCCGTGCGCTCCGGCCGGGACGGCACCCTGCGCCCGGCGACCGGCCTCACCGTCACCGGCCTGTCCGACCAGCACGCCTGGGTGCGGACCGAGCACGCCGGGGACCTGGAGGTCGGCGACTGGGTCGCCCTCGGTCTGTCGCACCCCTGCACCTCCTTCGACAAGTGGCAGCTGATCCCGCTGGTCGAACGGGACGGGACGGTCGTCGATTTCGTCCGCACGTTCTTCTGATGCCCGCGGGGATGCGCCGATCACCGCCGGAGCACCCCGACAATCCCCTGACCGCACCCCGACCCGACCCTGACCCACACCCCTGACCCACATCCCTGATCCGCCGGCCCGGCCGAGGTCCCGTCGATCCCGGCGACGCCGGCGAGGGCCCCGCAACGCCCGAGAGCGCCGAGAGAGGCAGCCCGCCCATGGACACCGTGTTCCGCGACGCACGCGTCATCGACGGGTCCGGCGGCCCCTCCTACCGCGCCGACGTCGCCCTCGCCGACGGCCGGATCGCCGCCGTCCACCGGGAGACGACCGGCGGCCCCCGCCCGTCCGCCCCCCGCACCGTGGACGCCGCCGGCCTCGCCCTCGCCCCCGGCTTCATCGACATGCACGCGCACAGCGACCTGGCGCTGCTGCGCGACCCGGAACACACCGCGAAGGCCGCCCAGGGCGTCACCCTCGAAGTCCTCGGCCAGGACGGCCTGTCCTACGCCCCGGTGGACGACCGCACGCTCGCCGCGGTCCGGGCCCAGATCGCCGGCTGGAACGGCGGCGGCCCCGACGACGACGCCCTCCCCTTCACCTGGCGCACCGTCGGCGAGTACCTCGACCGCCTGGACCACGGCTTCGACGGCGAGGGCATCGCGGTCAACGCCGCCTACCTCGTCCCCCAGGGCACCGTCCGGATGCTCGCCGTCGGCTGGGACGACCGCCCGGCCACCGACGCCGAACTCGACCGGATGCGGCAGTTGGTCGCCGCGGGCCTGGAGCAGGGCGCGGTGGGCCTGTCGTCCGGCCTGACCTACACCCCGGGCATGTACGCCTCCGACGCCGAACTGACCGAACTGTGCCGGGTGGTGGCCCGCTACGACGGCTACTACTGCCCGCACCACCGCTCCTACGGGGCCGGCGCCCTGGCCGCGTACGAGGAGATGATCGCCCTCACCCGCGAGGCCGGCTGCGCGCTGCACCTCGCCCACGCCACCATGAACTTCGGCGTCAACGAGGGCCGCGCGCCGGAACTCCTGACCCTGCTGGACGAGGCCCTGGACGCCGGCGCCGACCTCACCCTGGACACCTATCCGTACACCCCCGGCTGCACCACGCTCGTGGCGATGCTGCCCAGCTGGGCCAGCGAGGGCGGCCCGGCGGCGACCCTGGCCCGGTTGGCCGACGACACCACCGCCGCGGCCGTCCGGCACGCCCTGGAGGTCGAGGGGTCGGACGGCTGCCACGGCGTCCCCATCGACTGGGACACCATCGAGATCTCCGGCGTCACCGACCCCGCACTCGGCGGCTGGGTCGGCGCGACCGTCGCCCGCACCGCCGCCGCCCGCGGCGAGGACCCCTGGGACGCCGCCCGCCACCTGCTGCGCGCCGACCGGCTGGGCCCCACGATCCTCCAGCACGTCGGGCACGAGGAGAACGTCCGGCAGATCATGCGGCACCGGGTCCACACCGGCGGCAGCGACGGCATCCTGCAAGGCGCCAAGCCGCACCCGCGGGCGTACGGCACGTTCCCCCAGTACCTCGGCCGTTACGCCCGTGAGCTGGGCGTACTGTCCCTGGAGGAGTGCGTGGCGCACCTGACGTCGCGCCCGGCCGCCCGGCTGCGGCTGCCCGACCGCGGCCTGGTCCGCGCGGGGTACCGCGCCGACCTGGTCCTCTTCGACCCGGAGACGGTCGCCGCCGGCGCCACCTTCGACGCCCCGCGCACCCCGCCCACCGGCATCCCGCACGTCCTGATCGACGGCCGCTTCGTCATCGAGGACGGCCGCCGCACCACCGCCCTGGCCGGCCGGGCGGTCCGCCGCACCCCGAGCCGACCCTGACCCCACCCGGTGGAACGTCCAGCCCCACCCGCCACGAAATCAGCACCCACCCCACCACTCACCGCACGTCACCGCCCGCACACCGTCCGCCGACCACGTGGCGAAAACCACCCGGCGCGCTGCCCTACGCCCCCGTAGAGTGGCCGTCATGCAGGTGATCCAGTCAACGAAGCTCGCCAACGTCTGCTACGAAATCCGCGGCCCCGTGCTTGAGGAGGCGATGCGGCTGGAGGCAGAGGGTCACCGCATCCTCAAGCTCAACACCGGGAACCCGGCGGCGTTCGGATTCGAGTGCCCGCCCGAGATCCTGGAGGACGTCCTCCGCTCGGTCGGCACCGCGCACGGCTACGGCGACGCCAAGGGCCTGCTCTCGGCCCGCCGGGCAGTGGTGCAGCACTACCAGACCAAGGGCATCGACCTCTCCGTCGACGACGTCTACCTCGGCAACGGCGTCTCCGAACTGATCCAGATGTCGATGCAGGCGCTGCTGGACGACGGCGACGAGGTGCTGGTCCCGGCCCCGGACTACCCGCTGTGGACGGCGTCGGTCTCGCTCTCCGGCGGCACCGCCGTCCACTACCGCTGCGACGAGCAGGCCGACTGGACGCCGGACCTCGCCGACATCGAGCGCAAGGTCACCGACCGCACCAAGGCCATCGTCGTCATCAACCCCAACAACCCCACCGGCGCGGTCTACGACGACGAGTTGCTGCGCGGCATCGCCGAGATCGCCCGCCGGCACAACCTGATCGTCTGCGCCGACGAGATCTACGACAAGATCCTCTACGACGGCGTCACCCACACCCCGTTCGCCGCGCTCGCCCCGGACCTGCTGACGCTGACCTTCAACGGCCTGTCCAAGGCGTACCGGGTCGCCGGCTACCGCAGCGGCTGGCTGGCGGTCTGCGGCCCGAAGGCGCACGCCACCTCGTACATCGAGGGCCTGACGATCCTGGCGAACATGCGGCTGTGCGCCAACATGCCGGCGCAGCACGCCGTCGCCACCGCCCTCGGCGGCCGGCAGTCGATCAACGACCTGGTGCTCCCCGGCGGCCGACTCCTGGAGCAGCGCGACACCGCCTACGAACTGCTCACGCGGATACCGGGCGTCAGCTGCGTCAAGCCGAAGGGCGCGCTCTATGCCTTCCCGCGCCTGGACCCCGCGGTGTACAAGGTCAAGGACGACCGGCAGATGGTGCTGGACCTGCTGCGCGCCGAGAAGATCATGATCGTCCACGGCACCGGCTTCAACTGGCCCGAACCGGACCACTTCCGCCTGGTCACGCTGCCGAACAAGGACGACCTGACGGACGCCGTCACCCGCATCGGCGCCTTCCTCGACGGTTACGGGCAGTACTGAAGCGCAGCGACTTCTATACGGGACACAACTTTAGACAAGGTCTAAGCTAGGATGGCCTCCTAGACGTTTTCAGGAGGCCGTCCCATGTACGAACCGATCCGCACCAAGTCGGTCCACACCATGGCCGTCGCCCCGGGGATCTGGCACCGCTCCCGCGAGGAGGAGCTGGACATCCGGCTCGCCGGGCAGCTGACCGCGCTGCTCACCGTCACCGACGAGCTGCACGCCCTGACCGAGTGCGGCGCCGCGCGCACCGCCCTGGCCTCGGCGGCCGAGCGCATCGCCGCCGCGGTCGCCCGACTGAGCGGCCAACTGCCGCTGCGCGCCGAGCCGACCGGCGGCGACCCGACCCGGATCCCGGCCCTCCGTCAGCGCGCCCACACCCTCGCCGGGAACGCCCTCGCCGTCGCCACGTCACGGGACGACGCCGAGGCCATCGCCCTGGCCGAGGAGCGACTCTCCGCCCACCGCGCCGGCGAACGGGACCTAGCCACCACCTGAAATCCCCCGCCGCCAGACGCCCCCACTCACCCAGCCCCCACCCACCCGTCTTTCAACCCACCCTCAACGGGAGGTGGCGGGCCGGAGGGGGTGGTGTTGCAGGACGTAAAGCGCAGCAGTCCTGCAACACCACC